>CACILF010000011.1 GCA_902587435.1 uncultured Pelagibacteraceae bacterium
TTAGATAAGTTAATTTTGCATCATTACTCTTTTTAATGCAAATAAATTAATAAAAGTTTACTAATGATTTGGTGAAATATTATTAAAAAATATTTTTGCTGTTTCTTCCCAAGTAAATTTTTTTGCAAATTCAAGACAATCATTTCGATCAACTTTCAAAGCTTTATGGGCTGAAACTTTAAGATCATTATCTAAACAATTTATTTTGGATCCTTCAAATATATCTTTAGGACCTGGAACAGGATAAGCAGCTACAGGAGTACCACAATTTAAAGCCTCAGTAACTACAATTCCAAATGTATCTGTTTTACTAGGGAATACAAAAACATCAGAAGATGCAAAATATGATGCAAGTGCACCATTTGTTTTTTCTCCTAAAAAAATATCTTTAGGGAATTCTTCTTTTAATTTTTTTAAATCGGGTCCTTTTCCTATTATTATTTTTGTACCTTCTAAATCACATTCTAAGAAAGCTCTTATGTTTTTTTCAACTGCAACTCTTCCAACATAAATCCAAATTGGTCTTTTGTGATGTAATTCAATTTTTTTAGGTTTCTTAAAGGCTCCATGATTTCCCCCTCTGGTCCAAGTAATCATTTTATTATTATCTATACCTATATCGATTAATTCTTTTCTCATGGATTCTGTTGTTACTAAAATTCTCTCGGCCTTGTTATGAAAGTTTGCTAAGAATTTTTCAGCCCATTTTGCTGGTATAATAGGAAAGTAAAGTTTTAGATATTTATCAAATCTTGTATGGAAACTCGTAGTAAACTTTAGATTATTTTTTAAACAATATCTTCTTGCCATCGTCCCTATAGGACCTTCGGTAGCAATATGTATTGCATCAGGTTTTATTTTCTTTATTAAACTACCAACTCTTGGCCATACATTTATAGACAACCTAATTTCGTTATATTTCGGCATCGGAAAAGTTAAAAATAAATGTGGTGTAATATATTCTATAATATGACCTTGTTCTTTTAATACATTGCCTGTTTCATGTAAGGTTCTTACGACACCATTTACTTGTGGAAAATATGCATCTGTCGCTATTAAAATTTTCATTAACTATGAAGCTTTTTTTAATTCTTCGGTTTTAATTGGTTTAATTATTTCTTTATTATCTAAATATTGTTCTCTTATTTTGTCCCAATATAATATTTCAAAACTACCATCATAATTTTCGGCTAATGCAGTGCAAGATTCAACCCAGTCTCCACAATTTAAATAATTAACCCCATTAAAATCTCTATCCTCGGCATGATGGATGTGGCCACAAATAATTCCATCAAATTTCTTTCTTTTTGCATAATCTGAGACTGTCTTTTCGTATTCACCAATATATTTGACTGCGTTTTTGACTTTATACTTTAAAAATTTTGCAAGAGACCAATATTCTTTTCCTCTCAACCTTCTAAAAAAATTAATTATTACATTCAATTTTAATAATAAATTATAGGCTATTGATCCAAGTTTAGATAACCATTTAGCATGTTTCATAACACCATCCCAAGCATCACCATGGACAACAACATATTTTTTTCCAGCATTTGTTTCATGAATTACTCTATTAACCATATGAATGTCACCAAAATGCATTGGAATAAATTTTCTTAACATTTCGTCATGATTACCCATAATGTAAAAGACTTTAGTACCATGTCTTGCTTTTCTTAAAATTTTTTGAATTACATCATTGTGTTCCTGTGGCCAATAGAATTTTTTTTGCATTTCCCAAATATCTATAATATCTCCTACAAGATAAAGATTTTCAGATCTTGAGTTTTTAAAAAACTCTAAAAGTTTATTTGCCTGACATCCCTTGGTACCTAAATGCACGTCAGAAATAAATATACTTTTGTATTTAAGTATATTAGGCATTTAAAAAACCTTTTTTTAACACAACTGTAACACGAATCATGTAATTCTTATTTCATTTGAATGTTACAAATTTGTTAAAAATTTTTTAAGAATTAATTATGTTGTATTGTTTAATTTACAATTTGAACTCTTCTGCTGGAAGAAAATCAAAGTTCATAAATAAAGTTTTATCTAAATTAAAAAAAAACAATTCTGTAGACTACTTTGAGACCAATACAATAAGTCAAGCTAAGAAAATTTTTAAAGATTTTAATAAAAAAAATTATGATCGACTAATAGTAGCTGGTGGAGATGGTTCAGTTTCTTTTGCAATTAATGAATTAATTAACAATGATTTTAATTTTAAAGACGATTTTGCTATAGGTTATATTCCTGCTGGCACTGCAAATCTACTTCAAGCTGAATTATCAATGAATAAAAAAGTTGATGATATAGTAAATGTGTTGGTTTCTAATAATTATAAATCCTCTAATCTTGTAAAAATTAATGAGAATTATTTCTTTTTAATGGCTGGTATAGGATGGGATGCAAAAATTGTTCATTCAATTAATTCAAAAATTAAAAAAATTCTTGGTAAAATTATTTTCGGCATCAAAGGTTTTCAATATTTCTTATTTATGAATAATAAAAAATTAAATGTAACTTTTGATGGGCAATTTTATCAAGCAGACTGGATATTATCTTCAAATACCAAATATTACGCCGGACATCATAAAATAAATAAAACAAATATTTTTGAAGATAAATTAGTCACCTATATTTTTAAGGATTTGACTAGGATCAGTTTATTATATTCTATATTCTTAATAATTCTTAATGGTGATTTAAGTAAAAACAAAAATGTTATTACTACTTATTCACAAAACATTACTATTGATGGAAATGATTTGATACCAGTTCAAATTGATGGAGATAATTTTGGTTCATATAAAAAAATTCATTTAAATCTATCAAATAAAAAAGTGAATTTTCTTGTAAAATAATTATTTTACTCTTCCATAAACATCTTGATATCTGACGATATCCGTTTCTTTTAGTATAGATCCAACTTGTGCTTCAATAATTTTCACTGGTTTTTTGTAGGGATTTTCTATTCTATGGATTGCTCCTAATGGAATAAAGATAGTTTCATCAGGTTTCATTGTAAAATATTTCTTATTTAAAGTAATTTTAGGTTTACCATCAGTAACTACCCAGTGCTCAGCTCTATGATGATGTTTCTGAAGACTTAATATACCTTTTGGTTTTACATATAATTCTTTTATCAAGAATTCTTTACCATTAAATAGATTTACATAACTACCCCAAGGTCTATGAAATACATTCTTCTTTTTATAATAATGTCTTTTATTTCTTCCATACATTTTACAGATTTCTTTCCAAGATCCTAAATCAGACCAAGGAATATCTAATTTTATAGCGTTTATATCTTTAGTTTTTTCTAATATTGCATAGTCGAAAGACTTAGCTGTTGCTTTAGTAAATGCTTGTTTGTTTAAATAATACACATTACTTTTATATTTTGCTTTTGTTACAGCTTTATTACAGTTTCGGTAAATATTTGGTTGGTATTTTTTGAAATTATTAATTATTGAATCTTTTCTCAAATAAAACATTCCAGAATTCCAATAACCCTTTTTACTTATTATTTGTTTAGCTTTAGACTCTTTTGGTTTTTCTATAAATCTAGAGACTTTATTATTTCTAGTTAAAAAATAACCAAATTCACTTGAAGGCATTGTGGGTTTAATCCCAAATATAAAGATATTATTTTGAGTGAGTTTCTTTTGATTTTTTTTGATAGCTTTATTAAATAATCCAACCTTCTCTATCAAATGATCAGCAGCCAAGAACATTAAAGGTTGTTCGTTTGGAATATCTTTAATTAATGCCGTACTTAAAATAGCTGGTGCTGTATTTCTTTTTGCTGGTTCTAAAACTATTTTATATTTTCTTATTTTGTGTTTCTTTAAGTGTTGTTTAACTTGTCTTAAATATTTTGCATTTGTGCTTATAATTGGTGCATCAAATATAGATGCTTTTACTCTCTCCAGAGTTTTACCTAATAATGTCCAATTACCAAAGTTTATAAATTGCTTTGCTTGATGTTTTTTTTTGCTTAGGCCAAAGTCTTGTTCCAGCACCCCCGCAAAGAATTACAGGTCTTATTTTCATTAAATATCTGCGTAAGTTTTTACTTCGTTTTTACCACCTGGATGTGTTGGGGCACCTAAATAAGCCGGTCCTACAGTTTGTGCATATTTCCAAAGTGTTCCATTTCCAAAGTTAATTTTCTTTGGTTTCCATTTCTTTCTTCTCTTAGCTAATTCTTTTTTAGTTAAACGAACATTAATTGTCCCCTTCTTCGCATCTAAATCAATTATGTCTCCGTTTCTAAGTAAAGCTATTGGTCCACCTACAGATGCTTCAGGTCCAACATGTCCAATACAAAAACCTCTTGTTGCGCCAGAAAATCTTCCATCTGTTATAAGTGCAACTTTTTCTCCTTTACCTTGACCGTAAATTGCTCCTGTTGTTTGAAGCATTTCTCTCATACCAGGTCCACCTTTTGGTCCTTCGTATCTAATAATTATAATATCACCGTCTTTATATTTTCTATTCTTAACAGCTTTGTAAGCTGCTTCTTCAGTATCAAAACATCTTGCTCTTCCCGTAAATTGCAATCTTTTTAAACCAGCAACTTTAACAATTGCACCTTCTGGAGCTAAGTTTCCTTTCATTCCAACAACGCCTCCATCTTTAGATAAAGGATTATTATATTTTCTCATCACTTTTTGCTTAGAATTAAACTTAACGTTTTTTAAATTCTCTTTCATAGTTTTGCCTGTAACCGTCATGCAATTACCGTGTATATATCCACCATCCATAAGAGTTTTAAGTAACATTGGAACACCACCTGCTTTCCACATATCTTTAGCTACATATTTTCCACCAGGTTTTAAATCTGCAAGATAAGGAGTTCTTTTAAATATTTTAGCAACATCCATTAAATCAAATTTAATACCAATTTCATTTGCAATAGCCGGTAAGTGTAAAGCAGCATTTGTTGATCCACCTGTTGCAGCAACAATTGTTGCAGCATTTTCTAATGCTTTTTTTGTTACAATATCTCTTGGTCTAATATTTTTTGCTAATAAATTCATTACTGCTTTTCCACTTGCTAAAGCGTATTTATCTCTTCTATTAAATGGAGCTGGAGTTCCAGCAGAATAAGGTAAAGCTAATCCCATTGCTTCTGATACACATGCCATTGTATTAGCAGTAAACTGACCACCACAAGCACCAGCAGTTGGACATGCTTTTAATTCAATTTTTCTTAGTGCGTGTTCTGATATTTTTCCTGAGGAATACTTTCCAACTCCTTCAAAAACATCTACAACAGTTATATCTTTACCATTTAATCTACCTGGTAAAATTGATCCTCCGTATATAAAAACACTTGGAACATTTAACCTTACCATTGCCATCATTAAACCTGGCAAAGATTTATCACAGCCAGCAACACCAACTAGAGCATCATAACAATGTCCTCTAACTGTTAATTCAGTTGAATCTGCAATTACATCTCTTGAAATTAATGAAGATTTCATTCCTTCGTGACCCATTGCAATACCGTCAGTTACTGTAATTGTGCAAAATTCTCTTGGAGTACCACCTGCAGATTGTACGCCCTTTTTAACTGACTGAGCTTGTCTCATTAAAGCAATATTGCATGGAGCTGCCTCATTCCAAGTTGAAACAACACCAACAAAAGGTTTTGCAACATCTTTTTCAGTTAAGTTCATTGCATAATAGAATGATCTTTGAGGAGCTTTATCAGGTCCTAAAGAAGTATGTCTACTAGGTAGCTTTTTTTTATTAAATTTTTTCATTAAAGGCTTTCAATAGTTAAAGAAATTTTTTCAATATCATTCTTTAAATTACTATAATTAGTTTTTTCTTGCTGAACAATATCTTTTGGTGCTCTTTGAACAAAGCCTTTATTGCTTAGTCTTTGAGAGATTTTATCCATTTCTTCTTGGTATTTGTTTTGTCTTTTCAACAAGTTTTCTTTAATTGCGTTTAAATCAACATTTTCATCAAAATAAATTTTAAATAGGTCTCCTGATATAATTAAGGATGCAGCAGGTTTATTTTGATCCTTTTTAAAGAAATTATTAATTCTGCCTAATTTTTTAATAATAATTTCATTATTAATCATGAAATTTTGATTATTTTTTTTAATAGAACTAATAGATACATCAATAAATGAGCCAGGACTTACGTTAAGCTCATTTTTAAAAGATCTTATCTCAGAAATTATATCAATTATCTGCTGAACTTGTTTGTGATCACTATCTTTTTTAGACTTACCCGAGATCCAGTTAGATAACATTAAAAAATTCTTATTTTTGTTATCAAATTTATTTGTTAGCCATATTTTCTCAGTAACAAATGGTATAAATGGATGAAGCATAATAAGTATTTCTTTAAATACAAAAGCGGAAACTTCTTTAACTTCATTTTTAGCTTTTAAATTGTCTGAAAAAAGAATTGTTTTTGATAATTCTAAGTACCAGTCACAATATTTATGCCATGCAAAATGATAAGCATTCTTAGCTGCTTCATCAAATCTATAATCTTCTATATTTTTCTTTATTAAATTGGATGTTTGTAAAAGCTCAAAATATATCCATTTATTGATATTAACTTTTAATTTTGGAAGTTTTTTTGCATTTTTTAAATTACATTTATTTTGTATTAAAAAATTATTAGCATTCCATAGTTTATTTAAGAAATTCCTATATCCTTTAACCCTATCTTCAGAAAGTTTAACGTCAGTACCAGGTGAAGCCATGGATAATAAAGTAAATCTTAAAGCGTCCGCACTATATTTTTGAATTAAATCAAGTGGATCTATTACATTACCTTTTGACTTGGACATTTTCTGTCCTTTTTCATCACGAACTAAAGCATGAACATAAATATCTTTAAATGGTTCTTTATTTAAAAATTCCATACCAAACATCATCATCCTAGCTACCCAAAAGAAAATTATATCAAAACCTGTTACAAGAACTGTTGTTGGATAAAACTTTTTTAAATATTCATTTTTGTTTGGCCAGCCAAGTGTTGCAAAAGGCCAAAGACCAGATGAAAACCATGTATCAAGTACATCATTATCTCTTATAAGTTTTACATCTTTTTTATAATATTTTTTTGCTGATTTTTTTGCATCATTTTCATTTAACTCAACAAAAATTTTTTTATCTGGACCATACCATGCTGGTATTTGGTGGCCCCACCATAATTGCCTAGAGATACACCATGGTTCAATATTGTTCATCCATTGAAAATAAGTTTTTGACCAGTTCTCAGGAAAAAAATTTGTCTTTTTATTTTTAACTATTTTTTTTGCTTTAATTGATAATTTCTTTGCATCAGCAAACCATTGTTCTGTTAAAAAAGGTTCAATTATAGAATTTGATCTATCTCCATATGGAACCTTATTTTTAATATTCTCTTCCTTAACAAAATAATCTTTTTCTTTAAGTTCATTTAATATTTTTTTTCTAGCTTCAAATCTATCTAAACCAACGTATGATGAAATTGCATTATTATTAACTTTTCCATCTTCAGTAAAAATATTAATAATTTCTAATTTATTTCTTTTACCAACGTCATAATCATTGAAGTCATGTGCGGGGGTAATTTTTAGTGCTCCAGTTCCCTGTTCTGGATCTGCGTAGTCATCTTCGATGATTTTAACTTTTCTGCCAACAATTGGAATTGTAACAATTTTATTAACATATTTTTTATATCTTTTATCTTTAGGATTTACAGCAACAGCTGTATCTCCAAGCATAGTTTCAGGTCTAGTAGTTGCTATAGTTATATATTCACTTGTTCTATCTATTGGATATCTAATATAATAAATTTTTGAATTAACTTCCCTTTGATCAACTTCTAAATCAGATATAGCAGTTTTTAATACTGTATCCCAATTTACTAATTTTTCAGCTTTATAAATTAATTTTTTTTTATGAAGATCTACAAAAACTTTAATAACCGCTTTTGATAAATTTTCATCCATTGTAAAAGCATTTCTCGACCAATCACATGAACATCCTAATTTTTTAAGCTGATTAATAATTATGTCACCATATTGATTTTTCCATTCCCATACTTTTTCAATAAACTTTTCTCTTCCTAAATCATTCTTTTTTATATTCTCAGAATTTAACTTTTTCTCTACTAGTGCTTGGGTAGCTATTCCAGCGTGATCAGTTCCTGGTTGCCACAAAGTTTCATAATTATTCATTCTATAATACCTTGTGAGCAAATCTTGGATTGAGTTATTTAAGGCATGACCCATATGTAAACTTCCAGTAACATTTGGTGGTGGTATAACTATTGAGAATTTTTTCTTATTTTTTTTGGGTTTGAATAAATTATTCTTCTCCCAATATGTATATATATTATCCTCAACGTCTGAATGTATATATTTATCTAAACTCATGGTATTTTAAGTTTATAATTTAATAATATGATTTAACAATAATTTTAGTAATTTATTTGATAGACTAAATGCAAATATTTTATATACAAATACGTTCAAACTAATTTAATATGATATTAAATGGTCACGTGGCGGAATGGTTACGCAGAGGATTGCAAATCCTTGTATCCCAGTTCGATTCTGGGCGTGACCTCCAAAATAAATCTTGTTTTAATTTTGAAAAAAAGTAAGTTGAGATTTTTACATTCCTCGGTAGCTCAGTTGGTAGAGCAGTTGACTGTTAATCAATTGGTCGCAGGTTCGAGTCCTGCCCGAGGAGCCACAAATTAAATTGCTTTTGAAATAGTATTTGTAGCTAACTCTAATGATTTACTAAATTTAATCTTTTGTTCGCTAGAAAGTTCAGAATACAACTTTAGTAAAAAATTATAATTAACATTCATATGTCCTTCTTTGGATTTTTCAATATTAATTAAATACTCTGAAAAGTCTTCAAAGAAATAATTAATTGGAACTTTTAAATAATTTGATAATTGCAATAATCTTATCGAACTAACTCCGTTTGTTCCTTTTTCATATTTTTGTATCTGTTGAAATGTAACGTTGATTGCTTTTGCTACTTTTGTTTGTGTTAAACCTAGTGCTAATCTTCTCAGCTTTAACTTATTCCCTAAGTGTTTGTTGAAATTTTCTTCCATTAAGACCCCTCTTAAATTTTTATATTTGTTTAATTCAACTAACTTTTTAAAGGTCCTGCAATAAGAAAATTTATTATTTTTTTGAAAAATTTAGATTTATTGAAAATCTGTCAAGTCAATAAATAACTATTTAGTAAGCAATATTTAAGTAAAATTATAGTATTTGACTTAAAAACAGTTTAGTTCTATCACTTTTTGGATTAGCAAAAAACTCCTTGGTTTCTGCTTTTTCAACTATCATACCTTCATCCATGAATATAACTTCATCAGCAACTTCTTTAGCAAAGCCCATTTCATGAGTTACAACTATCATGGTCATACCTGCCTTTGCTAAATTTACCATTGCATCAAGCACTTCTTTAATCATTTCTGGATCAAGTGCTGATGTTGGTTCGTCAAATAACATAATTTTGGGCTCCATACATAAGGCTCTTGCAATTGCGCATCTTTGTTGCTGTCCACCTGATAATTGTCCAGGAAATTTTTGAGCTTGGTCAACTATTTGAACTTGCTCTAACTGTTTCATTGCAAGTTCTTCTGCATCTTTTTTAGGCATTTTTTTTACCCATATCGGTGCTAATGTGCAGTTATCTAAAATAGATAGGTGTGGAAATAAATTAAATTGTTGAAATACCATGCCGACTTCTGCTCTTATTGCTTCAATATTTTTTGTATTTTCTGTAAGTTCAGTTCCGTCAACTATGATTGTACCCTTTTGATGCTCTTCTAATCTATTGATGCATCTTATAAGAGTTGATTTTCCAGATCCCGAAGGTCCACAAACAACAATTTTTTTATTTTTTTCAACTGATAAATCAATATCTTTTAAAACCTGAAAATCACCAAACCATTTATTCATACCTTCTATTTTAATTATTGGATCAGACATTTTTATCTATCAGTTTTATATTTAATTTCTAAATTGTAGCTATATTTACTCATTGCATAACAAATAATCCAGAAAATTATTGCTGCAAAAACATAACCTTCCATTGCATAACCTAGCCATTTTGGATTAGTTTTTGCTAAATTTAACATTCCTACTATTTCTAATAATCCAACTACAAATATTAATGGCGTATCTTTTACTAGTGCTAAAAAAGTATTAGCAATTCCTGGAATAACTAATTTTAATGCTTGAGGTAAAATTACGAAAATATGCATTTTCCAATATCCCATGCCTAATGATTTTGCGGCATCATATTGTCCACGTGGTAATGCTTGTAATCCTCCTCTGATAACTTCTGCCACATAAGCTGCTTCAAATAAAGAAATAGCAATAATTACTCTTACTAATTTATCCATGAAAAAGTCTTCTGGTAAAAACATTGGAAACATTACAGATGACATAAATAAAACTGTAATTAAAGGTACACCTCTCCAAAATTCTATAAATCCTACTGAAATATATCTAACAGTTGGTAAATCAGATCTTCTTCCAAGAGCTAAAAACATTCCAACAGGAAAGCAGAAAATTAAGCAGAAAAAGGAAACTATGAAAGTTAAAGATAAACCACCCCAAGCTCCAGTTTCAACCCACTCAAGACCAAAAGCACCACCTGAAATTAAATAGTAAATCAATACAAAAGCTATAATTGGATAAATTACTACATAATACAAAGTTAAAAATTTCTTAAATTTTTCTGAAGGAATTAAACCAACAAATGCTAAACCAATTAAAGCAATAAAAGATAAATTTATTCTCCACTGAAGTTCATTTGGATACATTCCATAAATAAATCTATTTAACCAAATTTTTATGTAAGTCCAGCAAGCACCTGTACCTGTGCATGCTTCTTTTGTATCTCCCGATATAGTTGCATCAATAATAAACCAACTAAGGAATGGTGGAATTGATTTTATAACAGCAAAAATTATTAGTAGAGATAAAACTGCATTAAATGTATTTGTATTTATATTTTTATTTAATAAATCCAAATTCTTAATACCTGAAAATTCAATTCTAATAATATGCAAGCCTACTGTTCCTAATATCAAAGGTAATAAGAAGCTAATAAAATTTGGTAAAAATGATGTAATATTAGTATTAAAAAAAGAACTTAAACTAACATCTAAAATAGCAATAGAAATTAAAAAAATACCTGAATACAAATAAGTATTTAGATTTTCAATATTAGGTCTTAAAAAGTTTAATTTATTCATTACTTTTCTTTAATTGCTATTTTTTTATTATACCAATTCATTAAAACTGAAATTGACAAACTTATTGATAAATACGTAAGCATGGTTATAGAAACTATTTCAATTGCTCTTCCAGTTTGCATTAACGCAGTACCTGCAAAAATTAAAACTAGATCTGGGTAAGCTATAGCTGCTGCTAGAGAAGAGTTTTTTGTTAAATTTAAATATTGATTTGTAGTAGGTGGAATTATAATTCTTAAGGCTTGAGGCATAATCACTAATTTTAATATTTGATTAGGTGTTAAACCAATAGAAGCTGCAGCTTCTTTTTGACCTTTGCTAATCCCTTGTATACCAGCTCTAACACACTCAGCGATAAATGTTGCTGTATATAGACCTAATGCAAGAGTTAAGGCTATAAGCTCTGGAGGTATGCCAAGACCACCTTTATATTTAAATGAAGTATTTGACATTTGTTCCAATTCAGGAATTGAAAAATTTAATGAAACACCACCAACTAAAAAAGTTAATAATGGTAAAATTATAAATAAGCCTATTGAAATATAAAATACCGGTAGTTGTTTTCCCTCATTTTCTTGTAATTTTCTTGCGTAATTTCTAATTAGAACAATAGAAATTATAGCAGCAATTATCGAATAAAAAAATATGTCTAGATTTTCCCAAACAAATCTAGGCACAAACAAACCTTTGATTGTTAAGAAAAAAACTCCAAACATTGGCTCTGTATCTTGTGGCAAAGGTAATGCTCTAAGAGCAGCAAAATACCAAAAAAATATTTGTAATAGTAAAGGAATATTTCTAAAAAATTCTACATACCAAGCTGCTGTTCTTTCAATTAAATAGTTTGGTGAAAGACGAGCTATACCAACTATTACCCCTAGAATTGTTGATAATATAATTCCTATAAAAGCAACTAAAAGAGTATTTAATAAACCTACTAGGTAGGCTCTTGCATAAGAATGTGATCCATCATAATCGATTAATGAAAATTGAACATCAAAAGAAGACTCTTGAGTTAAAAAACCAAATCCAAACTCAATTCCCCTGTTATCCATATTAACTTGAGCGTTGTAGGTTAAAAAACCAAAAACCAAAATTACTGCTAATAGTGTTGCTAGTTGTGGGATTATTTTGTTTAGCTTAAAATTCATAAATTAAATATGAGGTACTATAAAAAAAGGGCTAGAAAAATCTAGCCCTTTTTAAAGATTATTAGAAAAAATTATCTTGCAGGTGGTACGTATAGAATTCCGCCTTTTGTCCATAATTCATTTGGACCTCTGTCAGGCAAAATACCAGTGTCAGCTATATTTCTCTTATAACTTTCACCATAGTTACCAACTTGTTTGATAATTCTTAAACTCCACTCGTTATCTAAACCAAAAGCAGCACCTAATTCACCTTCTGCTCCAACTAGTCTTTTAACTGCTGGATTGTCAGAAGTTTTCATAGAATCTGCATTTGCAGAATTAACACCATATTCTTCAGCTTCGATCATTACGTTCAAAGACCATCTTACGATATCTTCCCATACAGAATCACCTTGTCTAACAACAGGGCCTAAAGGCTCTTTTGAAATAGTTTCAGGTAAAACTACGTGGTCATCTGGAGAACTCAATTTAATTCTTTGAGCAGCTAAACCAGATTTATCTGTAGTGTAAGTATCACATCTTCCAGCGTCATATGCTGCAACAACTTCATCCGCTTTTTCGAATGTTACTGGCTCATAAGAAATTCCTTTTGAATTAAAGAAGTCTCTCATGTTAAGCTCAGTTGTTGTTCCTAGGTTAGTACATGCAGAAATTCCATCTTTGAAATCATTCACAGATGAATATCCTGAATTTTTTCTAACCATGAAACCTTGACCATCGTAAAAGTTTACTCCAACGAAAGTAAGACCAATGTCAGCATCTCTAGAAAGTGTCCAAGTTGTGTTTCTTGATAAGATATCAATCTCACCAGAAGTTAGAGCTGTAAATCTTTCTTTAGCACTTAATGGTGTGAATTTAACTTTATTCGCATCACCTAGTACTGCAGCAGCTACTGCTCTACATACATCAACGTCAACACCAGTCCAATTTCCTGCAGCATCAGCATTAGAAAATCCTGGTAGACCTTGAGAAACACCACATCTTACAAAACCTTTTTTCTGAGTGTTTTTAAGTGTTTTTGATTTCTTTGCCATAGCTTCTGTTGAAAATGCAAAAAGCACTGCAACCATTGCTACAAAAGAAGTCAATTGTTTTATTAATTTAAACATTATTTATTCCTCTTGTTTATTTATTTGTTAACAAATAATTCAAAATTGAATTTGAATTAATCTAAGTAAAGCAGAAACAAAGGGCATCATCAATATTAAAAAAAGCTTAATAGATAGGTAAAAATGGCGCGCCCTGGAGGATTCGAACCTCCGACCCTCGGTTTAGAAAACCGATGCTCTATCCAGCTGAGCTAAGGGCGCAACGTATGATCTTATATAATATAAATTTAAGTTTTAAAAATAAATTTTTTAACAATTATAAGAATAGTTAACAGTTCAACTCTACCAATAATCATGAATATGATCATAATAAGTTTCGAATAAGAATTTAATTCAATAAAATTAATATTGTTTAAATCATACATTGATGAATTAACTGTATTCATTAATGTCAAAATTCCTAATTTAAACGATTCTTCAAAATTTACACCAGCAATTGAAAGTAGTGATGTGACTAGAAACAAAGAAATTATAAATATTATCACTGAAAGAAAATATTTATTTATATCTTTTTGTTCAATATTAGAATCTATTAAATAAAATCTATTTGTATAAACATTTTTAGGTCTGGAATATGAAAGTATTTCATTCAATGAATATTTGAATAAGAAATATACTTTTAATAATCTAAGGCCTGAACTTGTAGAAAAAAAAGAACCACCTATTATAACTATAATTAAATATACAAACCATAAATTTGATGGTGAGTCTTTAAAAGATATACCAATATTTGACATGCTGCTAGTTAATGAAAAGAGAACAGTAGAAAAATTATATTCAAAGTTAAAAAAAATAAAAAATATAATTAATAATAATATAAAATATATAAATAAATAAATATCTTCAGCAAAAAAATTAAGATTTTTTTCTTTTAAAAAAAATATATTATAAATTAAAAATAGACTGAAATAAGAAAAAAGCATTAATAATGAAAATACTATTTCTTTAAAATTTGTATTAACAATACTTTCAACTTCATTAACAGGCAAGAAACCTCCGGAAGAGATTAAAGTCATTGATAAATTAAATGAGTCAAAAGTTCTAAAATTAATTAATTTTAAAACAATAAATAAAAAAAATGTTAGAGCCGAATATAATATAAAAATTTTAAATGATTGTTTAAATGTTTCAGAATAATTAAATGATATAAAATTGGTTAGTGATTTTTTTAAAGTATCATCAAAAATATCAATTAAAAGCAAAATAGAAAATAAAAAATAAATACCTCCGAGCCATTGCGATGTTGATCTCCACAAAATTAAACTTTGATCAAGATGTTTTATATTTTCAAAAACTGTAAATCCTGTTGATGTAAATCCAGATATCGATTCAAAATAACAGTTTAAAAATGAAAGATTATAGATACTAAAATAGTATGGAATTGAAATAACTGATGGTATTAAAAAATATCCTAAAATTACTGCAAAAATTTTTGAATATATTGTAATTTTAGATTCAATCTTTTTACTGATAAATGAACTTATACCAATGGTAAATGAAACTAAAAATGTATAAAAATAAGTATTTATGTTGAGATATAAATTAAAATAATAAGAATAAATTATATTAAACAAAGATAATATTGATAATAAAATAAAAAAAACACCTAAGTAGTTTAGGACAAATCTGTTCATATTATTATACAGGGCTTAGTCTAAACATGCTCTCAACAAGTGGTAATTGATCTTTCTTTGTTAAAAAAACAACTATATCTTTTTTTTTAAATACAAAATTTGATCTTGGAATTATAATTTCATTTTTTCTAAGTACAGCTCCAATTCTTATTTCATCTGGAAGTTCGCAATTTTTTAATTCTTTATTAATTAATTCTGAGGTTTCAATAATTTCAGCTTCAATAACTTCGTAATCTCCATTTAATATTGAGTATGCATTTTCAATAGTGCCTTTGTGGACATGTTTTAATATACTAGAAACAGTAGTCATCCTTGGATCAATTAAATCATCAATCTTTAATGATGATTGAAGTAAGGAATAGTTTGGTTTATTAATTAAAGCCATAGTTTTCTTATCTTTAGAAAATTTTTCAACAAGTACGCTAACCATAAGATTATCTTCATCATCATTTGTTAAAGCGATTACGGTTTCAACATCTTCTAAATTTACTTCAGCTAAAATATCCTCATCTAAACCATTGCCATTTATCACAATTGTATTATTTAATTCTTTAGCAATTATTTCAGCTCTTTCTTTGTCTTTTTCAATAATTTTCAATCTGGCATCTTCGAAAGTTTGTTCAATATTTTTAGCAAGATTAAAACCAATGTTTCCACCACCAATTATTAAAATTTTGTTTGAAATTTTTTCATTATGACCAAAGGCAGAAAGGGTTTCTTTAATTTGAAGTGAGTTAATTACAACATAAGCTTTATCATTTTTCTTCATAACATCATTTTTTTTAAGAAAATTAAACTTTTCATCCCTAATCACTCCAAGAATATTAGCGTTCAATTTAGGAAATTTTTTTGTCAATTCATTAAGCTTGATTTCAGATATTGGACATGATTCATCAATAAGAATTTCTAAAAGTTTTATTTTGTTGTCTGCGAATGGAACATTATCTAAAGCTCCAGGCGATTCTAATTTTCTTTGAATTGATTTAGCTATTTCTATTTCAGGAGAAATTATAACGTCTATAGGCAAATTTTCTTTATTGTATAATTTGGAAAATTTAGGATTTAAATAGTCTTGTGCTCTTACTCTAGCAATTTTTTTTGGTATTTTAAATAATGAATATGCTATTTGGCAAACCATCATGTTTATCTCGTCATTTCTTGTGACTGCTATAATCATATCCGCTTCTTTTGAATTAGCGTTTTCAAGTATTATTGGGGACGTTGCCTTACCAACTATAGCTTTAACATCTAATACGTCATTAATTTTTTGAATATCTTCGCTTGATTGATCTATTACAGTAACTGAATGATTTTGCTCAGTAAGTAATTTCGCAATAGTAAATCCTACTCTACCTGCCCCACAAATAATTATATTCATTAATTTAAGTCTTTAACACCTAGTAATTTAAGTTTTCTGTGCAAAGCTGACCTTTCCATACCAACAAAACGTGCTGTTTTTGATATATTTCCCGAAAATTTTTTCAATTGAGTTATAAGATATTCTTTTTCAAAATTTTCTCTTGCTTCCCGCAAAGGATAATCAAGTGTTTCGCTTATAGAGAATTTTTCATTTTCACTCTGTGACAATGATTCTTTAATAATATTCAATATTTTATCTTCGTTTTTTCCTTGAGAAAGTATTGTAACTCTCTCAATTAAGTTTCTTAATTCTCTAATATTTCCTGGCCAACTATAGTTTAAAAGATAATTATTATCTTCAAGTTTGAAAGGTTTGATATTGTAATTATTACAAATATTAGAAACAAAATAATTAACAAGCAATGGAATATCTTCTATGCGTTTGTACAATGGATCTATAGAAATGTTAAAAACATTTAATCTATGAAACAAATCTTCTCTAAAATTTCCATTTCTTATTTCATTTTTTATATCTTTGCTTGTTGAAGAAAATATTCTAACATCAACTTTTATATCATGTGACCCATTTATTCTTTTAAATTTTTGATCAATAAGAATTCTTAAAATCTTAGATTGAGTATCTAAAGGTATTTCTGTAACTTCATCGATTAATAATATTCCCCCAGATGCTTTTTCAAGAGCACCATATAATATTGAACCATCGTTTCTTTCCTCGCCCAATAGTTCAATTTCATATTTATTTGATTCAAGAAGTGCTCCATTTAATATTATAAATGGTCCAGAACTTCTTTTTGATTTTTTGTAAATTTTTCTAGCAACAAGTTCTTTCCCAGATCCTGTGGGCCCATAAATAAACACTCTACTTTCAGAATTTGAAACTTTTTCAATTTGATCCTTAATTGATAATATATTTTGACTTTTCCCAACTAAATCATAGGTGTTGAATAATTTATTTTCTAAGTTTTCGTTTTGAATTTTGAGATTTAAATTTTCTACTGCTCTTCTAATAAAATTCATTAATCGTTCTTTATCAAAAGGTTTTTGTATAAATTCAAATGCTCCAGATTTTAATGATTTGATTGCCATATCTATATTTGCATGACCAGAAATAATTATTACGGGAATATTTACATTTTTACTTTTAATATGACTTAAAAGCTCAATACCATCATTGTCACCTTTATCTAATTTAACATCTATAATTGCAACGTCCGGTAATTTTTTATCGATTTCAGTCAGTGCTTGGTTGTAATTGGCAGCAAGTCTAGTTGAATATCCTGCTTCGATTATCAAATCATTAAGAATTTCTCTTATATCAGAATTGTCATCAATTATTAATATTTCGGCAGACATTTTTTTACAATTTTATTGGGTTGGTAAATTTATAATTATATTAGTTCCTGTGGTATTTGAGTTAAATTCTATAATTCCATTATGATCATTAATAATTTTATTTACTATAGATAATCCTAAGCCAGATCCTTTTTCTTTTGTTGTATAATATGGTTTAATAATTTCCTTTGTAACTTTTTTTGAGAAACCAATACCATTATCAAATATATTAATAGCTATATAGTTGTTTATCCTTTTTATTTCTATACTAATTTTTTTATCAAAATTAGCTATTTTTTGTGCTTTTTCTTGAATACTTTCAATTGAATTTTTAACTAAGTTAAAAATAACTCTACTAATTTGTTCCTTATCACAAGATAAGTTTAAATCATCGTTTTTAGAAAAAATTAGTTTTATATCAATTGACTGATCAGTTTTTCTTAAAAGTTCAATATTTGAACTTATTAAATCAACCAAATTATTAATTCTAAACATTGGTTTAGGCATTCTTGCAAAATCTGAAAATTCATTAACAAGATTTTCTATTTGTTTAATTTGTGATAAAATTGTATTTAAATTCTTCCCATATTTTTCCTTATCAGAAATACTTATATATTTTTCATATTTGGATTTTAAATTATCAATAGTTAATTGAATTGGTGTTAAAGGATTTTTGATTTCATGAGCCAATTTACGTGCAACATGTTCCCAAGCTTCATGTCTTTCAGAAATAACTAATTTTTCTTGCTGGGCTTTTAATTGATTAATCATTGAGTTAAAATTTTTATTTAATAATTCAATTTCCTTATCAGCAATAATATTAGGAACTTTTGTATTTAAATTACCTTCACCGATTTCCTTAGAAGCTGAAATTAAATTATTTATTGAGATAAAAAAGCGTGAAGAGAATCTTATAGCAATTGTTATTGATAAAAATAATAAAAGAGCAACTATTATAATATAAATAAAAGCAAATGAAAATTTAATTCCTGTTCTTTGATCTTCAACGGTATAATAGAAATTAATTGCTTCTTGGGACTCTTTTAAGTAATTTGAAATATCCTGATCTAAAAATTTTACTATATATAAAAATGCATTATTTATAGATGGTACCTTAATTATTGCTGCTGATTTATTTTCAAAAGCATTAATTATTTTTAGTGGTTTGTCATCATTCAATACCATATCAATAGCTCTTTGTTCAACTGGCAAATATTCTGTGTCTGATGAAGAAATTAAAATATTTTGATCCTTATCGATAATATGTATTTGATCTAAATTTCTTAGATACCTCTGTGTATTTAAAAAGTTTTGTAAAGAATTTATATTTTTTTGAAAAACCCTAACATTTTTGTTTAAGTCAAAAGAAACTAAAATTATATCTGATTCAATTTTATTTCTTTTTTCATCAATATAATTTTTTGCTAATTCGTAAGAATTATTTACTGCTAAAGTAATTTTACTATCAAAGTACTTTTCTAAAGCAAATGAAAACAAAAATAGAGAAAATATAGAAATTAAAAGTGATGGAATTAAAGTAAAAAGTGAAAAGAAAATTATATATTTTCTGTTTGCCACTGATCCTCTTACATTGATATTATTTTTGATCGATCCTGAGATTTCTCGAAATATAATTATAAAAAAAAATAATAATAAACCTATATTTAAATATAAAATATAATTTAGATTGTTATCACTTATAAAAATGAAAGATTTACCTAAAAATGTTAGAAAAGTTAAAAAATTTACTGATAATGTAAAAATAAATATTAAAATTATAAATATGTGTCTTTTTAAAAAACTTAACATAAATTAGAAATATATATAAATTAGATGAAATAATACATGAATAATTGTTTTATATTACTTGCTGCAGGCAAAGGTAAACGTTTTAATTCGAAAGAAAAAAAACAGTTTATTAACTATAAATACAAACCATTATTTATGCATTCAATTGAAAAAGCAAAAAAATCAAAATTCTTTAAAAAAATAATACTTGTAACAAACAAGAAAATTAAGATAGCCGGGGTAAATGTTATCAAAGGAGGAAAGGAAAGAGCAGATTCGTCGCTTAAAGCGTTACAATATTTAAAAAATAAAAATATTAGAAATGTTTTTATTCACGATGCAGCTAGACCAAATTTTACTATTAAATTACTCAAAAAATTAAATAAATATCTAAATAATAATAAAGCGGTTGTTCCTTATATAAATACAAATAACTCAACTAAATATGTTTTTAAAAATAAAATAGTTAATCTTAAAAGAGAAAGAGTTTTTCTAACTCAAACACCACAATGTTTTGATTTTAAAACTTTATACAATTTATCAAAAAAAAATAAAAATGCAGTAACTGACGAGTCTGCTTTATTTTTAGATAATAATAAAAAGGTAAAATTTATTAAAGGAGAAGAGTCAAATATTAAAATAACAAAAAAAATAGATATTAACAAAAGTAAAATTAAAACATTCTATGGAATTGGATTTGATATACATAAATTAGTTAAAAATAAAAATTTGTATTTAGGAGGTGTCAAAATTCCTTTCCATTCAGGATTGGAGGGACACTCAGATGGAGATGTAATTCTTCATTGTATTATTGATGCATTGCTCGGCGCACTAAGAAAAAAAGACATTGGATCATTATATCCTGACAACAAAAATAAATTTAAAAATATAAGATCTTCGAAGATGCTAAAACCTATAATTTTTGATATCAAAAATAATAATTGTTATATAAATAATATTGATATTAATTTAATTTGTGAAAGACCAAAAGTTTCTAAATATAGAAATAAAATTATAAATTCTTTATCTAGATTAATTAATATAAATAAAAATATTATAAATCTTAAAGGTAAAACTGTAGAAAAATTAGGTTTAATAGGAAAAGAAAGTGCTATTGCCTGTGAAACAATAGTGTCAATTAGTAAATATGAATAAAATAAATTTTTTGTTTGTTACATTATTTGGTATTGGAAAACTAAAAATAATACCTGGTAGTTATGCTTCATTAGCAACAACTATATTTTTATTTTTTTTATTTCATGTATTAAACTTTTCACCAAACTTTGTTTTAATTGGAATTATAATTATATTTTTAATTTCACTTTATGCGGTAAATATATTTATAAAAGACATGGATAACAAAGATCCTAAAGAAGTTGTTATCGATGAATTTATTGGTCAATCTATTCCTATTTGTCTTTATGAAATTGCTCATGAAAGTGCAAATGAGACTAGTAAAATACTTACTTTTTACTTTATCATGTTTATTCTGTTCAGAGTTTTTGACATCGCTAAACCCTACCCTGTTAGCTATTATGATAAAAAATTTAAGAATAGCTTCGGAGTAATTATGGATGATGTCTGTGCTGGCTTATATGTTGTAGCTGTACTTGTTTTATATATGGTGCTTACTTCATGAAAAAACTTTCTCAAAGAGTTGTAAAATTATTAAGTAAAAAAAGTTTGAAAATATCATTTGCAGAATCATGTACTGGGGGTTTGCTTTCAAGCTCTATTGCATCAATAAGTGGTTCGTCTAAAGTTTTTACCCTTGGATTAATTACCTATTCAAATCAAGCTAAAATTAACATTCTCAATGTTCCTAAAAGAATAATAATTAAACATGGAGCTGTAAGTTATGAAACTTGTTTATCTATGGTTAAAAATTTACACAAAATTAGTAAAACTAATATTTCAGTGTCAGTAACTGGAATTGCTGGACCTAAAGGCGGAACTAAGCAAAAGCCTGTTGGTTTGGTTTACATAGGTATCAAAAAAGGGAAAAAATTGATTATTAAAAAAAATTTATTCAAAAACAAAAATAGGAATTCAATTCAAAAATCTACAGTAATTCAAGCTCATAAAATGATTTTAAATATAGCTTAAAGACTTTCTGCTCTTTTTTGAAATGCATCTGCTATTTTTTCCAAACCGAATTGAAAAGATTTAGTCATTAAAATGTTTAAAAATTTATTTTTTACTTCAAAATCAATATCAAAAAAAACTTCAGTCTTATAGCCATTCGTCCGATTTCCTTTTTCAATAAATTTCCAATTATTTTCCATATAGTTTAAAGGTCCTTCTATATTTACAACATGGATATGATCATTTTTTTTGTTAAATTTAACATCGCTTTTAAAAGTATCTTTAAATGGTCCTTTTCCTATTGTAAGGTCAGCAATTATATTAATTATATTACCAACATCATTCCTTTTATAAATTTTAGAATTTTCACAAAATGGAATGAATTCAGGATATTTCTCAATATCCAAAACAAACTCAATAAGCTTATCTTTTCTACTATCGATTAATCTGTTAACTGATGCTTTGGGCATTAGTTTGATTTATCCTATTTTTTTGAAGTACAGCAAAATCTTCATCTGCATGATATGAAGATCTAGTAAGAGGAGATGAGGATACTAATAAAAATCCTTTTGATATTGCAATATTTTTTAATTCATCAAATTCTTCAAGATTATAATATCTATCAAGAGGGTGATGTTTTGTTGTAGGTTGCAAGTATTGACCAATGGTTAAAAAATCAACTTCAGCACTTCTTAAATCATCCATCACTTGAATAATTTCATCTTTATTTTCACCTAAGCCAACCATTAAACCAGATTTTGTAAAAATATTTTTATTAATTTTTTTTGTATTTTTCAAAAGTTCAAGTGAAGCAAAATATCTAGATCCAGGCCTTACTTGTCTATAAAGTCCAGGAACAGTTTCAATATTATGATTAAAAACATCTGGTTTAGCTTCAATGACTTTTTTATAAGATTCTCCTTTTCTCAAAAAGTCCGGTGTTAAAACTTCTATTGTTGTTTCAGGATTTTGTTTTCTAGTTTCAGTTATTACTTCAGAAAAATGCTCTGCGCCACCATCAAGAAGATCATCTCTATCAACAGAAGTAATTACTGCGTGTTTTAAATTTAATTTTTTAATAGCAGTTGCTATATTCAATGGCTCTAGTGAATTTAAAGGTTTTGGTTTTCCAGTTGCAACATCACAAAAAGCGCAAGCTCTGGTACATATTTCTCCCATTATTAAAAATGTTGCATGTCGCTTACTCCAACATTCAGTAATATTTGGACAGTTTGCTTCCTGACATACAGTTTTTAATTTATGTTGGTTGATTATACTTTTTGTTAAAAAAAACTCTTTACTATTTAAAATTTTAGATCTTATCCAACTTGGTTTTTTTTTAATTGGATTGATTGGTTTATTAAATTTTTCTGGGTGTCTAATTTTCATTATTTCTGATTAAATATATTTTTTCATTATTTTTTCCAAACAAAAATTTTTCTCTAATTAAAATTTCTATATAATCTAAGTCTAAATTATCTGTTAAAAGAGAATTTTTTATTTCTAGATCACTTATTTTATTTACTAAATAAATTTTTTCATCATTTAAATTTTCTAAAGTGGTTTTTTTTTCAAAATAAGATATCAATCCCCTTTCTCCATCTAGTAGATTAAAAAAAAAATAAAGAAATAAGATAGTAAAAATTAATATAAGATAATTTTTTTTTAAATTTTTAAGCATTAACTAATTTTATTCATTTTTGCAGAATTTCCAAGATTCTCTTCGATTCTAATAAGTTGATTATACTTAGCCACCCTTTCAGAGCGCGCTAATGAACCGGTTTTTATTTGATTAGAATTTGTTCCTACTGCCAAATCTGAAATAAAGGTATCTTCACTCTCGCCTGATCTATGTGATATTATAGTCCTAAATCCTATTAATTGTGCAAATTTAATTACTTCTAGAGTTTCAGTAACTGTGCCAATTTGATTCAATTTTATTAATATTGAATTAGAAGATTTGTTCAAAAAACCTATTTTCAACCTTTCTAGGTTTGTTACGTATAAATCATCACCTACGATTTGCGTATTTTTAGGTATCTTTTTCATGAATTTATTCCATGATGGCCAATCATCTTCAGCGAATGGATCTTCAATAGATTTTATTTTATATTTTTTGATTAATTTTAAATATTTTTCAATAGTTTTATCATAACTAATAAAAGGTTTGCCATGAATTGAATATTTATTATTTTTAAATAATTCATTTGCAGCTACATCTAGACATATTGATATATCTTTTCCATTTTTAAAACCTGCTCTATCTATGGCTTTTATTATTAATTTTAACGCATCTTCATTATCATTTATCATTGGCGCAAAACCACCTTCATCTCCAACAGAAGTTGACTCTCCTTTTTGTTTAATTAAAATTCTCAATTTATTAATTACTAAAAAACACATTCTCATTGCTTCAGTAAATGATTTTGCTTTATCAGGTCTAATCATAAATTCTTGTATTCGTAGACCGTTGTTTGCATGAGCACCTCCATTAATTACATTCATTAATGGATATGGTAATTTAAAATTATTTTTAATTAAAAAAGTCTTATAAAGAGGAATTTTTCTAATTCTCGCAGATAATTTTTTGACAGCCATAGAAACAGCCAGTAATGCATTAGCACCAAACTTCTTTTTTTGTTTAGTTCCGTCAATTTTAATTAAAATATGGTCAATTTTTTCTTGATTATGTATATTTTGATTTTTTAACCTATTTGAAATTACTTTATTAATTAATTCAACTGGTTTTAAAACACTTTTTCCTAGATATCTTTTGTTTAAAAGGTCCCTTTTTTCATAAGCTTCGTGTGATCCTGTGGAAGCACCAGATGGACAAATAGCTCTTGCTTTCATATTATTTGCAAAAACTTCTGCTTCTATTGTTGGGTTACCTCTGCTATCATAAACTTGTCTTGCTACAACTCTAGTTATTTTGCTCATTTTCTATTTTTTAACAAAATTATCAATTTCTACTAATTGAGAAATTAAACTTTCTAATTTATCTAGTGGTACCATGTTAGGTCCATCTGAAGGAGCATTATCAGGATCTTGGTGTGTTTCTAAAAAAATTGAGGCTATGCCAACTGCAGTAGCAGCTCTTGATAAATATTCAACAAACTCTCTTTGACCGCCACTTTTTTCACCTAAGCCTCCAGGTTGTTGAACTGAGTGAGTTCCATCAAAAACAATTGGATATCCATTTTTTGCCATTATAGGAATAGATCTCATATCTGATACCAAAGTATTATATCCAAAACTAGCGCCTCTTTCTGTTACAAGAATATTTTCATTTCCAGATTCCGAAATCTTTTTTGTTACATTAACCATGTCCCATGGTGCTAGGAATTGTCCTTTTTTTACATTAATAATTTTATTCGTTTTAGCTGCAGCAACTAATAAATCAGTTTGTCGACATAGAAAAGCAGGTATTTGTAGTACATCAACATGACCTGATACTGTAGAGCATTGTTCAACATTGTGAACATCTGTTAGCACTGGAATTTTTAATTCTTTTCTAATTTTATCAAAAACAGGTAATGATGCTTCTAATCCAGCCCCTCTTTTACCTTTAATGCTAGTTCTATTTGCTTTATCAAATGAAGTTTTATAAATAAACCCAATTTCAAATTTTGATGCAATTTCTTTAATTTTGCCTGCCATATCCATTGCGTGTTGCTCTGACTCAAGTTGGCATGGTCCGGAAATAAGAGATATTTTTCCATTATTGGATATCTTAAAATTGTTACATTTAACTATTTTATTTAACATTAATAGAGTTTTGCAGCCTTAATAAACGATGAGAATAAAGGATGTGGAGCTAAAGGTCTAGATTTAAATTCAGGATGGTATTGGACTCCTATAAACCATGGATGATTTTTTAATTCAATGATTTCAGGCAACATATCATCCGGCGACATGCCTGAAAAAATCATTCCTTTATTTTCAAATTTATTCCTTAAATTATTGTTCACCTCATACCTATGTCTATGTCTCTCAAATATAAATTTTGATTTATAGATTTTTTTTATCAACGAATTATGTCTTAATTTAGCTTTATATAATCCTAATCTCATTGTTCCACCTAAATTTTCATTTGTTCCTTTTATTAATTTTCCATTTTTATTCCACTCATTTAACAAACCTATGACAGGATAACATTTTTTGTCTAATTCACTAGAACCTGCATTTTTAATTTTTAATATATTTCTTGCAAATTCAATAACTGCCATTTGCATACCAAAACAAATACCTAAAAAAGGAATTTTATTTTTTCTGGCATAACTAATAGCTGATATTTTTCCTTCTGTTCCTCTTTTACCGAAACCACCAGGTATTAAAATGCCAGATACATTTTTCAAAACTTTGTTTATCTGACTAGGTTTTAATTTATCAGACTCAATTCTAATTAAGCTCACTTTTACATTGTTATGAATTCCACCATGAATTAACGCTTCGTCTAATGATTTATAAGCATCTTTTAAATTTACATATTTACCAATAATAGCAATATTTACTAATTTTTTTGTATTTAAGACAGTTTTTGTAATTTTTTTCCAGGGTAATAAATTAACTTTTTTTCTTGGCTTTAATTTAAAATATTTCAAAACTTGATTGTCTAATTTTTCGTTAAAAAAACTTATAGGAGCTTCATAGATAGTTCTTACATCAACGGTTTCTATAACATTTTCAATTAAAACATTGCAAAAAAGTGATATTTTTTTTCTTTGATCTAATGGAATATTTTTTTGTGATCTACAAATAATTATATCTGGCTGAATACCTAGACTTCTTAATTCCTTTACAGAATGTTGTGTTGGTTTAGTTTTAATTTCGTCAGAGGATTTTAAAAAAGGAACAAATGTTAAATGTATAAACAAACTTTTACTTCTTCCGACTTCATTTGAAAATTGTCTTATCGCTTCAACAAATGGTAAACTTTCTATATCTCCAACAGTTCCTCCAATTTCACAAATAACAAAATCTTCGTTTGTAATATCGCCTTTAATAAAATCTTTTATTCTATCAGTAACATGTGGAATGACTTGTACTGTTTTGCCTAGATATTTTCCTCTACGTTCTTTTTTAATTATATCACTATAAATTTTTCCAGTTGTAATATTATCAGATTTTTTTGCTGATATATTTGTAAATCTTTCATAATGACCAAGATCTAAATCTGTTTCAGCACCATCGTTGGTTACAAAAACTTCTCCATGTTGAAATGGACTCATTGTACCCGGATCTACATTGAGATAAGGATCCATTTTTCTAATCCTTACTTTATAACCTTGAGATTTTAATAAATATGCTAGAGATGCAGATGACAGTCCCTTGCCTAAAGATGAAACCACGCCGCCAGTGACAAATATATATCGCGCCATGGAATCACTTTATAACTATAGTTTATTAAAAATGAAAGTATTAATTATTATTTTCTGGAATTTTAGGAGCTTCATCAGAATTTTCTTCAATTTTATCTAAAACTGACGAAGTTGGAACAAGATCTCCCCTGGAAACTATAGTTAATGCAAGGCTGCATATAATGAATAATGTGGCAATAATTGCTGTGGCCTTTGTCAAAAAATTTCCAGAAGATCTCGAAAACATAAAATTTTCTTGTGAAACACCTATTCCTAATGCTCCACCTTCTGATTTTTGAAAAAGAACAAAAATTACAAGCATAATTGCAAGTATAATATTTATTACTAATAATATATTTTCCATGATGATTAATTAATAGTTTTTTTTATGATATCAATAAAATTCTTAGAATTTCGAGACGCTCCACCGATCAAAAAACCATTAATTGATCTAATTTTTTTTAATTCAGCAATATTTTTAGGGTTTACAGACCCCCCATAAATTATTTTAGGATTTTTTAATTTCCAAAAGTTAATAATTAATTTTTTTATAATAATAACTTGTTTTTCAAGATTTTCCATTTTTGGAATTATACCTGTACCAATAGACCAAACAGGCTCATAAGCAAAAATAATATTATTATTTTTTTTTATATTTTTTAAAGCGCCATATATTTGCGATTTTAAAATTAGATTAGTTTTTTTTTTCCTTTTTTCTTTTAAAGTTTCTCCAATACAAAAAATAATTTTTAATTTTTTTTTGAGTGCAGATTTAATTTTAAGATTTATTATTTGATTTGTGTCACCTAAGACTCTATTTTCAGAATGTCCGATTATTACATATTTTGCACCGATAGATTTAATTAAATCAGAGTGTATCGAGCCAGTATAGGGTCCATCGCTTTGGGAATAATGACAATTTTGAGCTCCAACTTTAATTTTAGTATTTTTAGTTATTCTTAAAATTTTGTCTATTAATGTATATGGTGGACAATATATAATTTGTGCTTTTTTATATTTTTTGGTTTTGGAAAGATTGATCACTTTTTTAATAGAATTTACTGACTTTAAATCACCAAACATTTTCCAATTTGCAATAAAAAACATATTATTTGTCATTATCTTAAATTTAATTTATAGGTTTGTTTTTTATAGATCAATAAAATTAAAACTAAATGCTAAATAAACTTAGAAATTTTTCAAAAGGTAAACTTGCTGGTGTTCTTGTGGGAATAATAATAATTCCATTTGTTTTTTGGGGAATGGGAAGTGTTTTTAGTGGTGGTAATACAAATAGTATTGCAAAAATAAATAACCATAATGTATCAACTCAAGATTTTGCTGATTTTGTAAATAATTCAAAAATTAGTACAGAAGTGATAAGGGACAATATTGATAATAATATTCTTGAACAACTTCTAGCACAGCTAATTTCAACTTCTCTTATTGATTTAGAAATATATGATTTAAAAATTTTTATTTCTGACGAAATTTTAGCTGAAAAAATAAAAAAACAAAAACAATTTCAAGATGAAAATAATTCTTTTTCCAGAACCAAGTATGAAAAATTTTTACTAGAAAGTAATACTCGACCTATAGAATTTGAACAAGGTATAAAAAATAATGAATTAAAAAAAAAATTATTTACATATATAGGAGGTGGAATTAAGTCTCCTTTTTTTTTAATAAATAAAAATTTTAAAGATCAATATAAAAGAGTTGAGGTTGATTATTTGGATTTAAATTCAATTTACAAAAATAAAAAAGACTTCAGTTTAGATGATTTAAAAAAACATATTAAAAAAAATAAAGAAAAATTTTTAGTAGAGAAAATAGATATAAACTTTGTTAGGTTAACTCCAGAAAATTTATCTGGCGATAATGAATACTCTGAAAATTTTTTTGCAGCAATTGACGAAATAGAAGATTTAATAACTAATAATATAGAAATTAACGAAATAG
>CACILF010000012.1 GCA_902587435.1 uncultured Pelagibacteraceae bacterium
TTTAGAAATTTTTTCTCCTTTTTCATCAAGAAAGAGCTCGTAAGCGAAGCCTGAAGGGCTAGTTTTTCCTAATATTTTTATAATTTTTGTAGATAGGATGGCACTTTCAATTAAATCTTTACCATACATTTCAAAATCTACATCTAAAGCATACCACCTCATTGCCCAGTCTACTTTCCATTGAAGTTTGCAATTACCATCTAAAATACTCTTTTCTATTTTTTTTCCATTATTATCAAAAATAATTTTTGAATTTTTATGATCTATCTCTAAAACTGGAATTTCTAGAACAATACCGGTCTCTGGGCAAATTGGTAAAAATGGGGAATAAGTTTTTTGCCTTTCTTTTCCTAATGTTGGAATAATTATATCCATTATATCATTATATTTTTTTAATATTATATTTAATGTTTCGTTAAAAAAACCAGACTTATAAAGTTCTGTTGAGCTTTTAAAAGTATATTTAAAATTAAAGTTATTTAAAAAGTTTTTTAACATTTCGTTGTTATGCTCTCCAAAACTATTAAACTTTTTAAAAGGGTCAGGCACGACTGTTAAAGGTTTGTGTAAATTATTCTCCAAAAGATCCTTATTAGGAATATTTTCTGGAACTTTTCTAAGACCATCCATATCATCTGAAAATGTAATTATTTCTTTAGGGAGATCTGTTAAATTATTTAATGCATTGACAAGCATTGAAGTTCTAGCAACTTCACCAAAAGTACCAATGTGGGGAAGACCACTTGGTCCATAACCAGTTTGTAAAATTATTTTACTCTTTTGATATATATTTTTTTTTCTTTCTCGGAGAATTTTTTTAGCCTCAACAAAGGGCCAAGAATTAGTTTTTTCTATGTTTGCTTTATCAATCACTGTTTAAATACAAAAATAACTCATAAAATTCATGGTTTTAATAATTCTTATAGAGTTGAAATTTATTTACCATAAAATAATGTCCATTCAAAATGTCGAATTATAAAACTGTGTTTTTTACACTTGGCGTATTGCAGGTAATTTTGGGATTAGCTATGATTATCCCAGTAATTATTCAGTTAATATATGACGAGTTGGACTCTTCATTTATTAGCTCTGGAATTATTACGATTATTTTTGGTATTTTATTTTTTTTGTCAAACCTAGATCATGATAAAAAGTTAAATTTACCACAAGCTTTTTTGTTAACTGCACTTTCATGGTTAAGTATTGCCATTTTTGGCTCTTTGCCATTTGTATTTTCTAATTTAAATTTAAATATAACTGATGCTTTTTTTGAAAGTATGTCTGGTATTACAACCACTGGTTCTACTGTAATAGTTAATTTAGAAATTGCTCCAAAAAGTATATTACTCTGGCGCGCTCTTCTTCAATGGTTAGGGGGAATAGGAATAATTGTAATGGCAATTACACTTATGCCAATAATGAATGTTGGTGGAATGCAATTATTTAAAATATCAAGCAACGATAATGCTGAAAAAATCTTACCAAAATCTAAACAAATAAGTTTAAGATTAATTATTATCTACTCAACTTTAACATTTTTATGTGCATTATTTTATAAAATTTTTGGAATGAATTTTTTTGATAGCCTCACACATTCAATGACAACTATCGCAACTGGAGGTTTTTCTAATTATAATGAATCAATAGGTCATTTTAATAGTTCTTTAATAGAAACTACTTCAATGATATTTATATTGTTAGGAAGTATACCTTTTATTGCCTATATAAAATTTCTAAATGGAGATAAAAAAATTTTTCTTTCTGACGCTCAAATCAAAACTTTTTTTATAGTAATAATATCTTCTATAATAATATTATTTATTTATTTAGCTATATTGAAACAAAGTTTATTTGAGATAAGTATCAGATCAGTTGCCTTTAATGTAATTTCTATTTTAACAGGAACTGGTTATGTAACAAAAGATTTTGATCAATGGGGAAATTTTCCTTTAATATTTTTTTTAATATTAATGTTTATTGGAGGATGTGCAGGCTCAACTACTTGTGGAATAAAAATTTTCAGAATTCAATTATTATATCATTTCCTATCTAATCAGTTAAAAAAAATAATTTATCCTAGAGGTATATTTGTTGTTAAGTATGATAATAATAATATTGATGATAAATTTATGTCTTCAGTTATTTCATTCATATTTCTTTATATTATTATTTTTTTCTGTTTAGCGGCAATACTATCTTTGACGGGTTTAGATTTTGTTACTTCAATTTCTGGAGCAGCAACTTCAATTTCTAATGTAGGTCCCGGATTGGGTGATATTATTGGACCTAATGGCAATTTCTCTTCATTGTCTGATCCATCTAAATGGGCTTTAAGTATAGGTATGATTTTAGGTAGACTTGAGTTATTTGCTATATTAGTGTTATTTATTCCATCTTTTTGGAGAAAATATTGAAGATATAAATGATAGAAAAAAGACAAAGCTGGGTTCAATCACTTTTAGTTTACAAAGATATAAGAATGCTAAGAATTTTACTTCTTGGTGCGATAAGTGGTTTCCCGTGGGTTTTGATTGCCAGCAGTTTAAGCCTATGGCTAAAGGAAGAAGGGCTTAGTAGATCAACTATCGGATGGGCAGGTTTAATTTTTGGCGTCTATGCATTTAATTATTTATGGGCTCCAATTATAGATAGAATTCAAATTCCTCTATTAACAAAAAAACTGGGTCACAGAAGAGGATGGATAGTTTTGATGCAAATTGCAATTTTACTAAGCTTGATAGTTTGGAGTTTTATAAACCCAACACAAAACTTGGCTCTTTTAATTACTGTTGGATTAATTATTGCCATAGCGTCCGCTACACAAGACATAACAGTTGACGCATTAAGAATTGAACAAATAAATGAAAATGAAGGTAAGGCTATGGCGGCTGGTGCAGCAATGGCAGTGGTTGGTTGGTGGACTGGTTATAAGTTGGGAGGAGTTGTAGCTTTATTTGCAGCAGAATATTTTGAAAATATTGGTATTGTTGACTATTGGCAAGCAACTTTTTTAGTTTTGGGAGTTGTTATAATTTTAATGAATATTGGTTTGATGTTTGTTCATGAACCAATAGAAACTGACAGACAAGTAAAACAAAGAGAAACTGATAAAATAATTGAGCAAAGACTTGGGTCGAGGAATATTATAACTAATTTTATCACTTATATTACAGGAACTATTGGTGGGCCTATCATAAGTTTCTTTAAAAAAAATGGATTTGCTATTGCTATAGGAATTTTAGGTTTTGTATTCTTATTTAAAATTGGTGAAGCATTTCTTGGCCGTATGTCTATTGTTTTTTATAAAGAAATTGGATTTTCTAAAGGACAGATTGCTATTTACTCAAAAGGACTTGGTTGGATAACAACAGTAGTTTTTACATTGTTAGGTGGTGTGATGGCGATGAGAGCAGGAACAATAAAAACAATGTTCTTTGCTGGAGGATTAATGGCATTAACAAATTTACTATTCGCAGTTCTAGCTTGGACAGGTAAATCCGAATTATTATTCGCAATTGCGGTAATAGCTGATGATATTACAGCTGCATTTGCAACAGTGGCATTTGTGGCTTTTATTTCTTTATTAGTTGATAGAACCTATACTGCTACTCAATATGCTCTGCTTGCCTCAATAGGAACTGCTGGCAGAACGACACTCGCTTCATCTTCAGGGGCCTTGGTTGATTGGCTAAATGGAGATTGGGGAACTTTTTTCGTTTTAACCACAATAATGGTCATTCCTTCTTTAATTTGCTTGTGGTTCATAAGAGATAAAATAAAAATTGGTGCAAAGTAATTACTACTCAATATATTCCTGTATAAATATATATGAACGACCTTCAATTAATGCAAAAATTAGCTCACAAATCATTTATGGTGAAAAGTTTAAAGTTCTAAAAAAAGTAAAAAGTTTTATTAAAATAAGAACATCTTACGATAGATACACTGGATATATAAAAAATAAAAAATTTATTAAAAAATTTAAACCTACGCACAAAGTAAAAACTTTAAAGACTAGAATTTATAAATCAAATAGTTTTTTGCCATTTTCAAGTGAAATTGAAATTTTAAAGAAAAAAAAAAATTATGTTATGTTCAAAAAAAATAAATGGATAAAACAAAAAGATATAACTCATATAAATAAAAAAGAAAAAAATTTTGTTAAAATTTTTAAGTCATATTTAAATTGTAAATATAAATGGGGAGGAAAGACTCATCTCGGAATTGACTGTTCAGCTCTAATTCAGATTTTTTATAAATTTAACAAAAGGTTTTTTCCAAGAGATACAATTGATCAAATAAGCTACAAAAAAGAAAATAGAACAAAAAAAAGATTTAAACTCGGTGATATTATTTATTGGAAAGGACATGTAGCTGTTTGTATTAATTCAAAAAAATTAATTCATGCTTATGGACCAGAAAAAAAAGTTATTATAATGCCAATTAATGAAACAATAAAAAGAATAGAAAGAACTGCAAATTTAAAAGTTAAAAGAATTTGTAAAATATAAATTATTCTCTTCCAAAGTCTGGTTTTGATACATCTTGCTTTAATTGAACAATTTGTGTTCTTACTTTTTTTGAATTAGCTAATCTAGATAAAAGTTTTTTATTATTTTTATTTTGAATTATTTTTTTGAATGAGTTTAAATTTTTAGTAAATAAATTTATTGCTTTAATTATATTATCATTGCTAAAAAATATATCTCTCCACATGATCTCGTTTGATGCTGCTATTCTTGAAAAATCTCTCAATCCTCCGGCACTGTATTGTATTAGATTTTTTCTTTGAATTTTTTGTGAGTCTTGTGCTGTTTTAATCAAGTTATATGCAATTAAGTGGGGTAAATGACTTGTAATAGAAAAAATTTTATCGTGACTAACAGTATTCATTACAACAACTTTAGAACCAATTTTTCTCCAAAATTTATTCAATAAGTTAATTTTTTTTGAATTTTGCTTTTTTTCCTTAATAATTACGCACCATTTATTTAAAAACAAATTTTTATTTCCATATTCTGGACCGCTAACCTCAGATCCAGCTATAGGGTGACTAGATATCCAATTTAATTTTTTATTAAGGATTTTGTTTTTTAATTTAATTATATTTTGTTTTGTAGAACCAACATCTGTAATTAAACAACTTACTTTTAAAATCTTATTTAATTTTTTGATTATTTTTTTGTATTGGCTCATGGGCGTACATACAATAACTAAATCGACATCAGAAACTTCGTTATTAATATTTTTAATAAATTTACAATTTAATTTAATTCTTTTTATTTTAGAAATATTTTTTTTTGATTTTTCTAGCACATAAATTTTTTTTGATAATTTTTTGCTACGTATGGCTCTTAATATTGATGAACCTATTAAACCACATCCTATTATTAATACTTTTTTAAACATTTTTAAATATCCTATTTATATTTTTTAAAAATAATTTGTTTTCTGAATTATTTCCAATCGTTAATCTTAAACAATTTTTTATTCCATAAGTTTCTGTATCTCTTAATATAAAGCCCTCCTTTAATAATTTTTTTTCAACATTATTTGCATTTAATTTAGATTTATCAAAATTAAGCAAAAGAAAGTTTGCACTTACTTTGTTACAAAAAATATTAAATTTTTCTAAATTATTTTTAATTTTTTTACTCCAAAATAAATTATGTTTTACTGATTTAGTAATAAATTTATTGTCCTTTAAAGATTCAATTGCGCATAATTGTGCAATTTTATTTACATTAAAAGGCGGTTTAATCATATTTAGTGCATTAATTATTTTCCTATCACCATATCCCCATCCAACTCTGAGAGAGGCAAGTCCATATATTTTAGAAAAAGTTCTTAAAATAAATACATTTTTTTTATTTTTAAAAATATTTAATCCTGAAGAATAATTTTTATCTTTCATATACTCATCATATGCATCATCTACAACTAATAAAATGTTATTATTTAATTTTTTTCTTAAATTGATTAATTCTTTTTTTTCTAAATATGTGCCAGTTGGATTATTTGGGTTTGCAATAAAAACAATTTTAGTTTTTTTGCTAACTTTTTTAATTATATTTTCAACTGAAACTTTAAATTCTTTTTCTTTAGAAAAAATTACTTTTGCTCCAACAATTGATGCATATATTCTGTACATTAAAAAACTGTATTGAGGAACTATTACTTCGTCTCCAGATTTAAGAAAAAGTTGGCATATCATTTGAATTACCTCATCTGAGCCAGAACCACAGATAATTTTATTAAAATCACATTTAAATTTTATAGAAATTATTTTTCTTAAATCTATTGCTTTGCTGTCTGGATATTTAGAAATTTTATAATTTTTACTTTGTAATATTTTCAGCACTCTAGGACTCATGCCTAATGCTGATTCATTAGCTGATAATTTTATTATATTTTTCTTTTTTTTTAATACAGATCTTCCTGGCTTGTAAGCTTCTATATTTATTTTTCTAAAATTAAGCGAAGTCATAATTTTCAATATTTTGTATCTTTATAGATAAAAAATTACTTATTTACATAAAATATTTAATATTTTTATAAAATTGACATATACAAATGTATCCTGTAAATAATTTATGCGCTGATTTAACTGAATTGCGAGCGCTATAAAAAAACCGCTAAATAAGTTTTTTTACCTCACAATTCACTAAAAAAATATGAACGATATAAAGAAAGTAAAAAAATTAGTTATTGATAAACCATTGAAGCTAGATTGTGGACAAATTATATCTAATTTTCCATTAGCATACGAAACTTATGGAAAACTAAATGATAAAAAAGATAATGCAATTTTAGCATTTCATGCCCTAACGGGGGACCAATTTGCTTCGGGCGTCAATCCTATAACTAATAAGGAAGGTTGGTGGAATTACCTTATAGGACCTAGCAAGGCAATAGATACGCAAAAATATTTTGTAATTTGTGCAAACGTAATTGGAGGATGCATGGGCTCTTATGGTCCAAGTAACATTAATCCAAATACTAATAAAAATTTTGGAACAGAATTTCCAGTTATAACTATAAATGACATGGTTAACGCTCAGTATCACTTATTAGATTTTTTTAAGATTAAAAAATTATTTTCTGTTTTAGGTGGGTCAATGGGAGGAATGCAAGTACTACAATTTGTATCCAATTTTCCAGATAAATCTGAAACTGCTATACCTATAGCTTGCACGCATAGTCATTCAGCTCAAAACATTGCTCTAAATGAACTTGGAAGACAATCAATTATGGCAGATCATAATTGGGTAAATGGATTTTATAATAATAATAATAAGTCTCCTGATAAAGGATTGGCTGTTGCTAGAATGGCGGCACATATTACATATTTATCTAAAAAAGGGTTGCAAGAAAAATTTGGAAGAAAACTACAAGAAAGAGATGATTTAAAGTTTGGTTTTGATGCAGATTTTCAAATTGAAAGTTACCTAAGGCATCAAGGGTCAGTTTTTGTAGATAGGTTTGATGCTAATAGTTATCTTTATATAACTAGAGCTATGGATTACTTTGATCTTTCAAAAAAATTTGATGGAAATCTTTCAAAAGCATTTGAAAAAACTAATACTAAATTTTTTATTATATCTTTTACTTCGGATTGGCTATATCCAACATCCGAAAATAGAGAGATAGTTATTGCACTTAATTCTATTGGAAAAGATGTCGGTTTTGCTGAAATAACATCTGATAAGGGTCACGACTCATTTCTATTAGATGTTCCTGACTTTCTTAATACAATAAAAAATTTTTTAAATACATCATACGATAAAAAAAATGAAAAAAGAATTTGATATAATAGCAAACTTGGTCGAAAAAAAATCAAAAGTTTTAGATGTTGGCTGTGGAGATGGTGAATTAATGAAATATATTAATGAAAATATTACAAATGATATAAGAGGTTTAGAAATATCAAAAAGTAATGTTCAAAAGTGTGTGGCTAAAGGATTAACGGTTATTGAGGGAGATGCTGAAAAAGATTTAAAACAATTTCCTAAATCATCATTTGATTATGTTATTTTAAGTCAAACTCTTCAGGCATTCTTATATCCAGAAAATGTAATTAGTGAATTACTAAGAGTTGGTAAAAAGGCAATTGTTACAATACCAAATTTTGGTTATTGGAAAGTAAGAATACATCTACTTTTTAGAGGAACAATGCCAATAACAAAAGATTTACCAAATGAGTGGTATAATACACCTAATCTTCATATGTGTACTATTAAAGATTTTGTAAATTATTGTAATAAAAAAAATATAAAAATTAACAGTAAAAATTTAAGTTACAAAAATTTATTTTCTCAATTAGGTATTTTTGTAATAGAAAAGTAGAATGAAAGTAGAAATAATAAAGTGTCTTAAAGATAATTATTCATATCTTTTAATCAATGAAAAAAATAAAAATGCATGTGTTATAGATCCAAGTGAATCTAAACCAATTATTGATTTTGTTGAAAAAAAAAATATTAATTTGAAATTCATTTTAAATACACATCATCATTATGATCATGTTGGTGGAAATAATGATTTAAAAAAAAAATATGGATCAAATATTGTTGGATTTAAACATGATAAAGATAGAATACCAAATATAGACATACTTGTTGAAGATAATCAAATTTGGACTGTTGGAGAGTTTGAATCAAAAATTATTCATATTCCAGGACATACATCTGGACATATATGTTTTTATTTTGAAAAAGAAAAAATTGCATTTACAGGGGATACTTTATTTTCACTTGGTTGTGGAAGAATATTTGAAGGTACATATGAACAAATGTTTAGCTCTTTGAACAAGCTAAAAAAACTTCCTATGGAGACTAAAGTTTATTGTGGACATGAATATACACTTAAAAATTCAATGTTTTGTGAAAAATATGAAAAAAATAATAAAAATTTAAAAAAAAAAATTATTGATATTGAGCATAAGTTAAAAAATAATTTGCCTACAATTCCTTCAACAATTAGTGAGGAATTAGCATGTAATATTTTTTTAAGAGCAAAAAATCTAGAAGATTTTTCAAAACTAAGAGATTTAAAGGATAATTTCTAATTTATTCAACTTGACTAAAAAAAGCCTAGAACTATATTGCCATTTATAAAAATTAAGGATTTATAATGTCTTTTGCAGTAATACAAACAGGTGGAAAACAGTACAAAGTTAAAGCTAGCGATATATTAAAAATCGAAAAGCTTAAAAATAGTAAACCTGAAAGTAAAATAGAATTTAATGAAGTGCTTGCATATGGAAATGATAAAACATTAGAAGTTGGTTCTCCATTGGTTAAAGGTGCAAAAGTAGAAGCAGAATTAATGAAAAATAGTAAAAATAAAACTATTTTAATTTTCAAAAAAAGAAGAAGACAAAATTCAAGAAGAAAAAATGGACATAGACAACAATATTCTCTAATAAAGATAAATAAAATTTTTGCTAAAGATGGTGCTGTACTTTCTGAAGTAAAAAAAGTAGAAAAAAGAGAGACAAAAAAAATAAAGGAAGAAAAAAAGTAAGATTTAATTATGGCTACAAAAAAAGCAGGTGGATCATCTCGAAATGGACGTGACAGCGCTGGTCGAAGACTTGGTGTAAAAAAATATGGCGGCCAATATGTCATTCCAGGTAATATAATCGTAAGACAAAGAGGAACAAAAATATTTCCTGGGGAACACGTTGGTATGGGAAAAGACCATTCTATATTTGCTAAAGTTGAGGGTAAAGTAGAGTTTAAAAAAAATAAATCTGATAGAACATTTGTTTCTGTAAAACCCAATTAATAAATACAACTTAAAAAATCAAAAGGAGTTGTATTATGAAGTTTTTAGATCAAGTTAAAATATTTATCAAAGCAGGTGATGGTGGATCTGGATCACCTAGTTTTAGAAGAGAGAAATTTATTGAATTTGGAGGACCTGATGGTGGAGATGGGGGCAAAGGAGGTTCTGTAATTTTAAAATCAGAAAGAAACTTAAATACACTAATTGATTTTAGATACCAACAGCATTTTAAAGCAAAAAGAGGCTCTGATGGAAAAGGAAAAAATCAAACTGGAAGAGGAGGAGAAAATTTATATCTTAAAGTCCCAGTTGGCACACAAGTATTTGAGGAAGATAACAAAACTTTAATTTTTGATTTTAAGGAAGAGGCTGAAGAATTTGTAGTAGCAGCTGGAGGAAGAGGAGGATTTGGTAATACTAGATTTAAATCTTCAACAAATAGAGCTCCAAAAAAATTTACTAAGGGAACTAAGGGCGAAGATTTTTGGATATGGCTTCAATTAAAAACAATTGCAGATATAGGTATTATTGGTTTACCTAATGCGGGTAAATCTAGTTTGTTAGCAGCTATAACTAGTGCAACTCCAAAAATTGCTAATTATAAATTTACAACTTTAAATCCTAATCTTGGTGTAGCAATTTATGATGATAAAGAAATAACTTTTGCAGACATTCCAGGTTTAATTGAAGGGGCTCACGAAGGAGTGGGTTTAGGTATAAAATTTCTTAAACATATTGAAAGATGTAAGTCTTTGCTTCATATGATTGATATTACAGAAGAAGATTTAAAAAAATCATATAGCCAAGTTAGAAAAGAATTGAAAAACTATAGTAAAGATTTGCTAAATAAAGATGAAATTGTTGTTTTAAATAAAACAGATTTATTAGATGATAAGGAAGTAATAAAAATTAAAGATGATTTTTTAAAAAAATATAAAGTGAAACTAGTAACTCTTTCAACTTTAGATAAAAAATCAATATCAAAAATGAAATCTAAAATAATTAAATATGTATCTTAAAAAATCTAAAACAATTGTAATTAAAATAGGGTCATCAATAATAATTGACGAAAAAAAGAAAATTAGAAAAAAATGGCTAACTGAGTTTGCAAAAGATATTAAAGATTTATTAAAACAAAAAAAAAATGTAATTTTGGTCAGCTCTGGAGCAATAGCTTTGGGCTGCAAAAAACTGAATTTAAGCAAACAAAATATCAAACTTGATAAAAGTCAAGCTGTTGCTTCAATAGGACAAATTGAATTAATGAATCTTTTTAACAAAACTTTTAGTTCAAAAAAAATTAATCTTTCACAAATTTTACTTACATTGGAAGATACTGAACAAAGAAGAAGAGCAATAAATGCAAAAAGAACTTTTGAAAATTTGTTTGAATTAGGATTTATTCCAGTTGTTAATGAAAATGATAGTATAGCTACAACTGAAATAAAATATGGAGATAATGATAGATTGGCATCTAGAGTTGCTCAAATATCAAGTGCTGATTGCTTAGTTCTTCTTTCAGATGTCGATGGATTGTATACACAAAATCCAAAATTATTTAAAAACTCTCAACTAATTAAAAAAATTAAAAATATAGACTTAAAGATAGAAAAGATAGCAACTAAAAGTATAAGTGAACATGGAACAGGTGGAATGAAAACTAAAATTGAAGCGGCAAAAATTTGTCAACTATCCGGTTGTATGATGGTTATAGCAAATGGTCTATTGGAAAGACCTATTAAAAAAATTATATTGAAAAATAAATGTACATGGTTTTTACCAAGAGTTTCAAAATTAGATGCTAGAAAAAAATGGATTATTGGGTCAGTATCTCCAAAGGGAGAGTTGATAATAGATGATGGTGCCATAAATGCTCTTAAAAAAGGCAAAAGCCTATTAGCTGCGGGTATTAAAAAAGTTAATGGAAAATTTAGTAAGGGTGATCATATAAAAATATTAGATAAAAATTTAAAAGAATATGCACGAGGTTTGAGCTCTTTTTCATCAGTAGAAACTATTAAAATTCAAGGGCAGCATTCTAATAAAATTAGTGAACTTTTAGGATATATTTCTAAATCAGAAGTAGTTCATAAAGATGATATGGTAGAGGTATAAATGAAAGAAAATTTAAAAAATATTGGAATTAAAGCAAAAAAAGCTTCTAAGATTAAAATTGATACTAGAGACAAAAATAAAGTTTTACTAAAATTTTTAAAATTAATTAATAAAAATAAAAAAACTATTCTTAAAGAAAATAATAAAGATATTAAGTTTGCTATAAAGAATAATCTTCCAGAAAACTTGATTGATAGATTAACTTTAAATCCAAAAAAATTAGAAGGAATATCAGCTTCTATAAATAAAATTATTAAGTTGAGTGATCCAACAAACAAAATACTTGATAAATGGAAAAGGCCTAATGGATTAATAATAAAGAGGGTTTCGGCTCCAATTGGTGTGATTGGTATAATTTATGAAAGTAGACCCAATGTTACTTCTGATGTTTCAAGCTTATGCTTTAAATCAGGCAATGTTACAATTTTAAGAGGAGGATCAGAGGCTTACAATTCAAATAGAGTCCTTGCCAATTTATTTAGAGATGCTTTAAAATTAAATAATATTGACCAAAACTATGTCCAAATAGTAAAAAATAAAAACAGAAAATCTGTAGATTATTTACTATCAAAAATGGAAAAATTTATTGATGTTATTATACCAAGAGGTGGTAAAAATTTAGTAAAAAAAGTACAAGATTTATCTTCAGTTCCAATAATTGGACATCTAGAAGGAATTTGTCATACTTATATTGATAAAGATGCAGATCTAAATATGGCAATAAAAGTTGTTCATAATGCAAAATTAAGAAATACAGGTATATGTGGAGCTACAGAAACAATTTTGATTCATAAAAAAATTATAAAAAAGTTCTGTAACCCTTTACTAGATAGATTAGTAGAAAATAATTGTAAAATATTTGCTGACAGAATTGTTAGAAAAAATTTTAATGGTAAATGTAGACCAGCCAAAGAGATAGATTGGTCAACTGAATACTTGTCTGCAAAAGTATCTGTTAAAGCAGTAAATAATATTTTCGAGGCAGTCAACCATATTAACAAATATGGCACAATGCACACAGATAGCATAATTACGAAAAATAAAAAAAATGCAGATTTCTTTTTAAAAAATACAAAAAGTTCTATAGCAATGCATAACACTTCAACTCAATTTGCTGATGGTGGTGAATTTGGATTTGGAGGTGAGGTAGGAATTTCAACTAATAGACTTCCACCAAGAGGACCTATAGGTTTAAATCAATTAGTTTCATATAAATATGAAGTTCTGGGAAATGGACAAATAAGAAATTAAATTGAAAAAAAACTATAAAAAAAAAATTGGAATTCTTGGAGGATCATTTGATCCTGCTCACAAAGGTCATATAAAAATTTCAATTGAAGCAAAAAAAAAATTTAAAATTAATAAAATAATTTGGGCAGTTACAAAAAAAAATCCTTTTAAATTAGATAGTTATTTTACACTTAAAAAGAGAATCGCTCTTTCAAAAAAAATTACAAAAAAATATAATTTTATCTCAGTTGAATTTTATGAGGATAAAATTAAATCAAACAAAACAATTGATCTAATAAATTATTTAAAAAAAAAAAATAATAGAACAGAAATATTTTTACTAATGGGAGCTGATAATCTTATTTCTTTTCATAGATGGCATAAATGGAAAATAATTTCATCAAAATGTAATATTTTGGTTTTTGATAGAACAAATTATAAATCAAAATCATTAAAATCTGTGGCTTTTAAGAAGCTAAATAATAAAAAGATAAAATTTATACAATTTAAAAAAATAAATATTTCATCTTCTAAATTGAGAAAAATTTGATAAAATTTATTTAATTAATGGATAAAATATCGGATCTAAAAAATACAATAATTAACACACTAGATTCGAATAAAGCTATAGACATAGTATCAATAGATTTAAAAAATAAATCTTCTATTGCAGATCATATGATCATTGCAAGCGGAACTTCTTCTAGGCATATTCAGGCACTTTCTGAACAAGTTTTGGAAAAATTTAAAAAAAATGGAATTAATAATTGCAAAATTGAAGGCAAAGATAGTAATGATTGGAAACTAATAGATGGAATAGATTTGATAGTTCATATATTTAATCCAGAAAAAAGAAAATTTTATGAATTAGAAAAAATATGGTCTGAACTAATTCCAAAAGAAAAAATTATAATATGAAAAAAAAACTTAAAATAATATTTTTAACAGCAATTTTATTTGTTTTTTCAAAAATTACTTTTGCATCTAATGATAAAAATATTTATGATAAAATTGATTTATTTGGTGAAGTCTTAGATAAAATAAATAAACAATATGTCGATGAAGTTAATCAAGGTGATGCAATAGATGCAGCAATTAATGGTGTCTTGCAATCATTAGACCCTTATTCTTCTTATATGTCCCCAGATACTTTTAAAGAAATGGAAACTGAAACAAGTGGAAAATTTGGTGGCTTGGGAATAGAAGTTGGAATGGAATTTGGTGTAGTAAAAGTAATTACACCTATGGACGATTCTCCTGCTTCTAGAGAAGGAGTAAAGGCAGGTGACTATATTGTAAAAATAAATGGAGTCCAGGTACAAGGTAAAACTCTGTCTGAAGCAGTAGAACTTATGAGAGGTCCAGTAGGATCAAAACTCGAAATAACAGTTAGAAGAAAAGGAGTAAGGAAAGCATTAGTATTTGAAATTGAAAGAGAAATTATTGAAATAAAATCAGTTAAATCAAAAATAATTAATGACAATGTTGGCTACATAAGACTTACAGCATTCAATGAAAATAGTTCAAAACAAGTTAAAGACAAAATACAAAAATTTAAAAAAAATAAAATCAACAAATATGTGCTTGATTTAAGAAATAACCCAGGAGGATTGCTATCTCAAGCAGTAAAAATATCAGATTTTTTTCTAGATAATGGTGAAATCGTATCTACCAAAAGTAGAAAATCTTCTGAAAATAGAAAATATTTTGCAAAAAAAGGAGACATAATTAATGGAGAAACTTTAATAGTTTTAATTAATTATGGATCTGCATCTGCATCTGAAATTGTAGCTGGCGCGCTTAAGGATCATAAAAGAGCAGTTGTAATTGGTGAAAATTCATATGGGAAAGGATCAGTTCAATCGATCATACCTTTAAAAAATAAAGGTGCAATAAGGTTAACAATTTCCAAGTATTACTTGCCTTCGGGAAAATCAATTTCTGGAACTGGTATAACACCAGATATAGAAGTTGCAGAAAGTTCAGATGAATTCAGAATTGGAACAGAAACTGATAACCAGCTAGATTTTGCTATTGCATTGCTTAATGGCTAGTAAATAAATGAAAAAAAAATTTGCCGAACTTCCCTTAAGAAAAGGAGTGGGAATAATTTTACTTAACAATGAAAACAAAGTTTTTGTGGCTAAAAGAATTGATAATCCTAAAAATTTTTGGCAGATGCCTCAGGGAGGTATTAATGAAGGAGAAGATTATTATAAAGCCGCCCTCAGAGAATTAAAAGAAGAGACTAGTGTAGAAAGTGTAGAACTTATCCAAGAAATAGACAAAAAATTAACATACATATTACCTGATCATTTAATAGGAATTATTTGGAAAGGTAAGTTTAAAGGCCAAACACAAAAATGGTTTGTTATGAGATTTACTGGAAATGAATCTGAAATAAATATAAATACAATAAAACCTGAATTCTTAGACTGGAAATGGATTAATTTGGATGATTTGCCAAAAATAGCTGTAAAATTCAAACTTGAAGTATACAAAAACCTCAGGCAAGAAGTATCAAAAATAATATTAAACTAATTTAGATTTAAATTTTTTAAAACTTCAATTTTTTGATCAATTAAATATCTTTTTTGATCATCAATATTATCTACACTTGACTCTTTTTCAGCTTCTTTAACTATTTGATCTATTTTATTTCTATCTAAGTCTGACATATTATAAATTGAGCTGGTTAAAATTGATAAATTATTATCTTTAAATTCCACTATTCCATCTTCAACAAAATATTTAGTTTCTTCTGATTTCGAAAAAACTTTAATTAAACCTGGTTTTAAGAATGAAATAATTGAAATATGATCTTTTAAAATTCCCATTTCACCTTCAAAAGCAGGCACAACAACCTCAGTTACATTTTCTTTTGATAAAAAAGATTTTTCAGGATTAACTATTTCAACTTTAAATTCTTCACTCATTATGCAACTTCTTTTGCCATCTTCTCAGCTTTTTCAACAGCTTCTTCGATTGTACCAACCATGTAAAAAGCGGCTTCCGGTAAGTGATCATACTCGCCCTTGCAAATAGCATCAAATCCTTTAATAGTAGATTCTAAATCGACTAGTTTTCCAGAAGAGCCCGTAAAAACTTCTGCTACAAAAAAAGGTTGAGACAAGAATCTTTGAATTTTCCTTGCTCTTGCAACAATTAGCTTGTCCTCTTCAGATAATTCATCCATACCTAAAATTGCAATGATATCTTGTAATGATTTATATGTCTGAAGAATTTTTTGAACTTCTCTTGCAACTCTATAATGTTCATCACCAACAATTCTTGGATCTAAAATTCTAGAAGTTGAGTCTAAAGGATCAACAGCTGGGTAAATTCCAAGTTCTGCAATCTGTCTTGATAACACAGTGGTAGCATCTAAATGGGCAAATGATGTTGCGGGTGCTGGATCGGTTAAGTCATCAGCAGGAACGTATATCGCCTGTACTGATGTAATAGATCCTTTGTTAGTTGTAGTAATTCTTTCTTGTAAATTTCCCATATCAGTTGCTAGAGTAGGTTGATAACCAACTGCAGAAGGAATTCTTCCTAATAAGGCTGATACTTCAGAGCCTGCCTGTGTAAATCTAAAAATATTATCTACGAAAAAAAGTACATCCTGTCCTTCTTGGTCTCTGAAATACTCTGCAACTGTTAATCCTGTAAGAGCAACTCTTGATCTTGCCCCAGGAGGTTCATTCATTTGACCATAAACTAATGCAGCCTTTGATCCAGGTCCTTCAGGTTTAATTACTCCTGACTCTATCATTTCATGATAAAGATCATTTCCTTCTCTAGTTCTTTCTCCAACTCCAGCAAATACAGAAAAACCACCGTGTGCCTTTGCAATGTTATTAATCAATTCCATTATAATTACTGTTTTTCCAACTCCTGCACCTCCAAATAAGCCAATTTTACCACCCTTTGCATATGGTGCTAATAAGTCTACTACTTTTATCCCAGTTACTAAAATTTCAGTTTCAGTTGATTGGTCATTAAACTCTGGTGCTGCTCTGTGAATAGGCCAACTTTCCTTAGTTTTAACCTCACCTTTTTCATCAATAGGTTCACCTATTACATTAACAATTCTTCCTAATGTTTCTGGACCTACTGGGACTTTGATTGGTGAACCAGTGTCTGTAACTTCATCTCCTCTTTTTAATCCTTCAGTAGCATCCATTGCAATCGTTCGTGCACTTGATTCTCCTAAATGCTGTGCAACTTCTAATACAAGTCTGTTGCCAGCATTATTACATTCCAATGCAGTTAAAATCTCTGGCAACTCTCCATCAAATTTAACATCTACTACTGCTCCAATAACCTGTGTAATTTTTCCTTTTCTCATAATTATAAACTTTCTGCTCCTGATATTATTTCGATTAGTTCTTTAGTAATTGCAGCTTGGCGACTTCTATTATACTGAATTGTAAGCTTATCAACCATTTCTCCTGCATTTCTAGTTGCATTATCCATGGCACTCATTCTCGAACCTTGTTCGCTCGCTGAATTCTCTAACATTGCTTTAAAAATCTGTGTAGAAATATTTTTAGGTAATAAATTACTCAAAATTTCATCTTCTTCTGGTTCAAACTCATAACTATCATTGGAACTAGTTTCTTTTTCTTTATTAGATTTTAAAGGAATAATTTGTTGTTCTTGTGGTATTTGAGTAATAACATTTTTAAACTGATTATAAAAAATTGCACATACATCAAATTCTTTTTTTTCAAATCTATCAATTATAATTTTCCCAACTTTATCTGCATCAAAATAATTAATATTTTTAGAGTCTTTAAATGAAATTTTTTCAATTATATTTTCTTTATATTGTCTTTTTAATTGATCATAACCTTTCGACCCAACAGTTATAATTTTTAATATTTTATTTTCTTTTAATATTTTTTGAAAATACTGCTTTGCTTTTTTAATAATGTTTGTATTAAAGCCTCCGCATAAACCTCTATCCGATGTCATAACAACACACAAGTGAGTTTTTTCTTCTCCAGTTCCAGTAAGAAGTTTTGGTGCATTCTCTTTGTCAGATATTCCGCCTGAAAGATTAAGAATAATATTATTCATCTTTTCAGAATAAGGTCTTCCTTTTTCAGCATTCTCTTGAGCCCTTCTTAATTTTGCTGCTGCAACCATTTTCATGGCCTTGGTAATTTTCTGTGTAGATTTAACACTTGAAATTCTTTTTTTTAAATCATCTAAACTAGCCATATTCTTAGGAGTTAAAGTTTTGTTTTAATTCTTTAATTGTTTCAACTAATAAATTTTCAGTATCTTCTTCTAATTTTCCAGATTTAGATATTGCTTCTAAAATTTCTGGTTTTTCAGATTTACATTTTTCAATAATTTTTCTTTCGAACGAAGATATATCTTTAAGATCTAAATCATCCAAATATCCTTTAACACCACAAAATACTGAAATTACTTGTTCTGCAACTGTCATTGGTGAATATTGTTTTTGTTTCAAAAGTTCAGTTAACTTTGAACCTCTATTTAATAATTTTTGAGTTGAGGCATCTAAATCTGATCCAAATTGAGCGAATGCAGCCATTTCTCTGTATTGCGCCAATTCTAATTTCATTGAGCCAGAAACCTTTTTCATTGCCTTTGTTTGAGCCGAAGATCCAACTCTAGATACAGATAAACCAACGTTAATTGCTGGTCTAATCCCCTGGTTAAATAAGTTTGTTTCAAGAAATATTTGTCCATCTGTAATTGAAATAACATTGGTTGGAATAAAAGCAGATACATCACCGCCTTGTGTTTCAATAATTGGGAGTGCTGTTAAGGATCCTCCTCCATGTTCATCACTAAGTTTTGCTGCCCTTTCCAAAAGTCTACTATGTAAATAAAAAACATCTCCCGGATAAGCTTCCCTTCCAGGAGGTCTTCTTAACAATAATGACATTTGTCTATATGCTACTGCTTGTTTAGATAAATCATCATAAATAATTAAAGCATGCATTCCATTATCTCTAAAATATTCTCCCATCGCGCACCCAGTATAAGGGGCTAAAAATTGAAGTGGTGCAGCATCTGATGCTGTTGCTGCAACTATAGTTGTGTATTCCATAGCTCCAGCTTCTTCCAAAGATTTTTCTATTTGTCTTACTGTTGATCTTTTTTGACCAATTGCCACATAAATGCAATATAATTTTTGCTTTTCATCATTAGACTCATTTATTTTCTTCTGATTAATTATAGTATCAATTGCAACTGCAGTTTTTCCTGTTTGTCTGTCGCCAATAATTAATTCTCTTTGACCTCTTCCAATTGGAACTAAACTATCAACTGATTTAAGCCCTGATTGCATTGGTTCACTTACAGATTTTCTTGGAATTATGCCTGGCGCTTTAACTTCAACTCTGCTTCTTTTTATACCTTTGTCTAGCGTACCTTTGCCGTCTATTGGATTTCCTAATCCATCAACTACTCTTCCTAATAGTTCTTTTCCTACAGGAGTATCTACAATTGCTCCTGTTCTTTTAACTGTATCACCTTCTTTTACAGCTCTATCGTCACCAAAAATTACAACACCAACGTTGTCACTTTCTAAGTTTAGAGCCATACCTTTTGAACCATCAGCAAATTCGACCATCTCTCCTGCTTGAACGTTATCTAAACCATATATTCTTGCGATACCATCCCCAACAGATAAAACTTGTCCTACTTCAGTTACTTCCGCTTTGTCTCCAAATTTTTTAATCTGTTCTTTTAATATTTTTGTTACTTCTGAAGGATTTATTTCCATTTAAGCCTCTATCATTTTATTTTCAATTTGTTGTAATTTATTTTTGATTGATGTATCGATCATAACACTTTCTACTTGCATTATTAATCCACCTATTAAATCAGGATCATAATTATAATTTAGTTTTACATTTGATCCAAAATTTTGTGACAATTCATCTTTTATTTTATTAATTTCATTTTCGTTTAGTTCTTTAGCTACTGTTAATTTTGCAGAAATTTCTCCACGATTTTTTGAACAAATCATTACAAAATTTTTAAGAATTTTTTCAACATAAAAAAATCTTCTTTTCTTAACTAAAAAATTTAAAAATTTTTTTAATAAATTATTTAAACTAAATTTTTCAAAAATTAAATTTAAAACATTTAGCTGATCTTCTTGTTTGTTTGTTGGATCCTTAATTAGTGAATTAAAGTCTTTACTTTGAGAAATAAGCTTAATAATTGAAATTGTATGTTCTTCAACATCGTTTAATTTTTTTTCTTCAGATGCAAGTTCGTAAAGCGCTTGAGAATAGCTTTTTGCAGAAGAATCTGAAAATCTATTTTTTTCGCTCAATTTTTATCCTTATTAGTTATGAGGTTTTTTAAAAGTTGAATTTAATTAGCATATGAAATTAATCTCTTCAAGCGACACATTGGCAAAAAAGCTTAATTAAAGGACCTTAATTGAAGCTTATTGGGTCCACATCAACCGCTAGTTTTATTTCTTTATGATTTTTGAAATTACTTAAAATATTTGAGAGATGTTTTTGTATCTTTAGTGTTTTCTTCGACCTGATCAGAATTCTAAATCTAAAATTTTTGTTAATTTTAAATATTGGAGCAATCACAGGTCCTAGTATTTTAGCATTTAAATTCTTTTCTAATTTGTCTTTTAATTTATAAGCAAATATTTCAATTTTTTTTTCACTTCTTCCACTTAATATAATAGATATAAATCTTTCAAATGGGGGTAGATTATTTTTTTTTCTGAGTATTAATTCTTTTTCTAAAAATACGTCTGGATTTGCATTCGTAATTTGAGATACTACATTTGATTTAATATTATAAGTTTGAAAATATACTGTAGCTGGTTTTCCAGTCCTTCCAGCTCTGCCAGATAACTGATGATATAATTGCAAATTTTTTTCTGCGGCTTTTAAATCATGCCCTTGTAAAGTTAAATCTATATCAATAACAACTATGCAATTTAAATTTGGAAAATGAAACCCTTTAGAAATAAGCTGGGTACCGATTAAAATTTGTATTTTATTACTTTTTATTTTTTCTAAAATTTCTGAAGAAGACTTTTTATTCATGGTGTCGCTTGAAAAAATAGTAATTTTTTTTTCTGGAAAGATTTCTTTTACTTCATCATAAATTCTTTCAACACCAGGTCCACTGAACACATATTCGCAATTTTTATTGTCGTTACATTTTCTAATTAATTTTTTTTTGTGGCCACAGTAATGACAAATTAGATTTTCTTTTTTTTTATGATAAACCAAATTTATAGAGCAGTTAGGACACGTATGCACCTTTAAACATTTTTTACAAAGAACATATGGAGCAAACCCTCTTCTATTGACAAAAAAAAGCACTTGATCATTTTTATTTAAATGATTTTTTACTTTTTCAATAGTTTTATCAGATATCCATAAACTATTTTTTAAATTATTTTTATTTAAGTTAATAATTTCATGATTTGGGAGTTTTGCATCCAAATATCTTTTATATAATCTTGAATGTAAATATTTTCCTTTTTTTATATTATCGAAAGTTTCTAAAGAAGGTACTGCTGTTACTAAATTAATTGGTATATTTGCAAAAGAAGCTCTCGAAATAGCCATGTCTCTAGCGTTGTAAATTACTCCCTCATCTTGTTTGTAAGATTGATCATGTTCTTCATCTACAATAATAATTCCAAGATTAGAAAAGGGTAGGAATAAAGATGATCTTGCTCCAATTAATACTTTAATTTTTCCTGTGGCAACACCATTCCAAATGATCTTTTTATTTTTTTTTGTTACTGATGAATGCCAAATGGCAGCATCAAAACCAAAAAATTCTTTGAATTTTTTTTGGAATTCTTCAGTTAATCCTATTTCAGGTAGCAAAACTAACCCCTGGAAACCTTTGTTTATTTTTTTTCTTAAACTATTAAAATATACAATTGTTTTTCCTGACCCTGTAGTTCCCTGGATTACATGAACCCTAAATTTATTATCATTTTTTGTAATATCGTTTACTGAATTTAATTGTTCACTAGAAAGCTTTATTTTATAAGGTTTTTTATATGTGTTATATTTTTTTATTTCTTCATTATTTTGCATCTCAATAGCTTCGTTACTCAACAAATGTAATTTTAACGACATTCCTATTGGGACTATATTGTATTCTGAAAACCATTTTAAAAAATTGATTGTTTCTATATTTAGAGGTGGAATTTGTAATTTTCTAATTACATTCTTTACTAAATATTGTTTATTTTTATTTTTTTCAAAATCATCCCAAACTATTCCAACAAGTTTTGTCTTTCCGAATGGTACAATGACATAGTCTCCCACTTTAAGGTTTAAATCTGAATTATAAGTGAAAGGATAATTAAAAATATTAGGTATTAAAATTGGTACTTTCATATAGCCATAATATGAAAATTTTTTAAGAGTGCAACGCTGTTTCTTTCAGTATTTTGGAGTTGTTGTTTATATAATATTGTTTTCACATTATGTGTAATGTTTCTAATATTGCTAAAATTTGAAAATTTTGACATATTGTTAATTCTATAAAAAAACTTTAACGATTCTATAATAAATTAAAAAATGATCTTTAATTCTTACAACTTTATTTTTATATTTCTTCCAGTTGCCTTTTTTGGTTTTTTTTTACTATCAAAAATAAAAAAAACCTATGGAATTACTTGGTTAGGTTTCATATCAATTTTTTTTTATAGTTATTGGAGCTTATATTCCTTACCTGTTTTAATAGTTTCAATATTAATTAATTTCAATATAGGAAAAAAAATTTATACTACTTCACCTAAAAATAAATTTAATGTATTACTTATTGGTATCTTTTTAAATTTATTTTTATTGTCATACTTTAAATATACTAACTTTTTTATTGATAATATAAATTATATTTTTTCATATTATAAAATTCCGGTTATTAACAACTTAAACATTATACTGCCTATTGGTATTTCTTTTTTTACTTTTACTCAAATGGCTTATTTAATCGATACCTATTATGATAAATCAAAATACTATTCTTTTAAAAATTACCTATTCTTTGTAACTTATTTTCCACATTTGGTGGCAGGACCCATTATTCACCATAAACAAGTTATGCCTCAAATTAAAAAAGATGATACTTTTATACCTGATATAAAAAAAATTACTGTTGGATTGATTATTTTTATAATTGGACTCTCTAAAAAAGTTATTATTGCAGATACTCTTGGGATTTATGTTGATAAATTTTATGTCAATCTGAATTCAAATTTTAATCCTGATTTTTTTTTATCTTGGCTAGCATCTTTATCATATATGATACAATTATATTTTGATTTTTCTGGTTATTCAGATATGGCCATTGGATTATCTTTGTTATTTGGTATTTTCCTACCATGGAACTTTAATTCACCACTTAAATCTATAAGTATAATAGATTTTTGGCAACGCTGGCATATGTCACTTACAAGGTTTATTAATCAATATTTATTTAATCCTCTGAGTTTAAAAATGATTAGGTATTCAACAGGAAAAACAATTTTAATAGAAAGTTTATTTTCCCTAATTTTTCCTATTTTAATTACCTTTTTTTTACTAGGAATTTGGCATGGAGCAAATTGGACTTTTGCTATTTTTGGAATGATACATGCCTTAATGATGATTGCTAATCACCTATGGAGAAATAGAAATTTTTTCAAAGGTATAGATGATAACCATCTGATAAAAAAAATTTATTGGTTATTAACATTTTTGTCTGTTGTTTTTTCATTTGTAATATTTAGAGCCGAAAGCGTATCTAGTGGTATTTATATATATAAAGGAATGTTTGGTATAAATGGGATTAATTTTATTTTGCCAAATATAAAATTAATTATAATTTTAATTATTTCAATGTTTTTAATTTTAAAAACTAAATCAACTTATGATCTAGTGGAATCTTTTTTTGATAAACAAAAACTTAGAAAATTAAGCTATAAAAGGAAAATTGATAGTGAGATTTCTTTTTATTCAATTTTATCAGGTATTTTATTATTCATATGTTTGCTTCAATTAAGTACACCAACAACTTTTTTATATTATCAATTTTAAATGAATTACAAAAAAAATATTTATAAAATTTTATTTACACCATTTTTAATTTTTATTGGATTAATTATTATTTACTTACTTTTTCCTAAATTATTCTTTTTTAGAGGTTGGGAATTTTTCGATACGATTGCTTACAAACAAAATAATAAATTAAGTTTTAAAGTTAATGAAAGTGGTGATGCTAGTAGAAACTATATTCTTCAAAGATATTACAAAAAAAATATAATTACTATAAATAAATTTGGAAATCGCGTAGCTTGCTACGATTCAAAAAAATCTAAATCTGTTCTGGTTCTTGGAACCTCTCAAACATTTGGTTCTGGTCAAAATGATGACGAAACATTTCCTAAACTTTTATGTAATTATTATAAAGATATAAGTATTTATAATGGTGCAAGAAAGCATGGAATTCTTTTAAATAAATCAAAAAATTTGTACTTTAACAAAATTTTATTTATTGCACCTGAGAGATGGGGATTTAGAAATTATTGTAATACTAAAAATATAAATAACTATTTAATAAAAGATCTAGATGATAATGAATTTGAATTACAAAAAATTAATTATATAAATTTTTTATGGCATCAAATAAGATATTTAAAAAATTATTTACAAAATAGATCTGAGATAATTCTTGATCCAACTACTACTATTTTTCCACCAGATGATTATATTATAAATGTAAAATACACGTTATCAAAAAATGTAAAATTCGAAGAAATTAATTGTATTAAGAAATTAAATCAATTGTTTAAAGCAAATAACTATGATGTTGGATTTATGTATTTCCCCGAAAAACAGACTGTTTTGCTTAGTCAGTTAACTATTCCCCTTGATGAAGAAACCAAAAATTTTATTCCTAAAATGACAAATCTTATGGTTAGATCAAATATTAAAACTTATGATACAAAAAAATGTATTGTAAAAAAATCCAAAAAAACAATTAGTAAAATTTATAATTATCATGATTCTCATCTAACTTTTGATGGAACTAAGATTTTATTAAATTGTCTAATAAATTCAGATCTAAAAAGATTATTTAATTAGTAAAATA
>CACILF010000013.1 GCA_902587435.1 uncultured Pelagibacteraceae bacterium
ATGGATTTAAGATTCGAAGCAGCTGCGGCAAATGAATTTGCTGAAAATACAAAAAATGATGTAGGTTTTTATGTCCCTAAAATCTATTGGAGTTTTACAAGCGAGGAAATTTTAGTTTTAGATTGGATCGATGGAGTTTCTATAAGAGAAAAAGAAATTTTGGAATCTAAAAAAATTAATATTGAAAATCTTGCAACAGATATAATTCAACACTTCTTAAGACATGCTGTTAGAGATGGTTTCTTCCATGCAGATATGCACCAGGGAAACCTTTTCATAGATGAGAATGGAAGGATAATACCAATTGATTTTGGTATTATGGGAAGAATGGATAAACTAAATAGACGTTACTTAGCAGAAATACTGTATGGATTTGTTCAAAGAGATTACAAAAAAGTTGCAGAAGTACATATCTTAGCTGAACTGGTTCCTAATAATGTTAATGTTGGTGAATTAGCTCAAGCATTAAGATCTATAGGAGAACCTATTTTCGGACAATCTGTTAAGGATATTTCGGGGGGGAAATTGTTAAAACAACTATTTGATGTTACTGAAAAATTTAATATGCAAACTCAACCCCAGTTATTACTTCTACAAAAAACAATGGTTGTAGTTGAAGGGGTTGCTAGAAAATTAAACCCTAACACAAATATCTGGGAAACATCAAAGCCAGTTTTAGAAAAGTGGCTTAAAGAAACCAAAGATCCAATTAATAATTTAACTGAAACTTTGAAAGATTCTGCTGAAGTATTGAAAAAAATTCCTGAACTTCCAAAAATAATGGACAAAGCTAACCAAGCTTTAACTTTCATGGCTAGCGGAAAAATACCTCAGGAGTCCAATTCTTTTTCGGCATTAAATGAAAAAAAACTAGAAATGAAATCGTTTAGAAATCAAAGTATTATTGGATTATTATTGCTTGTATTTCTTGGAGTCATGGTATTTTAATCTGCCCATGACAAATTTAAATGGAAAAAAAATCCTGTTAATAATATGTGGTGGTATTGCAGCTTATAAAAGTTTGGAAGTTATTAGACTTTTAAAAAAGCATGGCTCATTTGTAAAAACAATTCTTACAAATAATGCAAAAAATTTTGTAACACCACTTTCTGTAGCATCTTTATCGCAAGAAAAAGTTTATACTGATTTATTTAATTCAGATAATGAATCTGAAATGGACCATATTTCATTATCAAGATGGGCAGATTTAATTTTAATAGCTCCAGCAACTGCAAATACAATTTCAAAAATTAGTTTTGGATTATCTGATGATTTAGCTTCTACTGTTGTTTTTGCTTCTGATAAAAAAATCTTTATTGCACCTGCTATGAATATAAGAATGTGGGAACATCAATCAAACAAAAATAATTTAAAAAAATTAATTGATTTTGGTCATGAAATAATTGGACCTGAAATTGGCGAAATGGCTTGTGGAGAGTATGGTATGGGAAAAATGTCTGAGCCAGAAACTATTATAAATTATATAAAAAATTATTTCAAAAAATTAGAAAATAATAAAAAATTTAAAGCACTTGTAACCGCAGGACCAACTCATGAATATATTGATCCTGTAAGATTTATAACAAACAAATCTAGCGGCAAGCAAGGTTATGAAATTGCAAAATCTCTAAGTCAAAATGGTTTTGATACCACCTTAATATCAGGACCAGTAAATTTAAATCCAGTTAAAAGTATAAATTTAATAAAAGTTGAATCAGCTGATGAAATGTTAGAAGCAACTTTAAATAATCTACCAACAGATGTTGCAATTTTCTCAGCTGCTGTTGGAGATTTTAAAGTAAAAAGTAGTAAAAAAGAGAAAATAAAAAAAAATAAAATTTCTCAACTTTCATTAGAAAAAAATACTGATATTTTAGGGCATATTTCTAATCACAATTCTCTTAGACCAAAATTAGTAGTTGGTTTTGCAGCTGAAACAAATTCTCTTAAAAAAAATTCTTTAGAAAAATTATCTGAAAAAAATTGTGATTGGATAATCGCTAACGACATATCTGAAAATGATATAGGTTTTGATTCAGACTTCAATAAAGTTTCAATATATTATAAAAATCATTCTGAAGAAAATCTTCCAAAAATGAAAAAGTCAATTCTTGCTAACGAAATAGTTAATAGAATAATTTCTCAGTTAAATTAATGGTTAAAGTTTTAGTTAAAAGGCTCAATTCAAAAGTTAAATTACCCGATTACAAAACTAGCGGATCTTCAGGCATGGATTTGATGGCGTGTCTTGATAGTCCAATAAAAATTGCACCTAACTCTTTAGAATTAATTCCAACAGGCTTGTCTATTGCTATACCAGAAGATTTAGAAATACAAATAAGACCTAGGTCAGGACTTGCTGCAAAATCTAATATAGGTGTATTAAATGCTCCTGGAACTATTGATAGTGATTATAGAGGTGAATTAAAAATAATATTGTTTAACCATGGAAATAAAGATTTTATTGTAAATAATAACGATAGGGTAGCTCAAATGGTATTAATGCCCATACTAAAAATGGAACTTGAAGAAGTAGATCAGTTACCTGAGTCCATAAGAGGATCGGGTGGTTTTGGATCAACTGGTAAATGAAAAATATTTTAAATAAAAAGTTAGTTGAAAGATATTCTAGACAAATAATTTTAAAAGATGTTGGACCTTCAGGGCAAAAAAAAATAATCAAATCAAGAGTTTTAGTTGTAGGAGCAGGAGGATTAGGTTGTCCTGTAATTGATTACTTAAGTAGAGCAGGTGTTGGAAATATTGGAATTATTGATCATGATAAAATAAATATTTCTAATATTCATAGACAGTCATTATATAACTCTAAAGATATAGGAAAATTTAAAGTTAGTGTTTTAAAAAAAAAAATTAAACTAGTTAATCCACAAGTAAAAATAGAAGCTTTTAAAGAAAAAATTGAAAAAAAAAATATTGAAAAAATTTTTAAAAATTATGATTTTATTGTTGATGGGTCTGATAATTTTAAAACTAAATTTCTACTAAATAAATACTCTATAAAATATAAAAAAATTTTAATTGTTGGAGCCATCAGTAAAATGGATGGACATATTTTTACTTTTGATTTTAAAAATAAAAATAATCCATGTCTAAAGTGCTTTTATCAATCAGAGCCCTCTGATGAAATATTAAATTGTGAATTTGAAGGCATATTGGGACCTGTAGCTGGTATTGTTGGCAATATTCAAGCAATAGAAATTTTAAAGAAAATTTTGAATTTAAGTAAAGAATCAAATAAAAAAATCTTAATTTTAGATTTACTTAATTTAAATTTTAGAAAAGCAGAATTTAATAAAAAGAAAAATTGTATATGCAAAAATTTTTAATAATAATATTTTTTTTTTTATTAAACCCTTCTATTGTTATTGCTGAAGAGAGTAATTATTTCCTTTCTTTAAAAAAAGATAAAGTATACGTAAGGTATGGTCCAGGAAAAGACTATCCTATCAAATATATTTATAAAAAAAAATTTTTACCAATTAAAGTAATTGATAAAAAAGATAATTTTAGAAGAATAATAGATCATAAAAAAAATAGTGGTTGGATTCATAGAATTATGCTTAGAAAATTAAATTCATTAATTATTCTTGAAGATAAAATTGTTTTCAAAAAAAATAGTAAATTTTCAAAGCCTATAATAAAATTAGAGAAAGGTAGATTGTTAATTATAAAAAAATGTGAAGTTAATTGGTGTAGGATTGAAACTGGGAACTACTCCGGATGGATTGAAACAAAAAATGTATGGGGAATTTAATTAACTCTTATTTAAATCAAAACGATCTAAATTCATTACTTTTGTCCAAGCAGATATAAAATCATTTAAGAATTTTTCGTTTGAGTCATCTGTGGCATAAACTTCAGATAGTGCTCTTAATTGTGAATTAGACCCAAATATTAAATCTGCACGCGTTGCTCTCCATTTTATTCTTTTTGTTTTTCTATCTATTCCCTCAAAAAACTGTTCTTCTTTATCTATTTCTTTCCAAGTAGTTTTCATATCTAATAGGTTAACAAAGAAATCATTAGTTAATGATCCAGGTTTTTTTGTAAATACACCATAATCTGAACCGTCATAGTTAGTATTTAATACTCGCATACCTCCAATTAAAACTGTCATTTCTGGTCCGGTTAATCCAAGAAGTTGGGCCTTATCTATCAACATTTCTTCAGCTGAAGTAGTAGGAATACCTTTCCCATTAGTATATCCTTTAGCATGCAACTTAATATAGTTTCTAAAACCGTCTGCTATAGGTTCAAGTAGATTAAATGAATTTTTGTCTGTTTGATCCTGCTTTGCATCACCTCTTCCTGCTTTGAATGGAACTTTAATTTTTTTACCACTCTTTTTAGCAGCATTTTCAATACCAACTGATCCTCCTAAAACTATTAAGTCAGCTAAAGAAACCGATTTATTTTTTGAATCAAATCCTTTTTTAATTTTATTTAAAATTTTTATTACAGCAGACAATTTTGAAGGGTTATTAACTTTCCAATCTTTTTGAGGTTCAAGAGCTATTCTCGCTCCATTCGCTCCGCCTCTTTTATCTGATCCTCTAAAAGTTGATGCTGATGCCCATGCAGTCGAAACTAGCTGAGAAACAGATAAACCAGATTTAGATATTTTTTTCTTTAATAGCTCAATATCTTTATTTTTAAGTTTATATTTATTTTTTGGAATTGGATCTTGCCAGATTAAATTCTCTTTTGGAACATCAGAACCAAGATAATTTGCTTTTGGACCCATATCACGATGAGTAAGTTTAAACCAAGCTCTTGCAAAGGCATCAGCAAATTCATTTGGATTTTGATGAAAATGTTTTGAAATTGGGCCATATTTAGGATCTAATTTTAATGAGAGGTCAGTAGTTTGCATCATTGGAAGATTTTTTTTAGATTTATCATGAGCATCTGGGGTCATTTCTATATCATGTCCATTTCTTTTAGGTTTCCATTGATAAGCTCCTGCAGGGCTTTTAGTTAATTCCCAATTATAGCCGAATAAATTATCAAAATATCCCATATCCCATTTAATCGGGTTTGAAGTCCATGCGCCCTCTATACCACTACTAATAGTATCTACACCTAAGCCAGTTTTGTAGTTACTATTCCACCCAGTTGCTTGTTCTTGAATCTTTGAACCTTCTGGTTCAGGACCTTTATGTGACTCTGGTGCAGCACCATGAGATTTTCCAAATGTATGCCCACCTGCAACGAGTGCTACCGTCTCATAATCATTCATTGCCATACGTCCAAAAGTTTCTCTAATATCATGAGCAGCTAAATAAGGATCTGGATTAGCATCAGGTCCTTGAGGATTTACATAAATTAAACCCATATGTGATGCTCCTAAAGGGTTTTCTAGTTCTCTTTTTCCACTATACCGATTTACTGCAAGCCATTCTTTTTCAGATCCCCAATAAATATCCTCTTCTGGCTCCCATATATCTTCTCTTCCAGCCCCAAAACCAAAAGTTTTGAAACCCATTGACTCTAGAGATATATTTCCAACAAGTATAAATAAATCTGCCCAAGATATTTTTTTTCCATATTTCTTTTTAATAGGCCATAGTAAAAGTCTTGCTTTATCTAAATTTACATTATCTGGCCAACTATTTAATGGAGCAAATCTTTGATTTCCAGTTCCAGCACCACCTCTTCCATCTCCTGTCCGATAAGTTCCAGCAGCATGCCAAGCAAGACGAATAAAAAATGGACCATAATGACCATAATCTGCAGGCCACCAATCTTGTGTATCAGTCATCAATTTATGAAGATCTTTTTTTAATGCTTTAAAGTTAAGTTTTTTAAATTCTTTTTTGTAATTAAATTTTTCCCCCATTGGATTTACCAATGATGAATGTTGACTTAAAATTTTCAAATTTAAGCTATTAGGCCACCAATCTTTATTAGTTTGTCCTTTGCCGGTTGGATGCTTTGGTGGGGTTCCCACGCCTGTAAAAGGACATTTTGATTGTTCTTTAATTAACTCATTACTCATTTTTATAATTTATAATGATTCTAAAGTAGTGTCAATACACCAGAATTGTCTCAATGCAATTTTATACAACTTTACTATTTTGTAATATTTTTGAGATTAGTTACTATTTTCAATTTTCACTAATACTTCTATAGAATTAATTTTCTTGCCAGGTAAATTTTTTTTAATTCGTACTTTCTCAACATCCTCTTTTTTTAAATCTATTAGTTGGTTCGTATTTATATCAAGAAAGTGATGATGATCCGAGGTATTTGTATCAAAATAACTCATTTCTCTATTTATAGATATTTCTTTTAAATACCCTTTTTTTTTAAAAGAATGAACTGTATTATATATGGTAGCTAAAGATATTTGTTTAATATTTTCTTTTTTTAATGTTTTGGAAAGATCGTTAATTGTAAAATGAAATGTTTTTTTTCTATCAAATAATAATTTACAAATTCTTATTCTTTGTTTGGTGGGCCTTAACCCTGATGACCTTAATTTTTCAATAAAATCTGTATTATTATCCATTTTTTTGCCAAATTTATAACAAACCTTGAGAATTTGTATATTGTAATTTTAATAAATAAAGTATTAAAGATCTAATATTATGGAAAAAAAATCATCATATAGCTATGAAGAATTGATTAATTGTGGAAATGGTGAACTTTTTGGGCCAGGAAATGCCAAATTACCACTTCCTCCAATGCTTATGTTTGATAGAATAATAGAAGTTAAAGAAGATAATGGTGCTTTTAAAAAAGGCTCTATTACTGCTGAACTAGATATAAAAGATGATCTTTGGTTTTTCAATTGTCATTTTAAAGAAGATCCAGTTATGCCTGGATGTCTTGGTTTAGACGCAATGTGGCAACTGGTAGGTTTTTATCTAGGATGGCTTGGTAATCCTGGTAAGGGAAGGGCCCTGGGAGTTGGCACTGTAAAGTTTACTGGAGAAGTTTTAAAAAGTGTAAAAAAAGCAAAATATGTAATTGATATGAAAAAAATTATGTCTCCAAATGGAACAACAGTTGGTTTGGCAAATGGAATTTTATTAGCAGATGAAAAAAAAATTTACTTAGCAGAAAACTTAAAAGTAGGATTATTTAAATAATGAAAAGAGTAGTTGTTACTGGTATTGGAGTTGTGTCTTGTTTGGGCAATAATCAAGAAGAAGTTTATCAATCTTTATTAAATTCAAAATCTGGAATTACATTTTCTGAAGAATATAAAGAATATAATTTAAAAAGTAACGTTCATGGCAAACCAAATATTAAACTTGAAGACTATGTTGATAGAAAATTTATAAGATTTATGGGGCCCGGCTCAGCATATAATTATATTTCTATGGCTGAAGCAGTTAAAGACTCTGGGCTGGAAGAAAAAGATGTAAGTAATATTTTAACTGGAATGATTATGGGATCTGGTGGACCATCAATCGAAAATGTTATTCTTGCTGCTGACAAAACTAGAGAAAAAAATCCAAAAAAAATGGGGCCATTTGTTGTACCAAGAACTATGTCTAGTACCGCTTCTGCTACATTGGCAGTGCCATTTAAAATTAAAGGTGTTAACTATACAATTAGTTCAGCATGCGCAACAAGTGGCCATTGTATTGGAAATGCAATGGAACTAATCCAGCTTGGAAAACAAAAAATTGTATTTGCTGGTGGTAGTGATGAAGTTCACTTTGCAATGACAGCAATGTTTGATGCTATGACAGCTCTTTCTTCAAAATATAATGATACTCCTGAAAAAGCATCTAGACCATATGATAAAACTAGGGATGGATTTGTAATATCAGGTGGTGGTGGAGTTTTGGTTCTAGAAGAGTATGAACATGCAAAAGCAAGAGGAGCAAAAATTTACGCTGAATTAACTGGCTATGGAGCAACTTCTGATGGATATGATATGGTAGCTCCATCTGGAGAAGGAGCTGTAAGATGTATGCAACTGGCTTTAAATACAAGTAAAAATAAAATTGATTATATAAATACACACGGAACCTCAACCCCAGTTGGAGATATAACAGAATTAAAAGCTGTGGGAGAAGTTTTTAAAGACAATATTCCTAAAATAAGTTCTACAAAATCTCTTTCAGGTCATTCATTAGGAGCTACATCGGTACATGAGGCAGTTTATAGTTTAATTATGATGAAAAATAATTTTATATCAGCTTCTATAAATATAACCGACATGGATGATGAAGCAAAAAAATATCCAATAGTTACAAAAGTTGAAAAAGATGTAACTTTGAATTCTATTATGTCTAATAGTTTTGGATTTGGTGGAACTAATGCAACTTTAGTTTTTGAAAAGGTTTAATTTATGAGCTTAATGAAGGGTAAAAAAGGATTAATTATGGGCGTTGCTAATGAAAGATCTATTGCCTGGGGAATTTCTCAAAAATTAGCAGAAGCAGGGGCTGAATTGGCATTTACCTATCTTGGAGATGCTTTAAAAAAAAGAGTAGTTCCTTTAGCTGAAAAATTAAATTCAAATGTAACTTTTAGCTGTGATGTTGAAAAAAAAGATGAAGTAATAAAACTTTTTGAAGATATAAAATCAAAATGGGGTCAAATTGATTTTGTTGTACATGCAGTTGCCTTTTCAGACAAATCAGAATTATCAGGAGAATACTTAAATACTACTAGAGAAAATTTTTTAAGAAGTATGTTAATTTCATGCTTTTCATTTACTGAGGTTGCGAAAGAGGCTTCAAAAATAATGAATAAAGGTGGAAGTATGATTACATTAACTTATGAGTCTAATAAAGCCATTCCAAATTATAATGTAATGGGTGTTTGTAAATCTGCACTTGAAGCAAGCGTTAAATATCTAGCAAGAGACTTGGGTGCAAAAGGTATTAGGATAAATGCGATAAGCGCTGGTCCAATTAAAACTTTAGCAGCATCAGCAATTGGTGATGCAAAATTTTTATATAAATGGAATGAAGACCACTCGTTTTTAAAAAGAAATGTAGATATTCATGATGTTGGAAATTCAGCTTTATATTTATTGAGTGAACTCGGTGGTGGTGTAACTGGTGAAATCCACTATGTAGATGCTGGTTATAATAAAGTTGGTATGCCTGATCCAAAAAATATAACTTAATTTCATGTCTAAAAGATATAGCGGTAAATCATTCAAAGATGCAAGTGTTATGAAAAAATCTAAACTTTCACTTAAAGAAAAGAGAAAGCTTAAAAGAGAAAAAAAAAAGAGTAAGTAATGTTAATACTAGTTTGGTTTGTAATTTGTATTCTATTTTATTTTGTTCAATTATTTTTGGGAAATTCTGGTCATGCATTAGAAGTGTTTGCCGTTTTAAGTGGAGTAGCTATTTTTCTAATTAGTAAAATAAAATATAAAATTAAGTAATCAACAACTTCAATTTTTATTTTTAAATTTCTGCTTGTTTAATAGATAGTTTAACTTTTCCTCTATCAAAACCTATAACTTTAACTTTTACCTCATCACCTTCTTTTACAACATCAGTTACTTTAGCAACTCTTTTATCAGCTAACTCTGATATGTGAACCAGACCATCTTGTTTTCCAAGAAAGTTAACAAATGCTCCAAATTCCATAATTTTCATAACTTTTCCGTTATAAATTTTATTTAATTCAGCTTTAGCAGTAAGATCTTTGATAAATTGAAGTGCAATATTTCTAGATTCTTCATCTGGTGCTGCAACTGTTACAACTCCTTCATCATTAACATCTACTTTAGCACCTGATTTTTCAACTATTTCTCTTATTGTTGCGCCTCCTTTTCCAATAACTGTAGCAATATCTTTTTTATCTACAGTGATTTTTTCCATCTTCGGAGTGTGTTTACCAACACCATCTCTTGATTTATTTAGAGCTTTATTCATTTCACCTAGGATGTGAATTCTCCCATCCTTAGCTTGTTTTAAAGCTTGTTCCATTATTTCAAATGTAATTCCTGTTATCTTAATATCCATTTGAAGAGATGTAATTCCATCTTTCGTACCGGCAACTTTAAAGTCCATATCGCCCAAATGATCTTCATCTCCAAGAATGTCTGATAATACACTAAAATCTTCGCCTTCTTTAATTAATCCCATAGCAATACCTGCAACCGGTTCTTTTATTGGAACGCCTGCATCCATTAATGCTAATGAAGTTCCACAAACTGTTGCCATTGATGATGAACCATTAGACTCTGTTATTTCTGATACAATCCTAAACGTGTAAGGAAAACTTTCTTTTGAAGGTAAAGACGAATTAATCGCTCTCCAAGCAAGTTTTCCATGCCCAATTTCTCTTCTTCCTGTTCCAATTCTACCAGTTTCACCAACTGAAAATGGGGGAAAATTATAATGAAGCATAAATCTTTCTCTTTGAAGACCTTCCAAACTTTCGATTCTCTGTTCGTCATCTGAAGTTCCAAGAGTAGTTGTCACAATTGCTTGTGTTTCGCCCCTTGTAAATAAAGCAGAACCATGAGTCCTTGGCAAAATTCCAACTTCACACATGATTGGTCTTACATCTGAAAGTCCTCTTCCATCAATTCTGTTTTTATTTTTTAGTATATCTGTTCTAACTATTCTTTTTTCTAAATTTTTAAGCTCAGAATTAACATCTAAATCTGTAAAATTTTCATTTTCTTCAAATAATTTTTTAGCATTATCAGTTATTTCAGAAATTAAATTTGATCTTTCTTTCTTATCTCTGATTGAAAAAGCTTTCTTTAATTCATCTGTAAATTCATCTTCAATTTTTTTCTTAACTTCAGAAACATCTTTTTTCTCTACTACCCAATCAGGTTTTTTGCATTCTGCAGCAAGTTCTTCAATCATATTGATTACTGGAATGAAATTTTCATGGCCAAATTTAACTGCATTTAACATTTCTTCTTCTGTTAAACCACTTGTTTCAGACTCAACCATTAAAACTGCGTCTTTAGTTCCTGCTACAACAAGATCTAATTTTGAATTTTCTAATTCTTTTTTTGATGGATTAAGAACATATTTACCTTCAATAAAACCAACTCTAGATGCTCCAATAGGACCCATGAATGGCATGCCGGATATAGCCAAAGCTGCTGATGAAGCAATAATTGATAGTATGTCTGCTTCATTTTCTTTATCATAAGATATTACTGTTGGAAGTAATTGTACTTCATTTTTAAATTCTTCTGGAAACAATGGTCTTATTGGCCTATCAATTAACCTTGAAATTAGTGTTTCGCTTTCAGTTGGTCTTGCTTCTCTTTTAAAATAGCCACCAGGAATTTTTCCTGCTGCATAATACTTTTCTTGATAATTTACTGATAATGGAAAGTAATCCATATCTGGATTTACTTTTTTTGCACCTACAACTGTTGCTAAAACAACTGTTTCTCCACATTTTGCAATTATTGACCCGTCAGCTTGTCTTGCAATTTTCCCAGTTTCTAAACTTATTTTTTTTCCGTTTAACTCAATTTCTTTTTTAAATACTTTAAACATTTTTTTCTACTTTCTTAAATTTAATTTGGATATTACGTTCTGGTAAGATTCTATTTTATTTCTTTTTAAATAATCTAATAATTTTTTTCTTCTATTTACTGCTTTTAGTAAACCTACAGAAGAATGTTTATCTTTTTTAGATTTTTTTATATGATTTGATAAATTTTCAATCTTATCAGTTAGTAGTGCTATTTGAACTTCTGAAGACCCAGTGTCTTTATCATGAATAGCTAGTTCTTTACTCTTTTTTGTCATCTCTTTCCTTATTTATTTGTTTGTTTTATTAAGTTTTCAATTTTTTCAGCATAATCAAAAGATTCATCCTTAACGAATAGAAGTTTAGGTAAATACTTCATTGTTATTTTTTTTGATAAAACTTTTCTAATTACAAATGAAAATTCTTTAAGTTTGCCAACTATTTCCTGTGCATTTTTTCCACCAAGAGGTAAAACAAATGCTTTGGCAATTTTAAGATCTTGACTCATTCTTACTTCGGTAACAGTTATTTCTCTTGTCTCTAGATTAGGCAATTTCGCTTCATCTCTTAAAAATATCATGCCTAAAGCCTGTTTAATCATTTCGCCAACCCTTAATTGTCTCTGTGAAACTGGTTTTCCTAATTTGCTCATATTATTTATATTGATCTTTCAGTTATTGTAGAATTATACACTTCAATAATATCATTTTTTTGAAAATCATTAAAATTTCTTATTGTAATACCACATTCTAAACCAGCTGATACTTGTTTGGCTTGATTTTTTTCTCTAAATATCGATCCAATTTTTCCATTAAATACGATTGTTCCATCACGTATAATTCTTGCACTAGAATCTTGTAAAATTTCTCCTTCAATTACTTTTGATCCGGCAACTTTCCCAACTTTCGAAACTTTAAATATTTCAAGAATTTCTGCTGAACCTATAATTTTTTCTTTTACATCCGGAGTTAACAAGCCTGACAGTCTATTTTTAATATAATCCAATAATTCATAAATAATATTATAAGAATTAATTTCAATTTTATCTCTTTCAGCCGCTTTTTTTGCTTCTTTACTTGGTTTTACATTAAAAGCAATTACAACAGCATTAGAAGCTTTTGCTAAAGATATGTCTGTTTCTGTAATCATCCCAATATCGGACAATATTATTTTTGGTTTAACTTCATCATGTTTTATTTGAGAAATAGCATTTTTTATTGCTTCTGACGATCCATGGACATCTGATTTAATAATTATATTTAACTCTTCTAAATTTTTATCTTTAAATGCTGAATCTTGTGTCACAAATGTTAAAGGATTTTTTCCATCAAGGTTTTCTTGAACTCTGGCCTCACATAATGATTTAGCCTCTTTCTCATTTTCTACTACAACAAAATCATCTCCCGCTTTTGCTGCTCCATTAATACCCAATACTTCTACTGGTGTTGATGGGTTTGCCTTATCTACACTTAAGCCTTGGTCATTAATTAAGGCTCTTACTTTTCCCCATTTTAGTCCACTTACAAAATAATCTCCTTTTTTTAAAGTTCCAGAAGTTACAATTATATTTACTATTGGACCTCTGCCAACGTCAATTTTGGACTCCATCACAACCCCGTTTGATTTTAAATCGTAATCAGTTTTCAAGTCTAGTAATTCTGCCTGCAACAAAACCGATTCTATTAATTTATCTAAATTTTCTTTTGTTTTTGTAGATATTTCTACTATTAAAGTTTCTCCGGAAAGTTCTTCTGCAATTAATTCGTGTTCTAACAATTGATTTTTTATTTTTTGAGGATCTGCTTCGGGAAGATCGCATTTGTTTATAGCTACAACAATTGGTACCTTTGCAGCTTTTGCATGTTTAATTGATTCTATCGTTTGAGGTTTTACTCCGTCATCGGCAGCAACAACTAAAATAACTATATCAGTTAATTTAGATCCTCTCGCTCTCATTTCAGTAAATGCCGCATGCCCTGGTGTATCAATAAATGTTATTTTATTTGAATTATAAATTATCTGATAAGCTCCTAGATGTTGAGTAATTCCACCAAATTCTCCTGATACTACATTTGCTTTTCTTAAAACATCTAAAACAGAAGTTTTACCATGATCAACATGCCCCATTACAGTGACTATTGGTGGTCTACTTTTTAAATTTTGTGATTTTATTTCTTTAATTTTTTTTATTTTTTCTTCTGCTTTTTCTTCTTTAATTGGGTTATGTCCAAATTCCTGAACAAGGTATTCTGCAATATCAGAATTAATGCTATGATTAATTGTTGCTGTTACTCCCATTGATAAAAGATGTTTTATTAAGCTGCTAGACTGTTCGGCCATTCTATTTGCAAGTTCTCTTATAGTTATTACTTCGGGTATATTAACATCTCTTTTTACTGGCTTTAAATCTTCTAATTTTTCACCTTTATTTAATTCTTTGTTTTCTTTTTTTTTTGCTCTTTTTAAAGAAGCCAAACTTCTTGATTTAAACCCAATATCATCTTCACTCAAAGCTCTAGATACAGTTAATTTTAGTTCTCTTCTTTTTGATCCGATTTTTCCTTTTTGAGCAATCTCTCCCTTTAGTCTTTTTGTTGCTCTTTGTTCTGCCAACTTTCTCTTTTCAAAATCATTTACTGATGATGGTTTTGAAATTATTGGTTCTCTAGGTACAAAGCTCGTTTTGGGCTTACTGTAAGTATTTCTTTGATGCGGGTTTTTAGAAAAAGAGGTTTTTGATCCAAATCTTGAATTTTTCTTTTCAATTACTACAGAATTTTTTCCATGTGATTTTGCTAAATTAATATTATTAATTGTTTTTTTTGAACTTCCAGAAATAGTTAACTTTAATTTTTTCTTTTCCATGCTTCATCTCTCAATCTTTATAAATTTTTTCTCTTGCTGACATAATTAATTCATCAGCTTCTTTTTTAGAAAGAGCAAAATCTTCTAAATATCCTTTAATTTTAACCTTTTCTCCTTTTATAATATCATAGGCACCAGTAAGTTCATCCGAGGATAAATCTGCAAAATCTGATAATTTTAAAATACTTTGTTCTCCTAGTGTAACAAGCATGCCTGGAGTTAAGCCTTCATGATTAATTAATTCATTTTCAAGCCCTAAATCTTTAATTTTTTTGTTTATTTCCATTTGATCTTTTTTGTAAAATTCATCTGCTCTTTCAATAAGTTCTTTGGCTGTGTCTTCTTCAATTCCCTCAATTTTTGTTAAACTTTCAATTTTACTATCCTTTATATCATCAATTGATGAAAATCCTTCAGCAACTAATAATTGACCTAGTGTTTCATCTAACTCTAAGTTTTTAACAAAATTTTCAGTTTTTTCTTTAAATTCTATTTGTCGTTTTTCTGAATCTTCTTGATCAGTCATTATATTAATTTCATAGTTTAAAAGTTTTGTTGCCAATCTAACATTTTGGCCTCTTCTACCTATTGCCTTACTTAAGTTTTCTTCAGTAAGAATTACATCAAGTTTTTTGGATTCATTGTCTACATTAACTCTTTGAACTTCTGCTGGTGATAAAGCATTTGAAACTACTAATGCTGGATCTTCTGACCAGTTTACAATATCAATTTTTTCTCCTTGAAGTTCGTTTACAACAGCTTGGACTCTACTACCTCTCATTCCAACACAAGCACCCACTGGATCTAATGAAGTATCAATTGCTTTAACACATATTTTTGCTCTGCTTCCAGGGTCTCTAGCTGAAGATTTAATTTCGATTAAACCATCATAGATTTCTGGAACTTCTTGAACAAAAAGTTTTTCCATAAATTTAGGATGGGCTCTAGATAAAAATATTTGCTGCCCTTTTGGTTCTCTTCTAACATCTAAACAATATGCTTTAACTCTATCTCCTGCTTTAATATTTTCCCTAGGTATCATTTCATTTTTTTGTATTATTGATTCTGTTCTTCCAAGATCTACAATTACATTCCCAAATTCTAACCTTTTAACAATTCCACTAACAATAGTATCTTTTTTTTCTTTAAATTCTTGGAACTGTCTTTCTCTTTCAGCTTCCCTTACATTAAAGCTTATGACTTGTTTTGCAGTTTGAGCAGCTATTCTTCCAAAATCAAATGATGGTAAAGGCTGTAAAACTTCATCTCCTATTTTTTTTCCTTTATTTGTTTCATTAAGTTCAATTGCTTTATCTAAACTAATTTCTAAATTTGAATTCTCTGGGTTTTCTACAATAGTTAGTTGTCTAAATATTCCTATATCCCCACTGTCTCTATCAATTAAAACTTTTATTTCGTTTTCTGAGCCAAATTTAGATTTAGCAGCTTTAGCAATACCACTTTCCATAGAATCAATAATTAGTTCTTTATCTATAGATTTTTCTAAAGCTACAGCTTCTGCTATTCTTAATAATTCTAATTTATCTGCTCTTCTATTTAACATTTTTATGTTCTCCAAAAAAAAATGGGCCGAAGCCCATTTTGAAATTTCAATAATGTGATGTGAATATATGTATTTTTCTTATATTTTCAACTCTAATTACTTCCTAAATATATCTGCTTTATCTGTTTTTTCCCATGAAAATGAGCCATCAGACCCTGGCTCTCTTCCAAAATGGCCATATGCAGATGTTTTTTCATATATTGGTTTATTTAAACCTAACATTTCTCTTATTCCTCTTGGACTTAAGTCAAAATTATCATTAATTAATTTTTCTACATGACTATTTTTTTCCTCATCATTGTCAAATAGATCAACATAAATTGATAAAGGCTTTGATACACCAATTGCATATGCTAATTGAATTAAACATTTATCTGCTATCTTCGATGCCACTACATTTTTTGCTAAATATCTTGATGCATAAGCTGCCGATCTATCAACTTTTGTAGGATCTTTTCCTGAAAAAGCTCCTCCACCATGTGGAGCTGCTCCTCCATAAGTATCTACAATTATTTTTCTACCAGTCAATCCACTATCGCCATCGGGACCACCTATAACAAAATTTCCTGTAGGGTTTATATAAATCTCATTTTCATCAAGATTTCCTAATAATTTTTCTGGAATAGATCTCTCAATGTATGGCACACAAAGTTCTTTAACCTTTGCTAAGTCAACATCTTTGGAATGTTGTGTAGAGATCACCACTGATTTTACAGCATTAGGTACGCCGTCTTTATACTCAATTGTAATTTGACTTTTTGAATCTGGCTCTATTCCTTTTAGCTTTCCAGATTTTCTATCTTCAGCCATTAATCTTAAAATTCTGTGTGAGTAATGAATTGGAGCTGGCATTAAAACATCAGTTTCATTACATGCATATCCAAACATAATTCCCTGGTCTCCAGCACCTTCATCTTTATTTCCAGATGAGTCTACGCCCATGGCTATATCTGCGGACTGAGCGTGTAAATGAGTTTCAATCTTAGTTGTTTCTTTCCAGCTAAAACCATCTTGATCATAACCAATATCCTTGATGCATTCTCTAACTTTCTGAATTAAATCATCTTTTTTAATTTCTGGTCCTCTTACTTCTCCGGCTAAAACTACCTTATTTGTGGTTGTTAATGTTTCACAGGCTACTCTTGACTGAGGTTCTGCTCCTAAATAGCTATCAACGACCATATCTGATATTCTATCGCAAACTTTATCTGGGTGACCTTCTGAAACTGACTCGCTAGTAAATAAAAAATTTTTCTTCATCTATTCTCCTCTTTTTTTTAAAAAAAAAAACAAACTAATATAAATTAATAAAAAATAAAAGAAGATCTTGTTACCAAAAGAACTAAAAAGAGTTTTTTTTGTTTGTTCAAAACTTTTTATCTCAATAACTCCCCTCTCAGTTGATTTAATCTGACTTATTATTTGTCCTTTAGGGTTAATAAATGCTGAAATACCATTATTGGCTGAACGAATTAAATTCTTTCCTTCCTCTATAGACCTAAATATTGAGTGTGAGAAATGTTGGTATGGACCCACAGAATTACCAAACCAACCGTCTTCTGAAATATTTAATATTAAATCAAAATCATTATTTGTTTTATTAATTTTTCCTGAATAAATTATTTCATAACAAATTAATGGAACAAAATTAATATTATTTATAGTAATTATCTTACGTTCAACATCACTTGAAAAAGAGTTGTACCCTTGGGTAATTTTTTTTAAACCAAATTTTCTAAAAAAATTTTCAAATGGTAAAAAT
>CACILF010000014.1 GCA_902587435.1 uncultured Pelagibacteraceae bacterium
TCTGCTCTAAGTGAGCCTTCTTGCATATTTCCATCACAAGTTCCTAAATATCTCATTATTGATCTTAATTTTTTTATATAAACATTAACTTCTTCCGGCGATCTTAAATCTGGCTTACTTACAATTTCCATTAAAGCTACACCAGATCTATTTAAATCAACTAATGTATTCTTTGGGTCAATATCATGAATACTTTTTCCAGCATCTTGTTCTAAATGTAATCTCTCAATTCCAACAGTTTTTGATCCTGATGCCAAATCAAGAACAACAGAACCTTCTCCTACAATTGGGTCTTTATATTGAGATATTTGATATCCCTGTGGCAAGTCTGCATAAAAATAATTTTTTCTATCAAAAATGGACTTATTGTTTATTTTAGCGTTTAATCCAATTCCAGTTTTTATAGCTTGTTTAATGCAGAATTCATTAATTACTGGTAGCATCCCAGGAAATGCTGCATCTACTAAACTTACTTGTGTATTTGGTTCACTGCCAAACTTAGTAGGTGATGTAGAAAATAATTTTGATTCTGATAGTACTTGCGCGTGAACTTCAAGTCCAATTACTACTTCATATTTTTTTCCATTTCTATCAATCAAAAAATCTTTACTCATTCATCCACCATTCTTTTAAATTAAATTTAAAATTAATTTTATCTTCCATAGAATAAGCTATATTTAAAATATTTTGTTCATCAAAAGATTTACCAATTATTTGCAGACCTAGTGGATATCCTTTTTTGTCTAATCCTGCAGGAATAGAAATTCCAGGTAAACCAGCAAGATTTACAGGAACTGTAAATATATCGTTTAGATACATGGAAACTGGGTCGTTTGATTTTTCTCCAATTTTAAAAGCTGAAGAAGGTGTCGAGGGTGTTAGTATTGCATCAACTTTTTGAAATACATTATTGAAATCATTTTTAATTAATCTTCTAACTTTTTGAGCTTTTAAATAATATGCATCATAATAACCAGATGATAAAACATATGTGCCGATCATAATTCTTCTCTTTACTTCATCACCAAATCCTGCAGACCTAGTTTTTTCGTACATATCGATTAAATTATCACCTTCAGTTCTAAAGCCATATTTTACACCATCATATCTTGCAAGATTGGATGAGGCCTCAGCTGGAGCAACAATATAATAAGTTGGTAATGCAAATTTTGTGTGCGGGAGGGACACATCAATGATTTCAGCGCCACAATCTTTTAAATAGTTTTTTCCATCTTCCCATAGTTTTTCAATTTCTTCAGACATACCTTCAACTCTGTACTCTTTTGGAATTCCAATTTTTTTACCTTTAATGTCTTTCGACAAATCTTTTGAATATATTGGTCTTTTAAAATCTACAGAAGTTGAATCTTTATTATCAAAGGAACTCATTACTTCTAATAAGAGCGCTGAATCTTTAACATTTCTTGTCATAGGACCTGCTTGATCTAAAGATGATGCAAATGCAACTATTCCATATCTAGAGCAACTTCCATAAGTAGGTTTTAATCCAACTGTACCTGTAAATGATGCGGGCTGTCTAATTGATCCTCCTGTGTCAGTGCCTATAGTTGCAGGTGTTAATTTTGCCGCTAAGGCTGATGCAGAACCACCCGAAGAACCTCCTGGAACTAAATCTTTATCAATTGGACTAATTACATTGCCAAAATAACTTGTTTCATTTGAAGAACCCATCGCAAATTCATCACAGTTTAATTTACCTAGTAGAATAGATCCATCATTCCATAAATTTTGAGTAACTGTTGACTCATATGTTGGTATAAAATTATTTAGTATTTTACTACTTGCTGTTGTTTTTATATTTTTGGTACAAAATAAATCTTTTACCGCAATTGGTACACCAGGTAGTTTTTTATTAAAATCAGGTTTTGAGTCAAACTCGTTTGCTTTTTTTAAAGCGGTCTCGAAGGTTTCTTCATTATATGTGTTTAAATATTTAGATTTTTTTGATCTTTCAACGTACGCTGATGTGGCCTCATTAGATGAAATTTTTTTATTTTTTATATTTGAAGCTAATTCTGATAAACTAAGATCGATAATATTTGACATTACTCAACAACCTTTGGAACAACAAAAAAATCTTTGTTTTCATCTGGAGAATTTTTAAGTATCTCTTCTCTAATATTTTTAGATTTAATTTCGTCTTTTCTAAGTCTTAATTTTGTTTCAGCAATAGAACTTAGTGGCTCGATATTTTCAGTTTTTAACTCATTAAGTTGTTCAATCCATTTAAATATTGAATTTAAATCAGTCTCTAATTTCTTAGCTTTTTCTTCATCTAAGGAAATTCTTGATAATTTGGATATATGTTTAACTGTTTTAAGATCTATGCTCATGTGATATTTAAATTAAGGGCAAATTATCATTTAATATGAAAATTACAATATGATGGACATTAACGATATAAAGAACCATATAAATAACAAATCTAGACTTATTGGAGTTGATATGGGTTCCAAAAGAGTTGGTTTGTCAATTTCTGATGAAAATAGAAAAATTGCTATTCCTTTAAAAACAGTAAATTATGAAAATATTCAAATCTTAGCAGATGAGTTAAAAAAAATAGTTAATGAAAATAACATTAAAGTTATTGTATTTGGTAATCCTAAAAATATGGATGGTACGGAGGGTAGTTCATCACAATCAGTAAAGGATAAAGTAAAAATAATATCTGAAAAAATCAAAATACCGATATTTATGTGGGACGAGAGACTTTCAACAGTTGGGGCGTTCAATTTATCTAGTCAACTAGATGTAAATATTACAAAAAGAGTAAAAAATATAGATGAAAATGCTGCTGCCTTTATACTTCAAGGTGTTTTAGATTTTTTAAATAATTAAGCTTGCATTATTGACGCTCTATAGTTATAGAGTTGGTTTTAATGGCAAATGTAAAAAAAGCTATTAAAATCTCAAAAAAACATCTCCTAGGAATCCAAGATCTATCAATTGCCGATGTAAACTTTATTTTATCTGAAGCGAAACAATTTATTGCTCTTAATAAAAGTAAAAACAAAAAATTAGATATCTTAAGAGGAAAAACACAAATAAATTTATTTTTTGAACCTTCAACACGCACACAAAGTTCATTTGAATTGGCTGGAAAAAGGCTAGGTGCAGATGTTATGTCAATGAATTTAAATAATTCTGCAATAAAAAAAGGTGAAACGCTAATTGATACCGCTATGACCCTCAACGCGATGCATCCTGACATTATTGTAGTAAGACATCAAGATTCTGGAGCATCAAATTTATTATCTCAAAAAGTCAATTGTGCAGTTCTTAATGCTGGAGATGGAAGAAGAGAACATCCAACGCAGGCTTTGTTAGACGCTTTAACTATTATAGATAGAAAAGAAAAAATTGAAGGGTTAAAAATTGCAATATGTGGAGATATTGTTCATTCAAGAGTTGCAAGATCAAATATTTATTTGCTTAATATGTTAGGAGCAGAAGTAAATATTATTGCTCCATCAAATTTAATGCCAAAAGATATTGATAAACTTGGGGTTAACAGATTTTCAGATATGAAAAAAGGATTAAAAGATTGTGATATAGTTATGATGCTTAGACTTCAAAATGAAAGAATGACTAGCTCTTTCCTATCATCTAACAGAGAATATTATGAATATTATGGATTGACACCAGATAAATTAAAATTTGCTAAAGATGATGCTTTAATAATGCACCCTGGACCAATGAATAGAGGTATAGAAATCGATACAAATTTAGCTGATGATATAAATAAAAGTGTAATTAAAGAACAAGTTGAACTTGGTGTTGCGGTAAGAATGGCTTGCCTTAAAATATTTTGTGAATGATGAAAAAAAAATACTTTTTAAATGCCAATATAATTGACCCTCAAAACTCTATAGATGAAGTTGGTGGATTAATAATTGGTGAAAATGGATTAATTGAAGCTGTAGGTAAAAAAGTAAATACAAACAATATACCGTCTAGAGAAAAATATATTGATTTGAAAGGTAATTATATAATTCCAGGAATTGTCGATATGCGAGTTTTTGTTGGAGAGCCAGGTTTTGAATATAAAGAAAATTTTAGAACACTAAGTGAAGCTTCTTTATCAGGTGGAGTAACATCAGTAGTTACAATGCCTAACACAAATCCTATTATAGACAATGTTTCTATAGTTGACTTTTTAAAAAGAAGAGGAAGAGATAAGGCAAAAATTAATATATTTCCTACTGCATCTTTAACAAAAAATCTTGAAGGCACAAATATGACTGAGTTTGGTCTTCTTCAAGCTAAAGGAATTATAGGGTTTACTGATGGATATAAAACAATTCAAAATACAAGATTAATGTCAAGAATTATGAGATCTGCATACGATTTGAATTGCCTAATTATGCAGCATGTTGAAGATGGAGAACTAGCAAAAGATGGAATGGTTAATGATGGAATTATTTCAACAAAATTGGGTCTCCAAGGCATTTCTGATTTGGCAGAAAAAATTATTATTGAGAGAGATTTAACTTTGCTTGAAGATTTTAATTGCAGATATCATATATCACAAATTTCATCACAAAAATCTCTTGATGTAATTAAAAGAAGAAAAGAGAATGTAGAATTCACTTGCGGTGTTTCTATAAATAATTTGTCCTTAAATGAAAATGATATAGGTGACTTTAGAACATTTTTAAAATTATCACCTCCGCTAAGAACTGAGGATGATAGGTTAGCCCTGATTAAAGGAGTAAATAACGATTTAATTGATGTAATAGTTTCTGACCATAAACCTGAGGATGAAGAACAAAAAAGACTAACATTTGCTCAAGCTGCAACAGGTGCTTCGGGAATTGAAACACTTCTACCTTTGGCTCTAGAACTCTATCACAACGAATCTATAAAGCTAAACAAAATAATTAAAGCATTAACTTGTAATCCAGCTAAAATTTTAAAAATAAATAAAGGAAACTTAAGTATTGGTAATGAAGCTGATTTTTGCATACTTGATATAAATAAACCCTGGGTAGTTAAAAAAGAAAATTTAATATCAAAGTCTAAGAATACGTCTATTGAAGGAAGAAAATTGCAAGGTAAAGTAACAAATACATTTGTAAAAGGAGAAGAGTTGTTTAAAATTTAATTATGGAATTAATTCTAGTTATTTCGATTTCTTATCTGATGGGATCTATTCCTTTTGGACTAATATTAACAAAATTTTTTCTAAAAAAAGATATAAGAGATGTTGGTTCTGGAAACATAGGAGCTACTAACGTTTTAAGAACTGGAAATAAACTAATAGGATATTTTACATTAATATTAGATGTTATAAAAGCTGTAATTCCAGTGTTATATGTTAAGTTTAATTTTCCAGAATTAGTTTACATTTCATCTTTATCAGCTTTTATTGGACACGTATTTCCTATTTGGTTAAAATTTAAAGGTGGAAAAGGTGTAGCCACATATGTTGGTATATTATTTTCTATAAATTATTTTTTTGGAATTATATTTATTGTTTCATGGTTAATAATTTTTTTTATTTCAAAATATTCTTCACTTGGGTCAATCTTATCAAGCTTGTTAATTCCAATTTTGATTTTTTTAAATTCAAGTTATGAAAATCAATATTTTTTCATAATAATGTTTGTTTTAATTTTATATACTCATAGAGAAAATGTTAAACGACTGATAAATAAAGAAGAATCCAAGACTAAAATTTATTAATTTGACTATTGATCTATTTTTTGTGTAGTTTCAATAATTATGAATCTTGTCATAGTTGAAAGTCCTGCGAAAGCTAAAACAATTAATAAGTACTTGGGTGTTAATTATACAGTTTTGGCAAGTTACGGTCATATAAGAGATCTTCCTTCCAAAAGTGGTTCTGTAGATCCTGAGGACAAATTCAAAATGATATGGGAAGTTGATAGTTTTTCAAAAAAATATTTAAAAGAAATAACTGATGCTGCAAAAAAATCAGAAAAAATTATTCTCGCAACAGATCCTGATCGTGAAGGTGAAGCAATAGCTTGGCATGTAAGAGAGTACTTAGGGGAAAAAAAACTTTTAAAAGATAAAAAAATTGAAAGAGTAGTTTTTAATGAAATAACTAAAAAGGCTGTAACTAATGGAATCGATAATCCACGAAGTATAGAAACCAACTTAGTTGATGCTTATATGGCTAGAAGAGCTTTGGATTATTTGGTTGGATTTAACATCTCCCCTATTCTATGGACAAAATTACCAGGTTCAAAATCTGCAGGTAGAGTTCAATCTGTTGCATTAAGATTACTTACTGAAAGGGAGCATGAAATAGAACAATTTAAACCTGAAGAATTTTGGTCTTTAAATGTAAATTTCAAAAACACAAAAGGTGATATTTTAAATTCAAATATTGTATTATTAAATAATTCAAAAATAGAAAAATTTTCTTTTAAAAATAAAGAAGATATAAATGGCGCTATAGAATTAATTAAAAAATCAAAATACATGATTTCAGATATTAGTTCTAAGATATATACAAGAAATCCTCTTGGTCCGTTCACTACATCTACACTCCAGCAAACTTCTTCAAGTAAATTAGGTTTTGGAGCTTCTAGAACTATGCAAATTGCTCAAAGATTATATCAAGGAATAGATATTGATGGTGATACCGTTGGATTGATCACTTACATGAGAACTGATGGTACAAACATATCAAACGATGCCGTTACTGACTTTAGAAGTTTTATAAAAAATTCTTACGGTGATAATTATTTGCCAAAAGAACCTAATAATTACTCAGGCAAAAAAGCTAAGAATGCACAAGAAGCGCATGAAGCTATAAGACCTACAGAAATAAGTAGAACTCCAGAATCAATAAAAAAATTCTTAAGTACAGATCAAAATAAACTATATAATTTAATCTGGTCAAGAGCTTTATCATCACAAATGGAAGCAGCAAAATTTGATAGAAAAACCATTACAATAAATTCTGATAACGGTTTAAACCAATTTAAATGTTCAGGATCAACAATTAAATTTGATGGTTTTTTAAAACTTTCAAGAGTTGATGAGAATGAAGATGAAAAAATTCTTCCAGATGTAAATAAAGAAGAAGTTTTAGTTGATAATTTTATTGATGAACAGCACTACACACAACCACCTCCTCGATATTCTGAGGCAAGTTTGGTAAAAAAACTTGAAGAATTAGGAATAGGAAGACCCTCTACATATGCAAGTATTATTTCAGTAATATCCAATAGAGGATATGCTGATGTAATTAATAAACGTTTTTTTCCAACAGATAGAGGAAAATTATTATCTGCATTTTTAGAAAAATTATTCTCCAAATATGTCGACTACGGATTTACAGCTGGTTTAGAGGATCAACTTGATGATATTACGACTGGTAAAGAAGAGTGGATAAAAGTCCTTGATAATTTTTGGAAAGACTTCAATACAAATGTATCAAACGTTAAGGAAAAACGAACTCGAGAAGTATTAGATTTACTTAATGAAAGTCTTGGAGAGCTAATTTTCGAAGCTGATGAAAATGGAAAAATTAATAGAAGTTGCAAATTATGTAACAATGGTGAATTAAGTTTGAAAAATAGTTTTAGGGGTGGCGCATTTATAGGTTGTTCCAATTATCCAGAATGTAAATTTACTAGACCTTTATCTAAGTCTAAAGCTAATGATCAATATGCATTATCAGAACCAAAACTCATTGGTAAAAATGAATATGATAAAGACATATATTTAAAAAATGGTAGATTTGGACCATATTTACAATACGAAGAAGACTACAGAATTTTAAATAGAGAAAATAAAAAGCGTAAATCGAAAAAAAAGAAAAACGATAATTTTAAAAATGTATCTATACCAAAAGGAATAAATATAGATCAAATTGATTTAGAAAAAGCTAAATATTTATGTTCTTTACCGAAAGTTATAGGTCAGCATCCTGAAAATGGAGAAGATATAACAGTAAATTCAGGTAGATTTGGCCCATATCTTAAATGTGATAATAAGTCAGCAAGACTAGAAAATGTTGATGAACTTTTTACAATAGGTCTTAATAGAGCAATTACTTTAATAGCTGAGGCTAAACCTGGAAGAATATCTTCATCATTAATAAAAGATTTGGGTGAACATCCAGAAGACAAAAAACCAGTAAGAATTATGAAAGGACAATATGGACCTTATATTAAATATAAATCTCTAAATGCTACTATACCTGAAGAAAAAGACCCTATAGAACTCAATATGGAAGATGCATTAATTTTAATTGAAAAGAGAAAAGAATACGATAAATCTAAGAAGAGGAAAAAAAAATAATGAAAAAAATTCTAACGTTAATTTTTATTTTAATACTCACAACAAATTATGCTCACTCATCTGATGATTGTAAACAGTATAAAAAACTTTCAAAGGATTATTTAAAATGTTTGGGAGGCAAATTAAAAAATAAATCATCTGGTGTAGGTTTGGATACTAGTAATATTAAAGAAAAAAAGACCTTAAGCGATTGGCTTAAAAAGAAAAAATGAGTTTTGAAGAAAATATAAAAAATGAAAAATTCAAATTACCAGAAGCAGCATCACCTGTTGGATCTTACGTTGCAACAAAAATAGCTGGTAAATTATTGTATATTTCTGGTCAAATTTCAATTGATGAAAATGGAAATTTAATTAAAGGTAAGCTTGGAAAAGAGTTAAATACTGAAGATGGATATAATGCTGCAATAAGATGTGCTTTAGGTATAGTAGCTCAAGCAAAAAAATCTTGCAATAATGACTTATCGAAAATTAAATCTTGTATTAAATTAACAGGATTTGTTAATTCTACAGATGATTATATTGAGCAACCTAAAGTGATTAATGGTGCATCTGACACTATAGTAAAAATTTTTGGTGAAAGTGGAATGCACACAAGAGCTGCTGTTAGTACAAATAGTCTTCCTCTAGGTGTTGCTGTTGAGATTGATGCAATTTTTGAATTAAATTAAATTATCTTCCAATACTAAAATATCTAATTTTATCTTTTTTCATTTTGTGTGCTGAATAAATATTTCTCATATCATAAACAACAAACTTATTTTTTTTAACAATTTTTTTAAAATTAAGCAGTTTAAATTCATTCCATTCAGTGTGAATAATAATGAGATCACTTTTTAAACATGCCGAAGATATATTGTTACAAAAATTAACATTTTTCAGTTTATCAAAATTTATTTTTTTTCCTGATGGGTCAAAATATTTTATATTAGCTCCTTTTCTGTGTAATCGTGGAATCATAAATAAGCTAGATGCTTCTCTCATGTCATCAGTGTTTGGTTTAAAAGTAACACCTAAAAAAGTTATATTTTTATTTTTAATTTTGTTATTTAATATTTTTTCAACTCTTTTTGTTAATAACAATTTTCTTTCATTATTAGATTTTATAACACTTTTTATTATTGATAAATTAGACTTAAAGGAGCTAGCGGTATCAACAATAGCTCTTGTATCTTTTGGAAAGCAAGATCCACCATAAGCTGGTCCTGCACGCAAAAATCTATCACCTATACGTTGGTCCAAGCCCATTCCTACAGATACATCTTTTATATCAACTCCAGTTTTTTCACATAAATTTGCAAGTTCATTAATGTATGAAATTTTGGTAGCCAAAAAAGCATTTGATGCATACTTAATTAATTCAGCGCCTCTTCTAGAAGTGCTAAAAAACCTACTAGTTTTTTTAATAATTGGTAAGTACAAAGACTTAAGTATTTTAATAGCTTTTTTACTATCTGTTCCAATGACTACTCTATCAGGATAAATAAAATCTCTAATAGCCTCTCCCTCTCTTAAAAATTCTGGATTAGATACCACGTCAACAAGTTTTTTTATTTTTAAATTTTTAAGAATATTTTCTATTTTATCTCCTGTTGAAACTGGAACAGTAGATTTTGTAATTATAATTTTATATTTTTTTATAGATTTTTTTAATTCTTTAGCAACTTGAAAAACATATTTTAGATCTGCTGAATAACCATTTTTTTTTGTAGGAGTTCCAACGCATATAAATATAATATCTGAATTGGTTACTGCGTGTTTCAAATCTGTAGTGAAAATTAATCTTTTTTGTTTGTAATTTTTCTTTAATATTTCTTCTAAGCCAGGTTCATAAATTGGAATTTTTCCTGAATTTAAAGAATTTATTTTTTCTTTATTATTATCTACACAATAAACAGTGTTACCTAAATCAGAGAAACATACACCACTGACTAGTCCAACATAACCTGTACCTATCATGCAAAGTTTCATATTTTCGAAATCTCTATTGATGAATTTATATAACCATCTATTGTCCCGCAGTCTAAGTATTTTCCCTTAAAATTATGACCAACAAAAGTTTCTCCATCTTTTATTAATCTTCTTATAGAATCAGTGATATGTATTTCGCCACCTTTACCTTTTTTTTGATTTTGTAGTTTTTTAAATATTTTTTTTGGTAGTATATATCGACCAATAACTGCATTATTAGATGGTGCTGATTTAATATCTGGTTTTTCAACAACATCATTAATGTAAAAATTATTTTTATTTATATTATTTTTTTTTGAATATATACCCCATCTATTAATCGTCTTTTTTTGTACTCTCATGCTGGCCATTACCGAACATTTTTTTTTATTGTGTATTAAAATCATATCTTTTGAACAATTTCTCTTTATTATTAAATCATCTGGTAAAAGCATTAAAAAATATTTATCTTTTATTAAATTTTTTGTTTTTAAAACAGCATCACCGGTACCTTTGGGATTATTTTGATAAACAAATTTTATCATTTTTTTAAATTTTTTAATTTTTTTGTATTCATTAATTATTCTTAAATCTTTCTTTTTTTTAATTATTTTTTTAAAAAACTTATCATTATAAAAATATTTTCTTATAATTTCTTTTTTTTTAGAGATTATAAAAATAATCTCCTTTATGCCTGCATCTATACATTCGTCAATTATATACTCAAGACCTGCTTTACCATTTATTGGCAAAAGTTCTTTTGCATAAACACTTGTTAAAGGTAATAATCTTGTGCCTAATCCTGCTAGTGGTATTATTGCTTGTCTTATCATTAGAATGTATTAATTAAATGAAGTACCATAAATGATAATTTTTAAAAGCATAAATAAATTAAACAAAGAAGTTAATTTTAAGGCAAACATAGGCTTTGTGCCAACAATGGGTTCATTGCATAATGGCCATATTTCACTTATTAAATCATCAAAAAAAAATTGCAATAAGACCTTGGTAAGTATTTTCATAAATCCTTCACAATTTAATAAAAAAAGCGACCTTCAAAATTATCCAAGAAATTTTAAAAAAGATATTAAGATTCTAAAAAAACTTAAAGTAGATTATTTGCTAATTCCTAGAATAAAAGAAATTTACAAAAATAATAAACATAGAAAAATTAAATTAAGTAAAAAAGATAAAATAATGTGTGCATTGTACAGACCGGGTCATTTTGAAGGTGTTTTGGCAGTTATCAATCAATTTTTGAAAAAAATGAAACCAAACTTACTTTTTTTAGGTGAGAAAGATTATCAACAATTATTTTTGATTAAAAAATTTGTAAAAAAAAAGTTCAGAGTAAAAGTTTTTTCTTGTAAAACTATTCGTGATAAAAATAAAATTGCACTATCGTCCAGAAATAATTTATTAAAAAATAGTGATCTTAAAAAATCGTCTTATATAGCCAGTCTATTATTAAATTTAAGAAATAAATTAAAAAAACTTCTTATATAAAAGGCTAAATTTTATCACAATATTATGGCTCGAATAGCAGGTGTAAACGTTCCTCAAAATAAATTAGTTCATGTAGGACTTACATATATATATGGAATTGGAGACAAATTTTCAGATCAAATTTGTAATGCTTTAGAAATAAAAAAATCAACTAGAGTTAATCAATTAACTGATGAACAAATCCTAAAAATAAGAGAATATATAGATAAAAATTTTACGGTTGAAGGTGACTTAAGAAGAGAAAATTCTTTGAGTATAAAAAGACTGATTGATTTAGCATCATATAGAGGCTCAAGACATAGAAAAAAACTTCCTGTTAGAGGTCAAAGAACAAGATGTAATGCCAGAACACGAAAAGGGAAAGCCATTGCTATTGCTGGTAAAAAATTAACACCACTTAAAAAATAAATATTTAATTAATGAATAAAGATAAAAAAACTAAACCTGAACAAAAAGATCAAGTTGAAAAAGTCAAAACTATAAAAAAAAGCTCGTATTCAAAAAAAAATAAAGCTAAAAAAAATATTTTAAATGGAATAGCTTATGTGCAATCAACATTTAATAATACTATTGTTTCAATTGCTGATACTAATGGGAATGTAGTTTCTTGGGCATCTTCGGGTCAAAAAGGATTTAAAGGTTCAAGAAAATCAACTCCATATGCAGCACAAGTTGCAGCTGACGCAGCTGCTGTTAAAGCACTAGAAGCTGGAATGAGAACTTTATCTGTAGAAGTAAAAGGACCGGGATCCGGACGAGAAACTGCTCTTAGAGCATTACAAGCAAGAGGTTTTAAAATTATTTCTATAAAAGATACAACACCGATGCCACATAATGGAACAAGACCACCAAAAAAAAGGAGAGTTTAAATGGAAACTTCAGAAATAAATATTAAAAATTGGAAATCACTTATAAAACCAGGCAAACTTGATATTAAATTAAGTGATGACAAGTCATATGCAAAAATTGTAGCCGAACCATTAGAAAAAGGTTATGGATTAACTTTAGGAAATTCATTAAGAAGAATATTATTGTCTTCTATAAGAGGTACAGCCGTCACAGCAATTCAAATTGATGGAGTTTTACATGAGTTTTCATCTATAAAAGGCGTTAGAGAAGATGTTACTGATATTGTGCTAAATGTTAAATCCTTAGCTTTAAAAAGCAATATGGAAGGTGTAAAAAAATTAGTACTTGATGTAAAAGGCCCTGGTGAAATTAAAGCTTCAAACATAACACCAGTCGCAGACATAGAAATATTAAATCCAGATCTTGTTATTTGTAATTTAGATGAAAAGACAAACTTTCATATGGAAATGACAGTTGGAAATGGAAAAGGTTATGTTTCTGCAGATATGAACAAGCCTGAAGAACCACCATTAGGATTAATACCAATAGACTCACTTTTTAGCCCAGTTAAAAAAGTTTCATATTCCATAAGTACTGCAAGAGAAGGTAAGGCCTTAGATTATGACAAACTTATTATGGAAGTTGAAACAAATGGATCTATTTCAGCAGAAGATGCTGTAGCTTATTCTGCTAGAATCTTTCAAGATCAATTAGGAATGTTTGTTAATTTTGACGAACCACAGGAAGTTATTGTTAGAGAAACGCCATCAGAGCCAGAATTTAATAAAAATTTACTAAGAAAAGTAGATGAATTAGAACTTTCAGTAAGATCAATGAATTGCTTAAAAAATGATAATATTATTTATATTGGTGACCTTGTTCAAAAATCAGAAGGTGAAATGCTTAGAACACCAAATTTTGGAAGAAAATCTTTAAATGAAATAAAAGAAGTTTTAAATACCATGTCTTTGTATTTGGGTATGGAAATTCCTAACTGGCCACCTGATAATATTGCTGAATTATCAAAAAAACTAGAAGAATCAATATAATGAGACATAGATTTGGATATAAAAAACTAAATAGAACTTCCGAACATAGAAAAGCATTAATAAAAAATATGCTTAATTCGTTGATTAAGTATGAGCAAATAACAACTACTTTACCGAAAGCAAAAGTACTAAAACCACAAGCTGATAAAATAATAACTTTGGGAAAAAAAAATAGCTTACAAAATACAAAAATATTAGCTTCAAAATTACAAGACATTAAATCAGCTAATAAAGTAAAAAAAACATTAGCAAAAAGATACGAAAGTAGAAAAGGTGGATACACACGTATAATAAAAGCTGGTTATAGATATGGTGATAAAGCACCATTGGCAATAATTGAATTTGTAGATAGAGATGTTGAAGCAAAGCGAGTAGATAGAAAAAAAAAAGAAATTAAAAAAAACACTGAAGAAAAAAAAGTAGTCCCAGCATAAATTCATATATAGATGAATAAGCCATACATCGTAGATCAATCTTACGAAGGCATTCGAATTGATAAATGGATAAGAAACAATCTTGGTAATGTACCTCAAGGACTAATTGAAAAATCGCTAAGAGCAGGAAAAATAAAGCTTAATAAGAAGAAAGCTAAAAGCTCAACTAAATTAAAAATTAATGATATAATAATTGTTTATAATCTTGAATTTAAAGAAAAAATTATACAAAAAAGTATAAAATTTAAACCATCAAATGAGATAATTAAAGAAAATGAGGATTTAATTATTGATGATAATGAAAATTTTATTGTAGTAAATAAAGAGTCAGGAATAGCCGTACAAGGAGGCACTAAATCTAAAAAAAATTTGATTGATATTTTTTCAAAAAGTAAAATATTTGAAAATAGCAAACCATATTCCGTTCATAGATTAGATAAAGATACATCTGGAGTATTTATAATTGCAAAAAATAGAGATACTGCCAAATTGTTAACATCATTGTTTAGACTAAGAAAAATTCATAAAACTTATTTAGCAATATGTTATGGTGAAATAGAGGCTAATAAAGGGGTTTTGGATCAAGACTTAGTAAGATATGAAGGCAAAAAAAAAATAATTGAAAACTCTAGGACTATTTTTAAAGTTCTTGATAAAAATTCTAATTGTTCTTTATTAGAGATGAATCCCATTACAGGAAGAAAGCATCAATTAAGAAAGCAGCTTTCACTTATTGGTCATCCTATATATGGAGATTATAAATACACGTTTGAAAAAAATTTAAAAACTAAGAATAAAGAGTTAATGCTCCATTCCTATAAAATTAAATTTATTATCAATAATCAAAAATTCACTTTTAAAGCTTTATTACCAAACTATTTTAAGAAACTTATAAAAACCAAGAGACTTAAATTTTTAAATTAGTAATTAGATTTTTTATAATTAATGCTGAAAGTTTATTATAATTTTGATTATTAATTTTTTTAAGAGTGGTAATACCTTTATCTTTTATCCCACAAGGTATAATTTTTTGATAATCAGAGATGTCATTATTGATATTTATTGAAAACCCGTGATAAGCTACCCATCTTTTAACTTTAATACCTATAGCACCAATTTTTTTATCTTCGTTGTCCAACTTTGACCAAATTCCAATATTTTTTCTATCGCTAAAAGAATTAATACCAAAATATTTTAACGAAATTATAATTGAATTTTCAATAATATTTATAAATTTTCTTATATCTCTTTTTCTATTATTAAGGTTAATTACCAAATAACAAATTAATTGACCTGGGCCGTGCCAAGTAATTTTTCCTCCTCTTGAAGATTTAATTACATCAATTGTTTTGTCTAAAATATCGCTTTTATTAGAACTTGTTCCAGCTGTAAAAGTTGATGGATGCTCTAATATCCAAATTAATTCTTTTGCCTGGTTTTTATTTATTTCGACAACTCTATCCTCTAAAAATTTTATAGCGTCTAAATAATTTACCGGTTTTATTGATCTTTTTATCTCTATAGTCATTAAAGAATTGTAATATAAAAATTATCCATTAATAGTGCCATATAAAAATAAAGGTTTTGTATGACTTTAGTAAGAAAAATAAAAGATAAAAAAGTCAATTTTGAATTTAATAAAGAATATATCAAGGTTGTAACAGATAAAATTGCAAATAATGATGCAGTTTTTATTTCTAACTCATTCAAAGAAATGCACCCCGCTGACGCAGCTGATATTATTGAGCATCTTAATGAAGATGATAGAGAAAATTTAATTAAACTTAATAACTTTAAAATAGATCCCGAGGTATTTGTTGAAATTAATGAGTCTGTTCAATCTGAGGTTATCAAATATTTATCACAAGACTCTATTGTATATATATTAAAAAATTTAGAATCAGACGATTCAATTAAAATTTTAGAAAATTTAGATGAGAAAAATAAAAATGAAATATTAAGTTCATTACCACCTAAAGATAGATTTGTTCTATTAGAAAGTTTAAGTTATCCAGAAGACTCTGCTGCTAGAATTATGCAAAGAGAATTCACTGCAATACCTAGCAACTGGTCAGTTGGACAAACAATTGATTATTTGAGAGAAAATAAAGATTTACCAGAGGAATTTTTAGAAATTTTTGTTGTAGATAATGAATTTAAACCTATTGGCACAGTTCCTTCGTCAAAAGTTTTAAGAACATCAAGAGATACCAAAATGATTTCTATAATGAATGAATCGCAATTATCAATACCTGTCGATATGGATAGAGAAGAAGTTGGTCACTTATTTGAAAATTATAATTTAAATTCAGCATGTGTAGTCGACAAAAATAATAAATTAGTCGGTATGATAACTAGCGATGATATTTTAACTGTATTAAAAGAAGAAGCTGAGGAGGATGCATTAAGACTAGCAGGTGTTGGTGATGAAGAAATTACAGATGGTGTTTTAAAAAAAACTAAAAGAAGATTTACCTGGCTTTTATTAAATTTATTTACAGCAATAATAGCATCAGTTGTTATTGGTTTTTTTCAGGAAGATATTGAAAAAGTTGTTGCTTTAGCAGTACTGATGCCAATAGTTGCTTCAATGGGAGGTAATGCTGGTATGCAAACATTAGCAGTTACAATAAGAACCATTGCTACTAATGAATTAACTAAGAATAATTTTTCTCAAAATATTTTAAAAGAATTTTCAATTGGTATTTTAAATGGAATTATATTTGCTATTATTAGCGCAGGGGTAGTTCAATTATGGTTTAATGATATAACTCTTTCATTAATTATATCAATTTCAATGGTTTTAAATATGATAGTAGCTGGACTTTTTGGAATATTAGTTCCCGTATCATTAAAAAAAATGAATATTGATCCCGCAATATCATCAAGTGTTTTTGTAACTACGATTACAGATGTTATAGGATTTTTATCTTTTCTTGGTATTGGTGCTTATTTTTTTTACTAAAGTTAGTAATTATCAATTAACCTTATATTTTTATTATAATAGGCGAAAAATATCTTAAAGT
>CACILF010000015.1 GCA_902587435.1 uncultured Pelagibacteraceae bacterium
ATTTTTCCATACAATTGCTTTCATTTTTACTAAATCAACAACTCCTTGTAACGACGACTCAATTCCAATAGGAATTTGAAGAACTAAAGGTTTTGCTCCTAACCTATCTTTTATCATTTCAACACATCTAAAAAAGTCTGCACCAGTTCTATCTAATTTATTAACAAAACAAATTCTTGGTACTTTGTATTTATCGGCTTGTCTCCAAACAGTTTCGGATTGTGGTTCCACACCTGCAACACCATCAAATACTGCAACTGCTCCGTCTAAAACTTTTAATGATCTTTCAACTTCAATTGTAAAATCAACATGGCCAGGAGTATCTATAATATTAATTCTATGTTCTCTCCAAAAACAAGTTGTTGCAGCTGAAGTAATTGTTATTCCCCTTTCCTGCTCTTGTTCCATCCAGTCCATTGTAGCTGCGCCATCGTGAACTTCACCAATTTTGTGGCTTTTTCCAGTGTAATATAAAATTCTTTCAGTGGTAGTTGTTTTGCCAGCATCAATATGAGCCATAATCCCAATGTTTCTATATTTGTCTAATGTATGAGTTCTAGGCATAATTTTTTACCATCTGAAATGTGCAAAAGCTTTATTTGATTCTGCCATTTTATGAGTGTCTTCTTTTTTTTTAATTGCTGATCCTCTATTTTGATATGCATCGTAAATTTCATTAAAAATTTTATCAGACATATTTTTGTCTTTCCTTTTTCTTGATGCATCAATTAACCATCTTAGAGCTAATGCTTGTGATCTTTTTGATTTTACCTCTACTGGTACCTGGTATGTTGCTCCACCAACTCTTCTAGATCTTACTTCCACTGTAGGTCTTATATTGTTTATTGCTTCATTAAATACTGTAATTGGTTCATCTTTAGATTTAGATTTAATTTTATCAATTGCATCATAAACTATTTTTTCCGCAACAGTTTTTTTACCATCATACATTATTGAATTAATTAGTTTGGGTATTATTGCTGACCTATATCTTGGATCAACAATTGGAATTTTTTTTGGTGCTTTTCTTTTTCTAGACATAATAATTATTTTCCTTTTTTAGCACCATATTTTGATCTTTGTTGTTTTCGAGCAGTGACTCCTTGGGTATCAAGGTTTCCTCTTAAAATGTGATATCTAACCCCAGGCAAATCTTTAACTCTTCCTCCTCTAATTAATACTACGGAATGCTCCTGTAAGTTATGTCCTTCTCCTGGAATATAAGAAGTTACTTCGTGTCCATTAGATAATCTAACTCTTGCAACTTTTCTTAATGCTGAATTAGGTTTTTTGGGTGTAGTAGTATAAACTTTTACACATACACCTCTTTTTTGAGGAGATCTTTCTAGAGCTGGAACTTTATCCCTAGATTTTTGTTTAGCACGTTTTTTTTTTAACAACTGATTAATAGTTGGCATATTTTATATTCCTTTAATTTTTTGATGAAATTAACTATGATATCAATGGCAGCGTTTAGTACTGAAGTACTACATTCCAACCAAAAAATTATCGCCAAAATACTATAGAAATGTATTTTGTCAAATTAAAATGAGTAGAAAATACGTCTATTTTTATTGATTTACTTGGGTTTCTGAGGTCTCTATTGCTTCTTGTTCGCTAAGAAATTTTTTATCATCATCTGAAGCTTTTCTATTCCAAAGATTTTTTACTGACCCTGTTCCAGCTGGAACAAGTCTTCCAACTATAACATTTTCTTTTAAACCTGATAATTTATCAACTTTTCCCCTTATCGCAGCATCAGTTAATACCCTAGTTGTTTCCTGGAATGAGGCTGCTGAAATAAATGACTCGGTTTGTAATGATGCCTTAGTAATACCCATTAAGACCCTCTCACCTTTAGCTGGTTTTTTTCCTTCCGCTTTTAATTTTTCGTTCATTTGTTCAAATTTTATTCTATCAATAATTTCACCTGGTAATAAACTTGAATCTCCACTTTCTTTTACTTCTATTTTTTTCAGCATCTGTCTTAAAATCGTCTCGATATGCTTATCGTTAATGATAACACCTTGAAGTCTGTAAACCTCTTGAACTTGATTAACAAAATATTCTGTTAGTTCTTTTATTCCTAAAATTCTAAGAATATCATGTGGTAGTGGTTGTCCATCAAGTAAATATTCACCTTTTTTAATACTTTCTCCTTGATTGAAGTTTATATGTTTACCTTTTGGGATTAAATAGTTTGAAGATTCACCAGATTCTGAAACAATTGAAACTCTTTGTTTTCCTCTTACTTCTTTACCAAAAATAACTTTACCATCGTTTTCTGCTATAATAGCGCTATCTTTCGCTTTTCTTGCTTCAAACAATTCAGCAACTCTGGGTAGACCTCCTGTGATATCTTTAGTTTTTGATGTTTCTTTAGGTAATCTAGCAATAACATCTCCAGCAAATATTTTTTGCCCGTCTTGAACTGAAAGAATTGAGTCAGGAACTAAATAATATCTTGCTTCATTGTCATCAGCTTTTTTTATAACATTCCCTTTTTCATCTCTAAGAGTTATTCTAGGTTTTAAGTCTGTATTTTTTGATTGTGTCTTCCAGTCTACTACAGCCTTTGTTGATATACCCGTAGCATCGTCTACAGTTTCTGCTAATGATACTCCGTCAATTAAATCAACATAATTTGCAGTACCGCTTTTTTCAGCTATTACTGGAGTCGTGTAAGGATCCCATTCACAAATTTTTGCACCTTTTTTAACCTTATCTTCATTCTGAAAAAATAATTTTGAACCATATGGAACTTTGTAAGATGCAACTTGTAAGCCATTTTCATCTTCAATTGATAATTCTGTATTTCTTCCCATAACAACCATATTCTTTTTTGAATCTTCAAGTAAATTTGTGTTTATAACTTTTAATATACCATCTGTTTTTGTGATTATTTGAGAATCTTGTTTTATTGATGCTGTACCACCTACGTGAAAAGTTCTCATTGTCAATTGCGTTCCTGGCTCACCAATTGACTGTGCTGAAATCATTCCAATTGCTTCACCTACATGAACCATTTTACCTCTAGATAGATCTCTACCATAACTCATTGCGCAAACACCCTCTTTTGATCCACATGTTATTACTGAATATACTTTTACAGATTTAACTCCCGCTGCGTCTATTTTTTCACACATAGATTCGTCAATAATTTCTTGCTTTTTAATTATAAGTTCACCGGTTATCGGATTTTTAACATCGTCAGCTACTACTCTTCCTAAGGCTCTTTCTGACAAGCTAACTATTACATTTCCACCTTCAATTATTTCAGATAAACTAATACTTCCTGCGGCTTTTCCGCAGTCACATTCTTTTTTAGTGATGGTTAAATCTTGTGCTACATCACACAATCTTCTTGTTAAATAACCTGAGTTTGCAGTTTTTAATGCTGTGTCAGCTAATCCTTTTCTAGCTCCGTGCGTCGAATTAAAATACTCTAATGCTGTTAAGCCTTCTTTAAAATTTGATGTTATAGGTGATTCAATAATTTCACCTGATGGTTTTGCAATTAAACCTCTCATTCCAGCAAGTTGTTTCATTTGTGCGGCAGAACCTCTGGCACCACTATCAGCCATCATAAATACAGAATTTATTTTTAAGCCATTTTCTGTAACTTCTGTAGCAGAAATTCTTTTCATCATTTCAGCTGCAACTCTATCTGTGCATTTAGACCAAGCATCAACAACTTTATTATATTTTTCACCCCTAGTTATGAGCCCTTCTGTATATTGATTTTCATAATCTGATATCAATTTTTTAGTTTCTTCAATTAACTGCTGTTTATTCTCTGGAATAACTAAATCATCTTTTCCAAAAGAAATTCCTGCTTTAAATGCATGTTTAAAACCTAAGTCTTTTAGTTTATCGCAAAAAATAACTGTAGATTTTTGTCCGCAAAATCTAAAAACATGATCAATTATTTCTGAAACTACTTTTTTTGGTAACAATCTATCTATTAAAGAAAATTTATTATTTATATTTTTAGGCAATAAATTTGCTAATAAAAATCTACCTGCTGTACTTATATGTTTTTCAAGCTTGGTATTCCCATTTTCATCTAAAGTTACAAATCTAGAAACAATTCTTGAATGAACTTTAATCTGTCCAGTTTCCAAAGCATGTTCAATCTCTGAATTATTAACAAAATATCCTTCAATCTTTTTATCCTGATATGGAGGTTGAGATAAGTAATAAATCCCAAGTATCATATCTTGGCTTGGAACAATGATAGGTTTTCCATTTGATGGACTTAATATATTGTTTGTAGACATCATTAACACTCTTGCTTCTAATTGTGCTTCTAAACTTAAAGGAATATGAACTGCCATTTGATCACCATCAAAGTCTGCATTAAATGCTGCACATGTTAATGGATGTAATTCAATTGCATCTCCTTCAATTAATTTTGGTTCAAATGCTTGAACACCTAATCTATGTAGTGTTGGAGCTCTGTTTAAAATTACCGGATGTTCTCTAACAATTATTTCAAGTGCGTCCCAAACTTCATCTCTTTCTTTTTCAACTAGTTTTTTTGCTTGTTTAATTGTAGAAGCAAGTCCTAATTTATTCAACCTAGCATATAAAAATGGTTTGAATAATTCTAAAGCCATTTTTTTTGGTAAACCGCATTCGTGTAATTTTAAATCAGGACCAACTACAATTACCGATCTCCCTGAGTAGTCAACTCTTTTTCCTAAAAGATTTTGCCTAAATCTTCCTTGCTTTCCTTTTAGCATTTCAGCTAAAGATTTAAGTGGTCTCTTTCCAGTTCCTGTTATTACTCTTCCTCTTCTACCATTGTCAAAAAGTGCATCAACTGATTCTTGCAACATTCTTTTTTCATTACGAACTATTATGTCTGGAGCTTTTAAATCAATTAATCTTTTTAAACGATTATTTCTATTTATAACTCTTCTGTATAAATCATTAAGATCTGAAGTAGCAAATCTACCCCCATCAAGAGGAACTAAAGGTCTGAGCTCAGGTGGAATTACTGGAATTACAGTCAATATCATCCACTCTGGTTTATTTCCTGTTTCTATAAATGACTCTATTAATTTCAATCTTTTTATTGATCTTTCCTCAGCAACTTTAGATTTTGTTTCATTAATTGTTTTAATTAATAAAGCTTTTTCCTCTTCTAAATTAATAGATTTTAATATTTCAAGTATTGCCTCGGCTCCGATACCTGCGGAAAATGCTTCTTCTCCATATTCATCTTGATATTTTACAAGCTCTTCTTCATTTAATAATTGATATTTTTTTAGAGCTGTTAATCCTGGTTCTATCACAATGAAGTTTTCAAAATATAAAACTCTTTCTACTTCTTTAAGTTTCATATCTATAGTTAATGAAATTCTGCTTGGTAAAGATTTTAAGAACCAAATATGTGCTACTGGGGTAGCTAAATTTATATGTCCCATTCTTTCTCTTCGAACATTAGATTTTGTTACTTCGACGCCGCATTTTTCACATATAATTCCTCTAAATTTCATTCTTTTATATTTTCCACATAGACATTCATAATCTTTTATTGGCCCAAATATCCTTGCGCAAAATAAACCATCCTTTTCAGGTCTAAAGGTTCTGTAGTTTATTGTTTCTGGTTTTTTGATTTCACCATAAGTCCAAGATTTGATTTTTTCAGGACTTGCTAAAGTAATTTTAATACTATTAAAATTTTGTGATTCTGAAATTTCAGAGTTTTTAAATAGATCAGTTAATTCTTTTTTCATATTTAATTCAATTCTACATTTAGTGCTAATGATTTAATTTCTTTGACTAACACGTTAAATGACTCGGGTATACCTGATTCAAAATTTTCTTCACCTTTAACAATTGTTTCGTATACTTTAACTCTTCCAGCTACATCATCAGATTTAACAGTTAATATTTCTTGAAGCGTGTAAGAAGCACCATAAGCTTCTAGAGCCCACACTTCCATTTCACCAAATCTTTGTCCGCCTAGTTGTGCTTTGCCACCTAATGGCTGCTGTGTAACTAAACTATATGGACCTGTTGATCTTGCATGAATCTTATCTTCAACTAAATGGTGAAGTTTTAACATATAAATTGTTCCAACTGTTACCTGTCTATCAAATTTTTCACCAGTTCTGCCATCCCATAAGTAGGTTTGACCTGAATTTGGAAGTTTTGCCAGCTCTAGCATTTTTGTTACATCTTGTTCCTTAGCTCCATCAAAAACAGGAGTGGCAATCGGAATTCCATTTTTAATATTTTCACATAAATCTTTAAATTCAGGATTTGAAAGCTTTTCTATTGACTCGTCATATGTTTCCTGACCGTAAGCTGCTTTTAAGAATGAAGAAATTTTTTCATTTCTTTCAATCTTTTTTTGATTTTCATTTATTAATTTTTTTAGAGTTTCTCCCAATTCTGTACATGACCACCCTAGGTGTGTTTCTAAAATTTGTCCAACATTCATACGACTAGGTACTCCTAAAGGATTTAAAACAATATCAACAGGTTTTCCATTTTCACGGTAAGGCATGTCTTCAACTGGAACAATTTTACTAACTACGCCTTTATTTCCATGTCTGCCTGACATTTTATCACCAGGTCTAAGTCTTCTTTTTATTGCAACAAAAACTTTTACCATTTTCATTACACTTGGAAGTAAATCATCACCTTGTTTGATTTTTAATACTTTGTCTTCAAATCTTTCTTGTATATCGCTTTTTGCTATATTGTATTGTTCTTTTAACTGATTTAAAGCTTCAATTTTTTTTTGATCAGATAGTGGTAATTTAAATAATTCATAAATGTTTAAATCATTTATTGATTTCTCATTTAAAATTTCACCTGCTTCTAAATTTTTAATTTTCTTGCCCAATTTAATTCCAGATAGAATTGAAGAAACTCTTTGTTTGATACTTCTTTCCAGTATTTCTTCTTCTACAATTTTATCTTGTTGAACAATATCTATTTCAGCTCTTTCAATTGTAATAGATCTTTCATCTTTTTCAATTCCGTGTCTATTAAATACTCTAACATCAACCACTATTCCACCACTTCCACTTGGCATTTTTAATGAAGTGTCAGTAACATCAATAGCTTTTTCTCCAAATATTGACCTTAATAGCTTCTCTTCAGGTCCTGAGGCTGAATCTCCTTTTGGAGTAACTTTACCAACCAAAATATCTCCAGGTTTAACTTCTGCTCCAATGTACACAACCCCAGACTCATCAAGATTCTTCAATGATTCTTCATTAACATTCGGAATATCTCTTGTAATATCTTCTTCTCCAAGTTTAGTATCTCTCGCCATTACTTCATATTCTTCAATATGGATTGAAGTAAATACATCATCTGTAACACATCTTTCAGATATTAAAATTGAGTCTTCGAAATTGTATCCTTGCCAAGGCATGAATGCTACTGTTACATTTTTTCCTAAAGCAAGTTCTCCTATTTTAGTCGAAGGACCATCGGCTATGATGTCTCCAGATTTTACTTTATCTCCAACTCTTACAAGTGGTTTTTGATTAATACATGTATTTTGATTTGATCTTTTAAATTTTTGTAAATTGTATATGTCTACACCAGATTTGCTGAAATCTTTTTCATCTGTAGCTTTTATTACTATTCTTTTCCCATCTATTTTATCAACTATGCCATCTCTTTTAGCAACTATTGTCACTCCAGAATCTAAAGCAACATCGCTTTCTATACCAGTCCCTACTAAAGGTGCTTCAGGCTTTAACAAAGGAACAGCTTGTCTCATCATATTAGATCCCATCAATGCTCTGTTAGCATCATCATTTTCTAAAAATGGAATTAATGATGCGGCAACCGAAACTAATTGCTTAGGAGATACATCTATATAATCTATATTTTCTGGCTTTGATAAAATAAAATTTAAATTTTGTCTGCAAGATACTAGCTGTTCTTTAAATTTTCCATTTTTATCTAAAATTGAATTTGCTTGAGCAATAGTAAATTTTGTTTCTTCCATTGCAGATAGGTATTCTATAGTATCTTCTACTACTCCATTTTTTACTTTTTTGTATGGGCTCTCTATAAAACCATATTTGTTTATTTTAGAATAAGTCGATAGACTATTTATTAAACCAATATTTGGTCCTTCAGGAGTTTCTATTGGACAAATTCTTCCGTAATGGGTTGGGTGTACGTCTCTCACTTCGAACCCTGCTCTTTCACGTGTAAGACCACCTGGGCCTAAAGCAGACACTCTTCTTTTATGAGTTATTTCAGATAATGGATTGGTTTGATCCATAAATTGAGATAATTGAGAAGTTGCAAAAAAGTCTTTTAGAGAAACTGTAAGAGGTTTTGCATTTATCAGATCTTGTGGCATAGCAGATTCAATATCTAATGTTGTCATTTTTTCTTTTATAGCTCTTTCCATTCTATAAACTCCAATCCGAGACTGATTTTCCACAAGTTCACCTACAGATCTTACTCTTCTATTTCCTAAATGATCAATATCATCCACTTCATCTTTGCCATCTCTTAGATCAAGCATTTTTTTAACGATAGAAATAATATCGTCATTTCTTAAAATTGTTATTTTATCTGAACAATTTAGATTTAAACGTGAGTTCATTTTTACTCTACCAACATCAGATAGATCATATCTGTCAGAACTAAAAAAAAGATTGTTAAAAATTTGTGAAGCTATTTCTAATGTTGGAGGTTCTCCAGGTCTAAGCATTTTGTAAATTTCTGTAATTGCATCATTTTTATTTTCATTTTTATCATTAAGTAATGTTTGCAATATATATGGTCCTTTATTAATCGAATTTGTTTTAGATATTTCGATTAAGTGAATATTATTGTCTATGCATTTATTTAAAATAGTTTCATTTATTTCAGTTCCAATGCTAAAAGTCTCTTCACCTATAGTAATACTTTTGTGAAGAAATTTTCCATACAATGATTCACTCAAAACATAAATTTCTTTTAGTCCCTCTTTTTCTAATTTTTTTGCTGTTAAAAAATTAATTTTTTCACCAATTTTAACAACTACTTTATTGTTTTTTGCATCAATGACTTCTTCAGAAAAATTTTTAGCTTTATAGTTTTCAGGATCAAATTTAGTTTTCCATTTTTTTAATTTTGGATCATATGAATAATTTTCTTTTTCATAAAATTCATTTACTATATCATTTTTTGAATATCCTAGTGCTTGAAAAAGTGTTGTAACAAAAATTTTCTTTTTTCTGTCAATTCTAAAATATAAAAAATCCTTAACGTCGAACTCAAAATCTAACCAAGAACCTCTATTTGGTATAACTCTGCAATTAAAAAGAAGTTTTCCACTTGCGTGCGATTTACCTTTGTCATGATCAAAGAATACACCTGGACTTCTGTGCATCTGATTTACTACAACTCTTTGCACTCCATTAGTTATAAAAGTTCCACTATTTGTCATCATAGGAACTTCTCCCATATAGACTTCTTGTTCTTTAGCAGATAAAATATCTTTCGTATTATTTTCTTGATCAATTTCATATACTACTAGTCTAAGTTTACATTTTAGAGCTGCTGAATATGTCAATCCTCTCGATATGCATTCCTCTACGTCAAATTTAGGTTTTTCTAATCTATACGAAACGTATTCTAAAGTTGCTCTATCATTTAGATCCTCAATTGGAAAAATACTTTTAAATACTCTATCAAAACCTTTGATTAGATTTTGATCTACATCAATTTTATTTTCAGTTAATTCTCTATAAGAATTTTTTTGAACTTCAATTAAGTTAGGAATTGACAAGCTTTCTTTAAGCTTACCAAAATTTTTTCTAATATTTTTCTTTTCGGTAAAAGATAAATGCATCAATGTCTATCGTTGATTTTAAAAAACCAACAATTAAAATTCTTTCTATTACTACTTAAGTTCTACTTTAGCGCCTGCAGCTTCTAATTTAGCTTTAATTTCATCAGCTTCTTTTTTATTTACACCTGATTTTACTTCTTTAGGTGCGCCTTCAACTAAATCTTTTGCTTCTTTTAAACCAAGAGAAGTTACTGCTCTCACTTCTTTAATCACGTTAATTTTTTTATCACCGGCTGATGCAAGTACGATCGTAAATTCATCTTTCTCTTCAGCTGGTGCTGCTCCTGCTGCTGCTGGAGCTGGTGCTACTGCTGCTGCGGCTGTTACTCCCCATTTTTCTTCTAATTGTTTTGAAAGTTCTGCAGCTTCTACAACAGTTAAGCTTGATAAGTCATCTATAATTTTATTTAGATCTGCCATAATAAATTTGCCTAAGGTTATTTTTTTGATTTTTCGAGCGCTAAAATAGCGATTTTTGAGGCAGGTGCAAGTAAAATACTTGCGATTTTTTGTGCCGGAGATCTCAATATTCCTACAATTTTAGCCCTTGCTTCATCTAAAGATGGTAAAGTAGCGACATTTTTTACACCAGCAACATCTAAAATATCACTACCCATGATTCCCCCTAAAATTTTGAGGTTATTATTTTCTTTTGAAAAATTCGTTAGTATCTTTGCTGATGTAATTGCGTCTTGCGATAATGCTACAGCAGTAGGTCCTGTAAATAATTTTGATAATTCTTTACATCTTGTCTTTTCAAGAGCTAATTTTGTTATTCTATTTTTAGTTATCTTAAAAATTATTCCATGTTCTCTCATTTTAGCTCGAAGTTCATCTAGTTGATTTACTGACAAACCTTGGTAATGCGCAACGATCACTGCTTCGGATTTATCAAACTGTGTTGTCATTTCAGAAATATAATTTTGCTTTTTTTCTTTACTCATCATAGCTAAATACTCTTTGGAAGTTTTAATTTATAAGATACGCCCATTGTTGAAGTTAGAAATACACTTTTTATTAAATCACCTTTAATTGTTTGATTTCCCTTCTCTCTTTCTAATGTATCTAAAACTGCAATATAATTTTTTATGACTTTATCGTCAGAAAATGATTTCTTCCCTAAACTTAGGCCAATATTTCCATCTTTATCATTTTTAATTTCAACTTGTCCTAACTTTGCATTTGAAATGGCTGATTTTAAGTCATCTGTAACGGTTCCTAGCTTTGGATTTGGCATCAAGCCTTTTGGGCCAAGCACTTTTCCTAATTTAGATAATTTAATCATCATTGAGGGAGTACAAATTAATTTATCAAAATTTATTTCTCCAGATTTGATTTTTTCTATAAAATCATCTCCACCTACAATATCAGCTCCTGAATCCTTGGCAATTTGAGATTTTGCATCTTCACAAACAACAGCAATTTTAATTTTTTTTCCTGATCCTGAAGGAAGATTAACAACAGTTCTTAAATTTATTTCACTTTTTTTTTGTTTGTTATTGATCTGCAAACTCAAATCAATCGATTCATCAAACTTTGTTGTACAATTTTTTTTTAATTCAGGAATCAATTTTTCAATTAATTCAGCTTTGAGTTCTTTTGTTTTTTCTGGTAATTTTTTATATCTTTTTGAAGTCATTATTCTTTTACCTCTATACCCATAGATCTCGCTGATCCTGCAATAATCTTAGAAGCTTCATCGATGTCGTGAGCATTTAAATCTGCCATTTTTTGTTTTGCAATTTCTTCGAGTTGTTTTTTTGTTATAGATGCAACTATATTTCTACCTGGTTCTTGTGATCCACTTTTTAATTTTACTGCTTCCTTAATAAAATGAGATGCTGGAGGTGATTTAATTATGAAATCAAACTTTTTATCTTTATATACTGTAATAACTACAGGAACTGGTTTGCCCATAAAATTTTTTGTTTTTTCATTAAAAGCTTTGCAAAAATCCATAATATTTATTCCTCTTTGTCCTAAAGCTGGACCAACAGGGGGTGCTGGATTTGCTTGACCTCCTTTTATCTGTAACTTTACGTATCCACTAATTTCTTTTTTTGCCATTAACTTGTTTTCTCCACTTGGTTATATTCTAAATCTACAGGCGTCGGTCTACCAAATATAGAAACTGAAACCTTAAGTCTAGATTTTTCTTCATCAATATCTTCGACTAAACCACTAAATGACGCAAATGGTCCATCAATAACTTGTACTTTTTCTCCAACTGTATATTCTATGCTTGATTTTGGTTGAGCTACACCATCTTTTATTTGGCCTAAAATTTTTTCAATCTCTTTGTCTGATACTGGTACAGGTATACCTTTGCTTCCTAAAAAACCACTTACCTTTTTGATACCTTTTATCATATGATACAAATCATTATCCATTTCACTTTTTATCAAAACATAACCAGGAAAATATTTTCTTTTTCTTTGTACTCTCTTTCCTCTTTTTACTTCGGTAACATCGTGCGTAGGTACAATTATTTCTTCAATTTTTTCAGCTATTTTTGCTTTTTCCGCTTCCTCTTTTATTAATTGAGCAACTTTATTCTCAAAACTTGAATGTGACTGAACTATATACCAATTCTTCATAAATTATATGCTGATCTTTAATACTAATTCTAAAAAGAACTTTAAAAACTGATCTAGAAGTAAAAAAAATAATGAAGCAACTATTGCCATTGCAACAACCATTAAAGTTCCTTGTAAAGTTTCTTTACCAGTAGGCCAAGTAACTTTAAAAGCTTCTTGTTTAACCTCTTGTATAAATTTTAAAGGGTTTTTCATATATTTAATCTTTCTAATTTGGCAGGAGCGGAGGGAATCGAACCCCCAACCTCCGGTTTTGGAGACCGGCGCTCTACCAATTGAGCTACACTCCTATGGGAGCTTACTCTATAATCTTAGTTACTACTCCAGCTCCTACAGTTCTTCCACCTTCTCTAATAGCAAAATTTAATTTTTCACTCATTGCGATTGGTGTAATTAGTTTAACAGTAAACTTTGCATCATCTCCTGGCATTACCATTTCTGTACCTGATGGTAATTCAACTTCTCCAGTTACATCTGTAGTTCTAAAATAAAACTGAGGTCTGTATTTTGTAAAGAATGGAGTATGTCTTCCACCTTCTTCTTTTTTAAGAACATATGCTTGAGCTTCAAACTTAGTATGAGGTGTAACTGAACCTGGTTTACATAATACTTGTCCTCTTTCAACATCATCTCTTTCAACACCTCTTAAAAGTGCCCCAATATTGTCTCCAGCTTCTCCGGTATCTAAAAGTTTTCTAAACATTTCAACACCAGTACAAACTGATTTTTTAGTATCTCTAATACCAACTATTTCAATTTCCTCTCCAGTTTTAATTACCCCCGACTCTACTCTTCCGGTAACAACTGTACCTCTTCCTGAAATTGAAAAAACATCTTCTACAGGCATTAAGAAAGGTTTATCTTTTGGTCTATCTGGTTGTGGAATATGTTCATCAACTGCTTTCATTAATTCCATAATTGAATTTTTACCAATTTCGTCATCTTTTCCTTCAACAGCAGCTAGCGCCGAACCTTTTATAATCGGAGTTTTATCTCCAGGAAATTTATATGAAGTTAGCAACTCTTTAATTTCTTCTTCAACTAAATCAATCAATTCTTTATCTTGAACTTGATCAACTTTATTTAGGTAAACAACAATCGCTGGAACTCCAACTTGTCTTGCCAAAAGTATATGTTCCCTTGTTTGAGGCATAGGTCCATCAGCAGCATTAACAACTAAAATTGCACCATCCATTTGAGCTGCGCCTGTGATCATATTTTTTACATAGTCTGCGTGACCCGGACAATCAACGTGAGCGTAGTGTCTTTTTTCTGTTTCATACTCTACGTGTGCTGTTGATATTGTAATTCCTCTTTCTTTTTCTTCAGGAGCTTTATCTATTTGATCATAAGCAACAAAATTCGCACCACCACTTTCAGATAGAACTTTAGTTATAGCGGCCGTTAAAGTTGTTTTACCATGATCGACGTGACCGATTGTACCAATGTTACAGTGCGGTTTATTTCTTACAAACTTTTCTTTCGACATTATATTTTTACCTTTTTTTCCTTTTCTTTACTTTTTATTAATATTTCTTGGAGCGGGTAAAGGGAATCGAACCCTTACATCCAGCTTGGAAGGCTAGCGTTCTACCATTGAACTACACCCGCATCACCCAAGTTCACTCCAACATTATTTAAAACTAAATTAAATGGTGGAGGGGGAAGGATTCGAACCTTCGAAGACCGAAGTCAACGGGTTTACAGCCCGCCCCATTTGACCGCTTTGGTACCCCTCCTTTTCGCAGGGGAAGCGTCCCCTTGTTCAATAAAGCTTTAAACAACAAGCGGTTTATATATTTTTATTGCATAAATGCAATACGAGAAATAGTGAGAAAATAAGTAAAAAAACGTATAAAAAACAATAAAATTTATGAATAAAAGATCATTTTTTATAGTTGGTAAACATGCAGTGTTGGAAGCCTTAAAAAATCCAAATCGTAAGGTATTAAGAGTTTTTTTAACAGAAGAAAGTAAAAAAAATATCCATAGAGAAAACCAAAAACAAAATCTTCTTAAAGATATAAAAGTTTATTTTAAAAACAAAAAAGAATTAGATAAGTATACAGGTAACGAAGATATTTTACACCAAGGATATGTAGCTGAACTAGAACATTTAGATAACTTATCTTTAAAAGAATTCATTATAAATAAATCGGATTTAACTTTTGCATGCCTAGATGAAGTTACTGACCCAAGAAATATTGGTTCAATAATTAGAAGTGCAGCTTCGTTTAATTTAGATGGAATTATTGTTAAAGAAAGACACTTTCCAGATGAAAGTAAACTAATGTATAAATCTGCTAGCGGATGTATTGAGCATGTAAATATTTTTAAAGTATCAAATATAAATAGTGTTTTAAAATTTTTAAGGGAAAAAAATTTCTGGGTTTATGGATTTGATGCAAAAAGTAAAAAAAGATTTACAGAAATCGAATGGAAAGGGAATAACATTCTTCTTTTTGGTTCTGAGGGATTTGGCATTAAAAAACATACTGAAAAATACACTGACTTTTTAGTTAAAATAGAAATTAATGCAAAAATAGAAAGTCTAAATATATCAAATAGTGCAGCTATTGCATTTCATCATTTAATGAAAAGTAAAAAATAACTTGATTAGTTTAAAGAAAATTAATAAATATCCATCAAGCCCTTGTAGCTCAGCTGGTAGAGCAATTGATTTGTAATCAATAGGTCCGCGGTTCGAATCCGTGCGGGGGCACCATTAAGATGTTTCTCTTCTTATTTGTTCTATTTTAATTTTTTTTTGAAGACTTCTATTTGAGTCGTAAAGTAAATTAAATTTTATTTTTTTATTAGTTTTTATTGTAATAATTTTTGCATTTCTAAATTCTAAATTATCAGCTACTGCGCTGATTGGTCTTTTTTTAGGATTTAAATTTTTAATTTTTACAATCGATTTATCACTTATAATTTTACCCTTCCATCTTCTTGGTCTAAATGCACTTATTGGTGAGATAGAAAGTTTTTTTGAATTTAAACTTAAAATAGGACCATGAACAGATAGGTTATAAGCTGTGCTGCCCGCTGGTGTTGATACTAAAACCCCATCTGAAATTAATTTTTTAATTATTGTTATTGCGCCAGTTTGGATTGACAATGATGCTGCCTGTCTACTTTGTCTTAAAATTGAAACTTCGTTAATTGCAATTGATTTTTTCTTTAATCCTTGTTTATTTTTTACAATCAATTCTAAAGGAGAAATAGTAATCATTTTAGCTTTTGAAAAGTTTTTTATAGTATGTTTTGTTGAGAATTTGTTCATTAGAAAACCATAATTTCCAGAATTTATTCCATAAAAATACTTTGATGAACTTTTATTTTTCTTTAATGTTTTAAGCATAAAACCATCCCCACCTATCACAATTATTACATTTGATTTGGATGATAAATTTTTCAGATTTTTCAAAAGAAAAGATTTAATCTTTAATGATTTAGTATTTGAATCAGAAATAATTATTGGTTTATTCATATTAGTGGTGCCCTCGGCCAGACTCGAACTGGCACTCCCAAAAGGGCAAGGATTTTAAGTCCTTTGTGTCTACCAATTTCACCACGAGGGCATGAGTTATTTTCATCAGTATTTATTCTAACATTTATAATTCAACAAGACTAAATGTAAAAATAAATTATTTTTTCTTTTTGGTTTTTTTTGATGGATTATCTCCATACAGGTTTCTACCTTTAGTACCATCACCAAGCATCATAACAAGAACGATAAGACTTCCAACAAATGGTATCAATGACCATAAATAATTAGCTCCTGATCTGTTTGTATCATGAAGCCTTCGAATACCAACAGTTAAAAGTGGTATTAAAATTAAAATTATCACTCCAAATGATATAAATTGGATCTCCTTGATTGGCGATAGTATTGCAGCTAAATAGCATACAACCCAAATTAATTGAAACCACCAAAACTCTGATTTACTAGCTCTGCCTTGAATAACAAAATATTTTTTAAAACATGATGATACAGATTCTGAAAAAGTCATAATTTATTATAGTTTACTTTTTATTAAATTTCTAAACAAAATAAGAAGAAACAAAAGCGATAAAATCTGGCTAATAATACTTGCTAAAATAAAAAAATTTTTATTAGATGACGTTTGTTTAATCAATAGTTGTAAATCCAGTCTTTTTCTCTCTGCATCTTCTAATTTAGCAACTATTAAATCATCATCTTTTTCAATAATTTCCAAAAAATTTGAAAATTCATTAACTAACAAAACCGAATATAAATGTACATCAACCCAATTATTTAATTTAAATTCTTTAATTAGTTTATCTCTTTCTTTTTTATCTACAATAAGGTCTGATAAACTTTCAAAATCTGTCTCTACAAATTGATCAATATTATTTTTAAAAATTTCATAATAAGATATAGTTTGAAAATTGTAGAATTTTTCACCATCCTGTATACTTGAATATTGTGGAAATAAATCCAAATTCCAACCATGAATATTATATAGTTTTTCTTCAAGGTTATTTATTGATGTAACAATATTTTTATATTGGGATGCAAATCTTGACTTTATTAATTCAGGAATA
>CACILF010000016.1 GCA_902587435.1 uncultured Pelagibacteraceae bacterium
ATTCGTAGACAAATCGCTTTTATGAGAGAATGTTTCAAAAATATTAAAAATATTTTGGCCATTTGTTGGGGAATGCAAGTAGCTGTAACAGCAGCAGGAGGAGAGGTAAAAAAATCACCCAATGGTGCTCATATTGGTATAGCTAAAGATATTGAAATTAATGCAAATGGATTAAAACATCCTTTATACAGACATAAAAATAAAAAATTTAATTCACCAGCCTTTAACTTTGATGAAGTAGTTACTTTGCCAAATGAAGCTACTCATTTAGCATCAAACAAAATTAATAAAGTTCAAAGCATTCATTTTAAGTCTGGCATAAGTGATATTTGGGGTTTGCAGTACCATCCTGAAATTACATACGATAAAATGATTACATTAATTAAATTTAGAAAAGAAAAACTTATAACTGTTAGAAAATGCTTTAAGGATGAGGAAGAAATTCAAAACCACATTAAATTTATTGAAGAAGAAATAAAAAAATCAAAAAAAGAAACTAGAATGTTAGAGTTAAAAAATTGGTTAGACTATCTAAAAGCAGCTTAATTAAAATAAACCTTCTATTTCACCTTTATCATTTAACTTAATTGAATCTGCAGCAGGAACTCTTGGAAGACCTGGCATTGTCATTATTGCTCCACAAACAACAACAATAAATTCTGCTCCTGAAGATAATCTTACTTCTCTTATTGGAACCACATGCCCTGAAGGAGCACCTTTTAAACTTGGGTCAGTTGAAAAACTGTATTGAGTTTTAGCTATGCATATTGGAAGATTTCCATAACCTTTTGATTCAAAATCTTTAAGTTGATCTCTTATTTTTGTGTCGGCCACTACTTCACTTGCATGATAAATTTCTTGTGCGATTGTTTCAATTTTTTTAAATAAAGGTATTTTATCTTCATACAAAAATTTAAAAGTATTTTTATTATTACATATATCTACAACAATATTTGCTAGATCTTTTGTACCCTCTCCTCCATCTGACCAGTGTTTACAAATAGATGATTTTACACCTTGTGTTTTACAAAAGTCCATAAGTGCACCAACTTCTTTATCGGTATCTGTTATAAAGTGGTTAACGGCTACCGCAACTGGTAAACCAAATTTTCTAACATTATTAATATGTCTTTCGAGATTTACTAATCCTTTATTCAAAGCTTTAACATTCTCATTTTTAAGATCATCTTTAGCTACACCACCATGCATTTTCAAAGCTCTTATTGTTGCAACAATAACCACACAATCAGGTTTTAAATTTGATTTTCTACATTTTATATCTAAAAATTTTTCAGCTCCTAAGTCAGCACCAAAACCAGCTTCAGTTACAACGTAATCTGCTAATTTTAATCCTGTTTTTGTTGCAATAACGGAATTACATCCATGAGCAATATTTGCAAACGGTCCTCCATGTATTATTGCTGGGTTGTTTTCTAATGTTTGTGTCACATTAGGTCTAATTGCATCTTTTAATAAAACAGTCATTGGTCCATGAGCATTTAAATCTTTAGCGTAAATTGGCTTTTTATCTCTAGTGTAAGCGACTGTAATATTTCCAATTCTATTTTCTAAATCTTTTAAATCATTTGATAAGCAAAAGATGGCCATTATTTCAGAAGCAACCGTAATATCAAAACCATCTTGCCTAGGATATCCATTCGCTACACCTCCTAGATCTACCACAATTGATCTCAGTGAACGATCATTCATGTCCATAACTCTTTTCCAAACAATTCTTCTGACATCAATGTTTAATTTATTACCCCAATAGATATGATTATCTATTAAAGCAGAAAGAAGATTGTGAGCAGATGTTATTGCATGAAAGTCTCCTGTAAAATGTAAATTTATTTGCTCCATAGGAACCACTTGTGCATAACCACCACCAGCTGCCCCACCTTTCATTCCAAAAGAAGGTCCTAAGCTAGGTTCTCGTAGGCAAACAATTGATTTTTTTCCAATTTTATTTAGACCATCGTTTAGACCAACTGATGTTGTTGTTTTTCCTTCACCAGCAGGAGTTGGAGTAATTGCAGTAACTAAAATTAATTTTCCATCTGTTTTATTTTTTAAAGTATCCAAATATTCAGTTTTAATTTTTGCGATATATCTTCCAATTGGACTATAGACCTCAGCTTTATCAGGTACGTTTAGCCCATTAAGGACTTCTTGAATGGGCTTCATTTTTGCTTGTCTAGCTATTTCAATATCAGATTTTACTTTGCCCATTTTAGCTTTCTATATTTTATATGTTCAAACTCATTTGAGCTGGATTAATATCTTCTTTTATGGTTTTTTTAAAGTTCTAAAAAATATATATAAAAAAAATAAAGAACTATTTATACTAATTACGATAAAATTTGATCATGCAAAAATATTCAGTCTTCAGCCTTATCAAAAATGCTTTTAAAGGTCATAAAGATTGGGAAGTTGCCTGGAAAGATCCAACTCCTAAATCTGAATATGATGTTATAATTATAGGAGGTGGAGGCCATGGTTTAGCCACAGCATATTACCTTGCCAAGGAACACAATATTACAAAAGTTGCTATTATTGAAAAAGGCTGGATAGGTGGAGGAAACGTTGGAAGAAATACCACTATAATTAGATCAAATTATATGCATGATGAAAATGGATTGTTTAGTGAGTTCGGTATGGACTTGTGGAGAAACATGAGTCAGGATTTAAATTTTAACGTAATGTTTTCTCCAAGAGGAATAATTAACCTTGCACATTCTGATGCACAAATGAACGTTTACTCTAGGAGAGGAAATTCAATGCGTTTAAATGGAATTGATGCAGTTCTGTTAAATAGAGAAGAAGTCAAAAAGATTATTCCCATGGCAGATTTTTCTGAAAATGTAAGATTTCCAATTTTTGGTGGACTCATGCAACCTAGCGCAGGAACAGCAAGACATGATGCGGTTGCCTGGGGGTATGCACGTCAAGCAGATTCGATGGGAGTAGACATTATTCAAAATTGTGAAGTTACTGGGTTTGACGTTTCTAATGGAAAAATTTTAGGAATAAGAACTTCAAAAGGAGAGATTAAAGCAAAAAAAATTGGTCTTTGTGTTGCTGGAAGTACAAATATTTTAGCAGAAAAATTAAATATGACATTACCTATAGAAACACACCTTTTACAAGCATGTGTTTCTGAACCAATTAAGCCAATCTTAGACAATGTTGTCACATTTGGAGCTGGACACTTTTATTGCAGTCAATCTGATAAAGGTGAAATGGTTATGGGTGGAGATCTTGATGGGTACAACAGTTATGCTCAAAGAGGAAATCTTCCAACACTACAACATGTATTAACTGAAGGAATAGCAATGTTTCCATTTCTAAGTAAATTGAAAATGCTTAGAACATGGGGAGGAATTATGGATATGTCTATGGATGGATCACCTATTATTGATAAGACACATATTGATGGATTGTATTTAAATTGTGGATGGTGTTATGGAGGATTTAAAGCAACTCCTGCATCTGGCTGGACTTTTGCTCATACAATTGCTCAAGACAGACCTCACGAACTAAATGCAGGTTATAGTTTAAATAGATTTAGTACCGGACATTTAATTGACGAAAAAGGTCTTGGAACTAAAACTTGGATTTCTTAAATGCTACATATTAAATGTCCTCACTGTGGATTACGATCTCAAAATGAATTTTCATATGGTGGTGATGCAACAGTTAAAAGACCAGAATTAAATAAAGAAGTTTCGGATAAAGATTGGGACAATTTTGTTTATTTACGTAAAAGTCCGGTAGGAAAACATCTGGAATTATGGCAACATATTTCTGGATGCAGACAATGGATTAAAGTTGAAAGAGACACATTAACCCACGAAATATTTAAAACATTAAAAGCAAACGAAGAAGTATAAAGATGTCAGAAAAATTTAGATTAGATAAAGGTGGATTAATCAATAGAAATAAAAAAATTTCATTTAAATTTAATGGAAAAAAATATTTTGGTTATGAAGGTGATACTTTAGCCTCGGCTTTAATTGCAAATGGAGTTCATTTAGTTGGTAGAAGTTTTAAATATCATAGGCCCAGAGGTTTTTTTGGAGCAGGTGTAGACGAACCTTATGCAATAGTTCAAATGACTAGAAATAATGAAGTTGATCCCAATGTAAGAGCAACGGAACAAGAGTTATTCGAGGGTTTAGAGGCAAAAAGTGTAAATTGTTGGCCAAATGTAGATTTTGATATTGGTGCAATAAATAATTTTTTAGGCAAATTTTTTCCCGCAGGTTTTTACTATAAAACTTTTATGTGGCCTAAAAGCTTTTGGTATAAGGTATACGAACCAATTATTAGAAAAGCAGCAGGTTTTGGAGCAGCTTCAATAAAACATGATAAAGAAAAATATGAACATAAATACGAATATTGTGATCTATTAATTACAGGATCTGGTCCTTCCGGTTTAGCAAGCGCTTATGCTGCAGCTCAAAATGGGGCAAAAGTAATTTTAGCTGAGGACAAATCGAGATTTGGTGGAAGTCTTCTAACCAGCGAAGTTACAATTGGAAATCAAAGCGGACAAGAATGGGCAGAAAAAATAATATCTGAACTTAAATCAATGCCAAATGTAGTTATCAAAAATAGATCTCAAGTTTTTGGTTATTACGATCACAACATGCTTGTTATGTCTGAGAGAATTAGTGATCATTTGCCTAAAACAGAAAAATATATTCCAAAACAGAGACTTTGGTACATCCGTGCAAAAGAAGTTATTATTTCTTCTGGATCTATAGAAAGACCTTTGGTTTTTGGAAATAATGACACTCCAGGTGTTATGCTTTCGTCAGCAGCTAAAGAGTATTTAAAAATTTATGGAGTATTAGTTGGCAAAAAACCATTAGTATTTACAAATAATGATAGCGGGTATGAAACTGCTATAGAATTCAAAAAAAATGGAATAGATCCAATAGTATTAGATACAAGAAAAGATCCTAATTCAGAAATTATAAAAGAAGCTAAAGACTTAAATATAAATATAAAGCCTTCTCATGTTGTTGTAGCGGCCAAAGGTTATAAAAAAGTTAATTCTGCAGATATTGGAAAAATATCAGATGATAAAAAAAACATAAGCAATATTGAAAATATAAAATGTGATTGTATTTGTGTATCTGGATTTTGGACCCCAACAATTCATTTAGCATCACAATCAGGCAATAAAACTAAATTTAATGAAGAAATAGATGCATTCATTCCAAGCAAATCAAAACAAAAAGAAACAACTCTTGGATCAGCAAATGGGATTTTTACGCTAGAAGAAACATTAAAAACATCCTTCAAAAAAGGAAATGAATTATCGAAACAAATAACAAATAAAGAAAATAAAGTTTCTATTCCTTCTGTTGTGGAAAAAAAATATTCCAATCATGATAAATTTTGGTGTGTACCATTACCAGAAGGTAAAAATTATAAAAGATTCCTAGATTTTCAAAATGATGTTGCTGTCTCTGATATACAGCTCGCATTAAGAGAAGGTTATAGATCAATCGAACATGTTAAAAGATATACAACATTAGGAATGGCCACAGACCAAGGCCGGACAAGCAATCTAAATGGATTACAATTAGTCTCTGATATAGAAAATAAAGTTGTACCTCAGGTCGGTCATACTACTTTTAGACCTCCTTATTCACCCGTTTCAATCGGAGCTATTGTTGGAAGAGAAATTGGAAAACATTCAAAGCCAACAAGAAAATCACCAATGCATTATTGGCACAAAAAAAATAATGCCGTCTTTGTAGATGCAGGCGTTTGGCTGCGTCCGAGATATTATAAGCAAGGAAATGAAAACTTATTTGAGGCATCAAAAAGAGAAGCAAGAAATGTTAGACAAAACGTAGGCGTTTGTGATGTTACAACTTTAGGTAAAATTGATATTAAAGGACCTGATGCTGCTGAATTATTAAATAGAGTTTATACTAATGCTTGGCTTAAGTTGCCAGTTGGAAAAGCAAGATATGGAGTAATGTTAAGAGAAGATGGAATCGTAATGGATGATGGGACAACAACAAGAATTTCAGAAAACCATTATCATATGACAACTACAACTGCTCAAGCTGCAAATGTTTTATCTCATCTAGAATATTATTTGCAATTAGTGTGGCCTGAGTTAAATGTAAATGTAGTTTCAAGTACTGAACAGTGGGCAGGTGCAGCAATAGCTGGACCAAAGTCTAGAGATGTATTGCAAAAATTATTTCCAGATTTAGATGTTTCAAATGAAGGCTTGCCATTTATGGGATATATGGAAGGTAATTTATTTGGTGTAAATGCAAAAATTTTCAGAATTTCATTTTCTGGTGAGCTTGCTTACGAGATAAATGTTGAGTCTGACAATGGTAACTTTATGTGGGAAAAAATAATGGATATTGGAAAAGATTTTAATATTCAACCATATGGAACAGAGGCATTATCAACATTAAGAATTGAAATGGGACACGTTGCGGGATCAGAATTAGACGGACGTACAATTCCATATGATAATTCTTTAGAAGGTTTAATTAGCAAAAAGAAAGATTTTATTGGAAAAAGATCTTTAAGTAAATTAGCTTATGTTGCTCCGGATAGACAAAAAGTAGTTGGTGTTGTTCCCTTAGATAAAAAAACAAGTATACCCGAAGGCTCATATATAGTTAAAGATGCAAAAGCAAAACTTCCAAATCCTAAACTAGGCCATGTATCAGCATCATGTTGGAGTGTTGAATATGACAATCCTTTTTCACTTGCAATTATCAAAGATGGAAAAAATATGATAGGACAAAAACTTTTTGCACTATCTCCATTAAAAAATAAAACAATACCTGTTGAAATTGTATCATCACATTATGTTGACCCAAAAGGTGAAAGGGTTAGATCATGACATCCATATCAGCTTTAAACCATATTCATAAAACTGGTCTTTTTGGAAATCATGAAAGTAAAGGCGAAGAAAATTTACTAAAAGTTTCAGAAATTAAAAACATGCTTATTGTTCAAATAGTTCAATATAAAAATTCTACAGTTTCAATTGAAAATATTGATATTGATAGTTTAAAATTAAAAGATGAGCCATTAAACGTGGTTACTAATAATGATACAAGAATTTTATGGAATGGCCCAAAAAATTGGCTTTTAGTATCAACAAAAAAAGATTTACTTAAAAATATTTCAGAAGTTCTTAAAGAAACAGATTTTGCTATAACAGATTTATCTCACTCTAGGGCTATAATTGAAATAGAAGGGAATGATGTAAAAGAAGTTTTGAAAAAAGGATGTCCATTTAATTTTAATATTTTAGAAAAAAATAATTCAATAAATTCTACATATAATGGAATAGCATTTACAGTAGATATGATAGACGATAATCCCAACAAAATTAGATTGTTTGCTTTAAGAAGTTTTGGAGAATCTTTGTATCATTCGATAACAGACTCTTCGTTGGAATTTGGTTATAAAGCAATTTAATTTACCCTTTAAAATCAGGAAAATTACCCAATTTGGATAGTTTAGTTATTTTACTCTCTTGAGTTGAATAAAAAATACCTTTAATATTCAACTATAGGGATAATTAAAAGTTATGGGAATCAAAAAGATATTAAGTTTTATTTTGGTGGGAATAATTTTATCAGGTTGTGCCCAGTCGACTGCGATGATCGGTCCAGCTATTACCCTAGCATCATCAGGAAACATGTCACAAGCAGGATTAACGTTTATTACTAATAAGGCTGTAGAAAAAGAAACTGGAATGGACACAGTTTCGTATGTTTCAAAAAAAATCGAACAACAAAACACTAAAACTAAACTAAAACGAGATTTTAAAAATTTGGTAGAAACAAATTTTGTAAAAACTAGAGAAAAACTAATTTTACAAGATAAATCAAATACATTTAATTAAAAAAGCATTTTATCCGAACTATAAATCCAGTGTGTAGTAGCAAGAGTTGGGATCATCTTTGTAATGAGCAAAGGGAGGACATTTTTTAAAACCAAATTTAGAAAATAAATTTCGAGCAGGCAAAAAGAAATCTCCTGCTCCCGTTTCAATACTTAATTTTGAAATTTTTAATTTTTTGGCTTCCTCAATTAGGTGATTTATTATTCTTTCACCAATACCTTTTTTTTTAAACTCGTCTGCAACTCTAATAGATTTAAATTCTCCATGGTTTTTTTCTAAAAATTTTAACGCTCCACAGCCAACAAGTTTATTGTTTTCCCATAAACTCCAAAATTTTATACTTGGATCTTTTAAACCCTCAATATCAAGCACATGAGTACTACCTGCTGGTGAAACTGATCTAAGTTCAATAAAATGTTTTTTTAATAAATTATTAACTTCTGAATTATCAAAATTTCCTTCAATGGATTTCATTTTAATATATTTTGTAGTGTTTCTACTTGTCCAATTTTGAAAATAATTGCATCATCACTATGATAACCATATTGATTAGAGGAACTTTTAAAACGTTTTGGTGGTTCAAATATTGGTTCTAAAGATAAAACTACAGTTCCCCAATGCATACCTAAAACTTTTTTACTTTTTAAATCTTGGCCAATATTTAATGCCTCTTCAGGATTTGTATGATAAACTGATTTATCTTTAAGTGGAGACATAGGATAAAAATTATATGCACCTATATTAATAAAAGTTAAATCAATAGGACCATATTTATTTCCAAGTTCTTTATAAATATTTCCATAACCAGTATCACACGCAAAAAATATTTTTTTGCCTTTATATTCAATTAAAAAATTTCCCCATAGCGTTTTATTTGTGTCCCACAAACTTCTTTTTGACCAGTGAACAGCTGGTAAAAATGTTATTTTTAAATCGTTAACTTTTATTTCATCATACCAGTCCATTTCATTAACATCTCTAAATCCATTTTTAGAAAAATATTTTCCAAGTTTAAGTGGAGCTAAAACTTTTGATTTTTTATAAGGAAATCTTTGTATAGTTCTAGTGCTAAGATGATCATAATGATTGTGTGTTAATAAAAATAAATTTACCTCAGGTATTTCCTTGAGCTCAATTGCAGGATCTACATATCTTTTTGGTCCAAATATCAAAGGTCCCATATTTTTTTCAAAAACTGGATCAGTAATAATCGTTGTATTTCCAAGTTTTATCAAAAAAGTAGCGTGACCTATCCAAGCTATATAGTCATTATTTTTGTTTTTTTTTAAATTTTCTAAAACTTCCTTTTTATCTACAACATGGTCTGCTGGAATATCCATTTTAAGTTTTCTTTTTTCTTCATTAAAAACTTTAAAACTCCAGTTAAATGAAACATTTCTTTCTGGAGAGCCCTCAGGGTTTCTAAAGGTTCCGTCTGATAGATGGTGATAAGGCTTATTATCCATAGCTAATAAACCATTGTTATAAACAAAAAAAATTAATAAAAAACTTAAAATTTTAGACACCAGGATTATTTTACTTTTCGATTATAGTTAAATGGCCCATTTTTCTTTTTTCTTTTACAGTATTCTTCTGATAATCAAAGAAAAATTCATTATCCTTAAAAATTTTGTTTCTATAAACCAATATATCTTCGCCAATTAAATTAATCATTTTAGCGTTATATATTTTTTTTGTTTCAACTTTTTCTAGTCCGCATACTGCTCTTATATGATTTTCAAATTGACTAATGTTATAGGCATTTATTGTAAGATGTCCTGAATTATGAACCCTTGGCGCAATTTCGTTTACAAATAAATTGTCATTTTTATCGATAAAGTACTCAACACACATAGTTCCCACATAATTAAGTTCTTCAGCAATATACTTTGCCCATTCTTTAGATTTGTCAAACAATTCTGCACTAATCTCAGCTGGTATTTTTGAATACTTTAATATTTGATCTTCATGAACATTTTCAATTGGATCATATACTTCATATTTTTGTTTTCCAAACCTTGTAATTATTACTGAAATTTCTTTTTTTAGTTTAACTAATTTTTCTAATATGTAATGATTTTCAAAATTAACTTTTAAATTATCTAATTCTTGTTCATTATTAATTTTATATTGACCCTTTCCATCATAACCTAGTGTGCAAGTCTTAAGTATACCTGGTATAAAATCTTGACTAGACTTTAGCTCACTTTCATTTTTGATAGAAATATAAGAAGTGGTTTTAATGTTATTTTTATTTAAAAAATCCTTTTCACTGAGCCTATTTTGAATAATTTTATTTATAGAAGGCTTAGGATTTATTTTTTTTATATTATCTATTTTACATAAAGTTTCATATGGAATATTTTCAAATTCATAGGTTACAAAATCTATTTTATTAGAAAATTCTTCAATTTTTATATCATCATCATATTTAGAAAAAATAAACTCATCTGCAAAAAACTGTGCAGGTGCATGTTCATTATCAGAAATAATTATAGTTTTTAAATTTAAATTTTTAGCAGCTGTAGAAAGCATACTTCCTAGTTGTCCACCGCCAATTATTCCAATAGTAGGTTTTGACATTTAATTTATTTTGGTTTTTTTTTTACTGAAGAGCTTTGTTTTATACGCCACTTATTTAGATTTTTTTTTAATTTTTCATCACCCAAGGCAATTATTGATGCTGCTAATAATGCAGCATTTATTGCTCCATCCTCACCTATAGCAACTGTGCCAACCGGCACACCTTTCGGCATTTGTGCAATAGATAATAAACTATCTAAACCTTTTAATTTTTTACTTTCAATTGGAACACCAATAACCGGTATTGTGGTAAGTGAAGCAATCATCCCAGGCAAATGAGCGGAACCTCCTGCGCCAGCTATTATTACTGAAATCTTATTTTTTTTTGCTTTTTTTGCGTAATCATACATACGATTAGGAGTTCTGTGAGCAGATATAATCTTTGTTTCAAATTTTACTTTTAAAATTTTAAACACTTTTTGACACAGTTTCATTGTTTTAAAATCTGATTGGCTTCCCATAACAATAGAAACTTTATGTATTTTTTTTGATTGCATAAGACTTAATAAATGAACAGTCATTAACTTATTTCAAATTAAATTAACTTTTTCAATAAAATTAGTAATGTAAGTGAAAATAAAATAAAAATATGTTATTTAGAATTATAATGAAAATATTGGCTTTTTTTGTACTGTTAATTTCCACAAGTTCTTTTGCTGGTGAGTATGAGACAAATTTTAACATCGAAAAATTTAAATTTGCTCAAAATAATGGAAAAATAGTTGTCATTCATTCCTGGAATAAATCTTGTGGGACATGTGCAAAGCAGAAACCAATACTGGAAAAGGCAAAAAAAGACTTTAAAAACATTATTTTTATGAATTTTGAACAAACTAAAAATAAAGACATTGCGGAACTATTAAAGATTGACTATTGGACAACTATTGTTGTTTATAAGGATAACAAAGAATTAGCTCGTGAGATAGGATTGTATAATGAAAGAGATATATATAATCTTATAAAAAAAGGTATCTAATCTAAAAAATTAAAATGAATTATAAAATCGATAATTTACAATATTGTAATTGGTCTAGAGAAATTTTTGAAATTAACAGAGAAGCAGAATTAGATGCTGTTCACGTTACAATAGTTTATCATGAAGATTACGATGAATTATTAAAAAGAGTAGGTGAATGGAATATACATTTTAAAGATAATTCTGATTTAATTTTTCATGGTAAAAATTATAAAGATATAGAAAAAGCTAAAGAACAAAAAAAAACAGCTATATTTTTTGGTTTTCAAAATTGCTCGCCAATCGAAGATGACATAAATTTAATTGAAAAAGTACATCATTTAGGATGTAAATTTATGCAGCTTACTTATAACAATCAATCTCTTCTAGCCACAGGATGTTATGAAAAAATTGATAGTGGAGTTACAAATTTTGGAAAAGAAGTGATTAAAGAAATGAATAGAGTTGGCATTGTAATTGATATGTCCCATTCTGCGGAGAAAAGTACATTTGATGCAATAGAGATAAGCGAAAAACCAATTGCAATAACACATGCTAATCCATTATTTTGGCATAAAGCAATAAGAAATAAATCTAATGATTTATTAAAAACTTTAGCAAAAAGTGGAGGAATGATTGGGCTTTCGTTGTATCCTCATCATCTTAAAGATGGAACAAATTGTAATTTAGAAAACTTTTGTGAAATGACCGCAAAGACTGCTGAATTGATAGGATCAAAAAATATAGGCATAGGTTCAGATTTGTGTTTAAAGCAACCTGATACAGTTGTTGAATGGATGAGAAATGGTACTTGGACAAAATCAAAAAATTATGGCGAAGGATCAAAAAATAAACCTGGTTTTCCAAAACAGCCTGTATGGTTTGAAGACGCAAGAGGATTTAAAAATTTAGAAAGTGGATTAAAAAAAACTGGATTTAACCAAGAGGAAGTGGAAGGAATTTTAGGAAACAATTGGTATAATTTTTATAAAAATATTTAAAAATGCAAGTAGAATTAAGAGATCCAAAAGTTATTATGAAATTATCAAGACTTGGATCTTTTCATCAATCAAAATTATCATTTTTAAGATCATTTTTAAAAGAATTTAAAGATTGGGAATATAATAGAAATCTTTTTGATTTAGACGAAAATGGATATGGAAGAGCAGTTTATTCGTTTTCAAAAAAAAGTAGAACCTATTCTTTGGTTTGCTTTGCAAATAAAATAAGTGACCAAGAAAGATCAGATAGAGTAATAGCAACAAAATGGGACGCAGCTTTTGTACTATACGATGGTATCCCTTCAAAAAAAGATATTGAAAGATTAGAGCTAAATGTACCAAAACAAGAAGTTGGCAGACTTTCATATAAAGAATTAACACTTTCAAGAGCAAATAAATCTGTTAGAGCATTTGAACATGTTGTAGATAGCCTTTCAAATGGGAAACAACCTGACAAAGAATTTTTATCAAAAGTTGGTTACTTATATAGAACTACTGCTGTTTATGGATCAGGAAAATTCGGACTAGCCGATAGATTTAGAATTAAAAATAGAGAAGAAATTTGTGGCCCTTTTAGATTGGAAATGATGTTAGTTTATTTAGTTAGACAATTTACTTTTGATCAAGTTAATCATATAGCAAATCATAAAAATCCAAAAAATTTTGTAGAATTAGATAAAGAAATTTCTAGAAATTTAGGAATTGGGAATTCCACAGGTCTTGGAATGGCACCATTTATTGTAAACCATCCAACACTTTTAAATAATTGGATACTTTCAAGAGAGAAAGCTTTAAAAAAAGTTCGAGAAGTAAAAAGGGTAAAAAAAGAAGATTTTGATATTTTTGTTGAATGTTTAAAAAAATCATTAAAAAATATTACTTCTTGGAATACCGATAGTGAATTTCAAAAAAATAAAATAAAACAATTAATTGCCGACCTAAATAAATTATTAGTTTTTATAGAAACTTTTAGTTTTCAAGAAGAATTTAGTTTTAATAAACTTTATTTATGGGTAGAGAAAAATCTAGATTTAGAATGTTCAGAATATATAGTTTCTATGATGTTAGAACCATATGATTCTATTGTTAATCCTTTAATTCATGAAATGAGTTCAGAGGAAGAAAAATTTTTTAACATACCTGGCGATAGAACAGTATTAGATTTAAGAAATATATTAGAAGAAAAATATTCTGATATTTTAAAAATTGATTTTAATAAAAAAGAGAGCAATGAAAATTTTTGGTTTATTTCAAAAAATAAAGAAGAACCAAGACTTGCAAATAGATATAATGAACAAGGATCTAATTTAGAACAACCTTTGGCAATAGCGAGAGATATAAAAAAATTATATGAAAGAATATCAAACCAAAAAAATAGTTTAAACATTGGTAGATTCTTAATTGAAAATAATGACCTCAGGCATGTTGTTAGAAGAGCATTTATATCAGAAAAATTTCCTTACTCAGAGATTCAAGATAATACAATCGGGTCTAATTTGATGCCAATAGATATGTTAAGATTGAAATTATCATTTTTTGGAGCAGTTAAGTTTGATCCAAAATCAGACAAGTGGTTAAGAATATCTATGTTTCAAGGAGCACCACTTCCTAACGAATTAAAAAAATTTAATGATTATTGGGTTTATAATTCACTAAACTAATGAGAACTTTAAGCGAAATAGATACAACTTCAAAAAGAGCAACTAGAGGAGCTGGTTTCCCTTGGGGCATTGCAGAGGAAGTTGGAAAAAATATGAGATTATTAGAATTATTTGGTTTGTCTGGAATAAAAAATTTAAATAAATTTTTAAAGGATTACAAAGAAAAAGAATTTCAGAAAATTACATTAATTTCTGAGACAAATAAAACAAACAAATATCCTTTTTGTCCAATAACATTAGGAACAAATTTTATTGACCAGATAAACTTATTAGATAAAAAAATTAATATAAAAGTATCAAATGTTGCTTTCCCAATACTATTTTTACCTTTTGTTAGTAGAGCATCTGAGATAATAGGAAAAAGGATTTTTTTAAAAATTGAAGAAAAAGAATTTTTATTGAATCTCAATCAATCTATCTACTCAAATTATCTAAAAAATGAAATTTTAGAAGTTTGTAATACAATAAATATTAGTTTTATAGAAAATAATAACTCTTTTAATGAAAATGAATGGAAAGAACTTTATAAATTATCTGAAGATACTTTTGTAGAAGAGACTGAATCATTAAAAATTGGTGCTGCAGGCGCAGGATTAACTGATAATGATTAAAGATATTAATAAAGACAGAATAATAGAAAAAGAGTTAGATGATATTTGTGAAGAATGTAAAAAAGAAGACAACAGTGTAACTGAAAATTTAATTCTCACAGGATATAAACTTTGTAAGTCTTGCAGAATATCAAAAATCTTATTTCCAATCTAGCTTATATCGCTTATAGGTAAGGCATCCATTCTGCTCATTACAAACGAGATAGATAAAAATGCTATAATTAAAAAAGATAAAAAAACAATTCCAAATGCTTTAAAGCTAGATTTTAAATTTAGTACTTGTTTTGTAGCAATTATTAGTGACGCAAAAATCCAAAATTGAGTCAAAAATATTATAGGAATAACAAATTCAGGCGTAACAGCAAAAAATCTTATTAAACCTGGAGAATGAGCATATCCAACAGCGACAAGTATTTTTTTAAATGTTACTTTTGTTTCTTTATCAGAAAATAATTTAACTCCAACTACATAAATAAAAATTGCCCAAACCAACCATGTTAAAATTGCAGTTAAACCAGAAATACCTATAGATGTTTTAACTAAAGAGTTAGCTGCGACAGCACCAGCTATTCCATCTAAAATCATTATTAATCCAGCAAAATATATTCCTGCTTCTCCAAAAAATTTATTATTGATGTATAAATTTTTATCAAGTTTTATTGAACTGAATATAATATTTAAAAATTGAGCAAACATACTTTAAATTGAATATAGGGGAAATTAATCATTTCCCCTATAAAAAAATTATTAACCTTTAACTACTTCTCTTGTATTTGCGTGAAAAGATTCTTTAAATGGAATATCAACAACAACTGCATCAACAGGTGTTCCAGGTGTTTCTGAATATTTAGCAGGTAAATGAACTTTATATTTAGTTCCAACCTTGCCTTTTGGAAAACCATTAGAATTCAGAGTTCCATCAAAAGGAACATATCCCATTGCGATATTTTGTTTTTTTTCTGGGTGATACCATGGTGACGTAATAAATCCTACTGGATCTCCACCATCAGCATTTGAAATTAACCAAAAATCTGGAGCATATTCTTCAATAGGTTTGCCACCTAATTCAAGCCCAACTAGTTGAAGTTTATATGGTTTTTTTCCTGCTTTAATTTCTGCGCCCATTTTTTCTAAAGCTGTTTTGCCAACATAATCAGTCTTCTTATTCCATTCACCTTTTCCTGATAACGAAACTTGATAACCAAGATTACACTGAAACGGATTATGTTGTTGATCCATGTCTTGTCCCCATGAAAGAATTCCAGCTTGTATTCTTCTATGGTGAGCAGGAGCAATAACCATTAAATTGTGTTTTTTTCCTGCTTCAAGAACTGCATTCCACATATCGTCAGCATACAATGTTGCATTTCTTAAATATATTTCATATCCTGCTTCTCCTGAGAAACCAGATTGAGAAATAACACAACTTCTTCCAGCAACTTTAACTTCGGCTAGACCATAGAATGGCATGTTATCTAGATCAACTTGATCACCAAGCAAATCCTTCATTAAAGCTTTTGATTTTGGACCTTGAATTTGTACAGGGCAAGCGTCAATTTCTTCAACTGTACAATTAAATCTTCCATCATGATTAACACCTTGTAAATACATTCCTATATCAGAGTCTGATAATGAAAACCAAAATTCATCCTTTGAAATTCTAAGAAGTATTGGATCGTTTAAAACTCCACCATAAGCATTACATAAAATTACATATCTCGCTCTCATTGGAGATATTTTGGTTGCATCTCTTGTAATTACATAATCAGTAAATTTTTCTGCATCAGGACCTTTAACTCTGATTTGTCTTTCAACAGCAACATTCCACATTGTTACATGATTAACAATTGCATCATACTCTACCATCGCTCCACCATCTTCAGGTTTTACATATCCTCTTGGATGGTAAATACGATTATAAACAGTTGCTCTCCAACAACCTGCCTGCATAGATAAATGCCAGTAAGGTGACTTTCTTACTCTTGTTGAAATTAACATTTCAACTTTAGTAGGAC
>CACILF010000017.1 GCA_902587435.1 uncultured Pelagibacteraceae bacterium
TAATATTAGTTCCATTGGTAGCATTTGATAGCAGATTATATCGTATAGGCTATGGTGGAGGATATTATGATAGATATATTGAAAAACTATCAAATAAAAAAAATTTATTCACGATTGGAATTGCACACTCTTGTCAAAAAATTAATAAGGTTCCTACAAATAAATATGATAAAAAACTTGATATAATTATAACTGAAAAATATGTTTTGAGATGAAAATTTTTTTTTTAGGCGATATTGTAGGTAGAACAGGAAGGTTAGCTGTAACTAAAAATCTGAAAGATATTTTAGAGAAAGAAAAAATTGATTTTGTAATAGTTAATGGCGAAAATGCTGCAGACCAAGGAGTTGGAATTACCGAAGAAATTTCAAAAGATTTATTTAAATCTGGAGTAGATGTAATTACAACAGGCAATCATGTATGGGATCAAAAAGAAACTATAAATTTCATAGAAAAAGAAGCTAGGCTTTTAAGACCTGAAAATTTATCAAATAGTTCGCCAGGAAAAGGTTTTGGAATTTATAATTCCAAAAATGGATATAAAGTTGGTGTATTAAATTTAATGGGGAATGTTTTTATAAAAAAATGTGAAAATGTTTTTGAGGTAGCAAAAATATTTAATCAAAAATATAAACTCAAAGATGATTATGATTTTCTTGTTGTAGATTTTCATGGCGAAGCAACAAGCGAAAAAATGGCTATGGGACATTTTTTTGATGGCAAAGCAACTTTGGTTGTTGGCACACATACGCATGTTCCAACAAATGATATAAGAATTTTAATTAATGGAACAGCTTATCAAACAGATGCTGGAATGTGTGGTGATTATGATTCAGTAGTAGGAATGAATAAAGTAAATTCTTTAAATAAATTTTTAAAAAAAGAGTCAACAAAACATTTTCCAGCAGAAGGAAATGCAACTCTCTCAGGCCTTATTGTAGAATGCAATAAATCCAATGGTCTGGCTATTAAAGCAGAAAAATTTATTTATGGGGGTGAGTTAAGTAAATAATTAATATTTATGGCAGGACATTCTCATTGGGCTGGAATAAAACATAAAAAAGGTAAAGCAGATAAGGCACGCTCTAACCTTTTTTCTAAACTTTCAAGAGAAATTACAGTTGCAGCAAAACTTGGAGACAAAAATCCAGATATGAATGCAAGACTAAGATCAGCCATTCAATCTGCTAGATCTTCAAATATGCCGAAAGATAATATTCAAAGAGCAATTGAAAAATCAGAGACCAATGCAGATTCTAATTATGAAAATATTAGATATGAAGGTTTTGGACCAAAAAAAATTGCAGTAATTGTTGAAACTTTAACCAATAATAAAAATAGAACTGCTTCAAATTTGAGAACTATTTTCCAAAAAAATGGTGGTAGTTTAGGAACCCAAGGAGTTGCTTCACATAATTTTCAACAAATGGGAGTGATTAAAATAGAAAGATCTGAAGCTTCGGAGGAGAAAATATTTGAATTAACTATTGATTCTGGAGCGAACGAATGTCTTTCAAATGAATTTTATCATGAAGTTCAGTGTAATAAAAATGAGATATATAATGTAAAAAAAAAACTAGAAAAAAATATTAATAACTTTTTATCTACCGAAATTGAATGGGTTCCCTTAAATAAAGTAGAATTATCTTCTGTAGAAAAAGATGAAATAATAAATTTTTTAGGAGCATTGGATAATGATGATGATATACAAAATGTTTACACTAATGCTAAATTATAAATTAGATAAATGTTAATTATAGGTATAGATCCAGGAATATCAGGAGCAATTTGTTTTTTTGAAGACGGCAATGTAAAAGAAATAATTGATATGCCAGTTATGGCCGATGGAAAAAAAAACAAAAGACAAATTAATGGCCCTCAAACTTATAACGAGATACTTAAAAGAACTAATAAACTAGAAAAAAAAGATATAATTGTTGTGATAGAGCAAGTTTCAGCTATGCCTGGCCAAGGTGTAACAAGTATGTTTAATTTTGGTCAATCATTTGGAGTTCTAAAAGGGATATGTTCTGCAATGCAATTATCAATGTATTTTATCAGACCAGCAAAATGGAAAAAATATTTTGGCTTAATTAAAACAGAAAAAGATGCCAGTAGAACTAAAGTTATTGAGATTTTTCCATATATTTCTTCCAAACTTTCTAGAAAAAAAGATTCAAATAAAGCTGACGCAGTTCTAATTGCTAGCTTTTTTCATAATACCTACAATAAAGCAGATTAATAAGTATTTTTTAAGGACAAATTGATGACACATTTTAGTGTGAAACACAGTTAATGGAAGCTGATATCACATCCCAAGCCGTTGGACTTGCAAGTAGTGCAGATTTTTCAATTTTAAATTTATTTTTAAGAGCCGATGTAATTGTAAAATCTGTAATTATTATACTTATCGCGGCATCTGTATATTCATGGGCAATAATTATAGAAAAATATCGCCTATTTAAAAAAATAAATAAAAGTTCTGAAGAATTTGAAAATAAGTTTTGGAAATCTAGATCTGCTGAATCATTTTATAATAGTTTACCAAGCAATATTGATGACCCAATGGCAAATGTATTTAAAGATACCATGCAAGTAATAATTAAATCAAAATCCAAATCTAATCTATCTAATAAACTTGAAAGTATGCTTGAAGTAAATATTGAAAAACAAATGAATATACTTGAGAAAAATTATACTTTTCTAGCAACAGTTGGTGCAACAGCACCATTCATTGGATTATTTGGAACTGTTTGGGGGATTATGAATTCTTTCCAATCAATTGCAATTTCTAGAAATACAAGTTTGGCTATTGTTGCACCAGGCATAGCAGAAGCTTTGTTTGCTACAGCACTAGGATTATTGGCCGCAATCCCCGCTGTGGTTGCTTACAATAAATTTAACAGTGACTCAAAAAAATTCTCACAAAAATTAGAAAATTTTTCAAAAAGATTTACCTCAATAATTTAATTAATGGCATTTAAATTAAAAAGTTCATCAAGAGAACCAATGAGTGAAATCAATGTTACGCCTTTCGTAGATGTAATGTTAGTTTTGTTAATAATTTTTATGGTTACAGCCCCACTATTAACTGTAGGTGTTCAAGTTGATCTTCCAGAAAGTTCAGCAGATTCTTTACCTGAAGAACAAGAACCTCTTACTTTAACTATAAATTCAAAAGGTGAAATTTTTATTCAAGAGTCAAAAGTAGAATATGATAAAATCATAGCCAAAATTCTTGCAGTTTCCAAAAATAGAACTGACACCAGAATTTATGTAAGAGGAGACAAAACAATTAATTACGGCAGAGTTTTGGAAATAATGGGAATGTTATCTGGCTCAGGATTTACCAAGGTAGCTTTAATTTCAGAACCATATAAAGAAAGATAGTGAGTGTACAGAAATATAATAATTTCGTCAGGTTTGCACATGATGTTGATTTTTATTGCAACACTAAGTTTGCCATTTTTAGTAAAAAAACCAATTGACCTACCTCCAATTATTTCAGTGGAATTAATACAAATTACAGATAAAACAAATATTCCTTTTGCGCCTAAAGCGAAAAAAATAATTGAAAAAGTTAAAAAAGAGCAAGAAAAATTAGTTTCAGAACAAGCACCTCCAAAAAAAGTTAAAAAAGAAAAACCAGATGCAGTACCATTGCCAGAAGAAAAAAGTGAAATAGTTAAAAAAATTGAAGAAAAAAAGCAAAATCCAGAAAAAATAGAAGACGAAGTTAAACAAGTTTCTGAATTTGAAAAAGATGAAATGTTTGATCCGAATTCAATTGCTGCACTAATTGATAAATCTAAAGAAGAACAAGCAGAAACTACAAAAAAGCTTGATAAAGTAACTCAATCACAAGATCCCAGTATGAATTTGTCAGGATTAACCTTAAGTGAAGAAGATGCCTTAAAAGCACAAATTTTTGGTTGTTGGAGCATTCCTTTAGGTTTACCTTACAATGAAAGTTTACTTGTTAGAATTAAACTAAAATTAAAACCAGATGGATCAGTGATTAAAACAGAAATATTAGATCATGCTAGAATGAATAAGCCTGGACAAGCCTTTTATAAAGTTTTAGCAGAAAGTGCGTTAAGAGCAATACAACTGTGCCAGCCTTTAAGAGTGCCAACCACAGGTTATGAAAGATGGAAAGATTTACAATTAAACTTTGATGCGAGAGAGATGTTAGAAGGATGAAAAAAAATAAATTATTATTTATAATTTTTTTAATTTTATACCCATTTAAAGCGCTAGCTTTAATTGAGGTAGATATTACTAGGGGTAACCTAAGTCCTTTGCCATTAGCCGTATCCTCACTATCGTCTAGTGAAAACGATAGAGAAACTTTACGAAAAGAATTAGATATCAAAGATATTGGTTTAGAAATATCTAAAATTGTTGAAAATAATTTAAAAAAATCGGGTTTGTTTAATCCATTAAATAAAGATGCATTTTTACAAAAACCAGATATTGCCCACTTGAAGCCAAGATTTGAAGATTGGGCACTAATTAAAGCTCAAGCATTGATAACGGGTAAAGTAAATCTTCAAGACGAAAAACTGAGAGTAGAATTTAGGCTTTGGGATGTTTTGGCAGGAAAAGAAATGTTAGCAATAGCTTTTACTACAGTCCCAAAAAATTGGAGAAGAGTTGGACACATAATTTCTGACAAGGTTTATGAAAGATTGACTGGAGAAAAAGGATATTTTGATACAAGAATTATTTATGTTTCAGAAAAAGGTCCAAAGACTCAAAGAATAAAAAGATTAGCAATAATGGATCAAGATGGATTTAATACAAAATATTTAACTTTAGGAAATGAATTAGTTTTAACTCCAAGATTTAATCCAACAAATCAAATGGTTACCTATCTCTCTTACTTTAAAAATTTACCAAGAGTTTATTTATTAGATATAGAGACTGGAATGCAAGAGGTTGTAGGTGATTTTCCTGGAATGACATTTGCTCCAAGATTTTCTCCAAATGGTAAAAAAATTATTATGAGTTTTGCAATGGATGGAAACTCAGATATTTATACAATGGATTTAGAAAATAGAATTGTTGAAAGAATTACAAACCACCCGTCTATAGACACATCACCTTCTTATTCTCCTAATGGAAAATATATAGCATTTAATTCAGATAGAAGTGGTTATCAGCAAATTTATGTTATGAAAAGTGATGGAACAAAAGTTAAAAGAATTTCTTTTGGAAAAGGTTTATATGGAACACCCGTATGGTCACCAAGAGGAGATTTAATTGCGTTTACAAAACTTCATAAGGGGAAATTTTATATAGGAGTAATGAGAACCGATGGAAAAGGTGAAAGACTTTTAACTGAAAATTATTATCAAGAAGCTCCTTCTTGGTCTCCAAATGGCAGGGTATTAATTTTTTATAGAGAGACAAAAACAGATAGTAAGGGAGAGGGTTTTTCAGCCAAACTTTGGTCTATTGATTTAACTGGTTATAATGAGCGTTTAGTAGATACAGAAACTGATGCTTCCGACCCATCTTGGTCGTCATTATTAAGCAATTAGTAGTTTTTTTTAATAAAATATATTGATTTTTAGGCTTGTAAGATCTATTTAGGTGTGAAAAAGTTAATAAAAAACAGATTTAAGGAGCAGGAATGAACTTTAGCAAAAATTACAAAAACATTTTACTAGTAATGTTTTTAGGCTTTTTGTTGTCAGCGTGTGCTACACAAACAGCTAAAAAAGTAGATTCTCAAATCCAAGGTGACGTTTACACAGGAACAGACACGGTTAAATACTTGGCCGATGGAGTTCCAGACAGAGTTTTCTTTGCAACAAATGAATCAGTTCTAACAACTGCTTCTAGAGAAACTTTAAGAAAACAAGCAGCTTGGTTAAGAAAGAATCCTGATGTAACTGTAGTACTAGAAGGTCATGCTGACGAAAGAGGCACAAGGGAATATAACTTAGCATTAGGGGAAAGAAGAGCTAATGCAGCCAAAGATTATTTAATGACTTACGGAATATCATCGAGCAGAATTTCTGTATTAAGCTATGGAAAAGAAAGACCAGTAGATTCTGGATCTAATCCTTTATCATGGTCTAAAAATAGAAGATCGGTTACAGTTAAAGCTAATTAATTAGAATTAATAAAAAGACCCTATAAAAATAGTTTATAGGGTCTTTTTTTGTAGGATCTTTTTTTTGCCATCATTATAATTACAAATAAAATTAATGTATAAATTGAAATATTATTTTTATTTTTCTTTAACTTTAATATTATTTATTTTTCCAGAAAAAGCTTATTCTGAAAATCATAATTTGAATGAAGTTATAAAACTAATTCAAAAAGATCTAAAAACTTTGGAAAGAGCAGTATATTCAGAGAATTTTTCATCAGATCAGGACTCAAATGAAAGTCTAAGTAATATGGACCAGAATTCAGAAGAAGTTTTAACTAGACACTTGCTTAAATTATCAGAAATAGAGAAACAATTTCAAGAATTAACAAATAGATTTGAAGAAATAAATTTTAAATTAGATAAATTATCATCAAGAATCTCAAAAATTCAAGCTGATAACCAATTACGATTTCAACAATTAGAAGAAGGCAAATTAATTAATGAGACAGGAGAAAACCAACAATTATCATCTACTTCAGAAGAGCAAAATCAAAATATTCTTCCAGGCTCATCTGAACCACAAGACTTAGGATCAATTTCTTACAAAGATACTGAAACAGATCTAGAAAATCAAATAACTCAATCAGTGGAATCTACTGGAACAGTTGTCACTGAAACATTTCAAGCAGAAGAGAAAATATTACCCGAAACCTCTGCCGATAAACAATATGAGTTTGCAACAAACTTACTAAAAGTGGGGGATTATAATACCGCAGAGAGAGCATTTAGAGAATTTGTTATTAGTAATCCAGAACATGAATTAGCAGGCAGTGCTCAATATTGGTATGCTGAAACTTTTAGGATTAGACAACTATATACTGATGCAGCATCAGCATACCTTGAAGGTTATCAAAAATATCCAAAAAGTGAAAAGGCTCCTATAAATTTATTAAAACTTGGAGTATCATTAGTTCAAATAGGAGAAAAAGATCAGGGTTGCTTAATGATTACCGGTGTTCAAAAACAATACCCTAAAGCAAATCAATCTGTTCTTCAAAAAGCAAAATATGAAGAAAAAAAGTTTGAGTGCAAAAAAGAAAACTCATAACAAATTATTAATAAATTTAAAAAATCCTTTAATTAATAAGATTTATAGAAATTTTGAAAATTTTGTTAAATTTAATTTAAAAAAATCTAGTTTTTCAGTAGCTATTTCAGGTGGAATAGACAGTCTAGCTTTAGCATATTTCTCCAAATGTTATTCAATTAATAATAGTGTTAAAGTTAAATTTTATCATGTGGACCATAAATTAAGAAAGGAGTCTTCTAAGGAAGCACAAAAACTAAAATTTTTATTAAAAAATTTTGATATAAACTGCAAAATTTTAAAGTGGATTGGCGTAAAGCCAAAAGCAAACATACAATCTATAGCTAGAAAAAAAAGATACGATTTAATCTATAAAGAGTGTTTAAAAGATAAAATTAATTTTATTTTTATTGCCCACCATATAGACGATTTATATGAAAATTTTATAATTAGATTGCTTAGAGGGTCTGGTTTAAAAGGCCTAGTTTCTTTTAACCAGTTAAAAACAAATTATAATTATAAATTAAAAATATTAAGACCTTTAATTAGTCAAAAAAAAACAGATTTAGATTATGTATCAAAAAAAGTATTTAACTTTAAATTTGAAGATCCCTCAAATAAAAATCTTAATTTTAAAAGAATTAGAATTAGGAATTTAATTAATAATCTAAAATCAGAAGGTTTGGACCTAGAAAAGTTAAGATTAACTATTAATAACCTTAGTGATTCAAATTATACTATTGATTACTATGTTAATGAAAATATTAAATATAATTCCAAATATTATAAACAAAAAAAAAGCTATATTTTAAATAAAGACTTTTTTAATAAACCTCACGAAATTGTTTTTAGATCTTTGATAAATTTATTAAAAAAAATTGGCAATAAATATTATGCACCAAGAGGCAAGAGTGTTAGTCAATTATTAGCAAAATTTGGTGCGGGCGAGATTAAAAAAATTAACATTTCTGGATGTATATTGGAAAAAATCAATAATTCTTTTATAATTTACAAAGAAAAATGAAAAAAAGACAATTTTGCAACAATTTAACACTTGTTAAATTACTAATAATTCTTACTTTATAGATATGAATTTAAAAAATTTAGCAATGTGGGCTGTCATAGTTTTTTTAACTATCGGCTTATACAATATGTTTAAAAACCCCCAGGGTTCAGTAGGTCAAAAAAACAATATAATATTCTCTGAATTTTTATCAGAAGTAGACAATGGCCGAGTTGTTCAAGTTGAAATTCAAGGAAATAGAATTAAAGGAATAATGTCTAATGGTGAGAAGTTTTCAACTTATTCACCAAATGATCCTAATTTAATTGAAAAATTATCAAACAAAGGAGTTAGCATTTCTGCATCACCATTAGAAGAAAAAATGCCTTCACTTCTTGGAGTTCTTTTATCATGGTTCCCAATGTTGTTGCTTATAGCAGTATGGATATTTTTTATGAGACAAATGCAAGGAGGAAAAGGTGGAGCAATGGGATTTGGAAAATCCAAGGCTAAAATGATGAATGAATTAAAAGGGAAAGTTACATTTAATGATGTTGCCGGAGTTGAAGAAGCAAAAGAAGAAGTTGAAGAAGTAGTTGAATTTTTAAAAGATCCAAAAAAATTTAGCAGACTAGGAGGAAAAATACCTAGAGGTTGCTTATTAGTAGGTCCACCAGGAACAGGAAAAACTTTATTAGCAAGGGCTATAGCAGGTGAAGCTGCAGTTCCTTTTTTTACGATATCAGGCTCTGACTTTGTTGAAATGTTTGTGGGAGTTGGTGCTTCAAGAGTTAGAGATATGTTTGAACAAGGAAAAAAACATTCTCCATGCATAATATTTATTGATGAGATAGATGCAGTTGGAAGAAGTAGGGGCGCAGGACTAGGCGGCGGAAATGATGAAAGAGAACAAACTCTTAACCAATTATTAGTTGAAATGGATGGCTTTGATACAAATGAAGGTGTTATAATAATTGCAGCAACTAATAGACCTGATGTTTTGGATCCAGCACTTTTGAGGCCTGGAAGATTTGATAGGCAGGTTGTTGTTTCAAATCCAGATATTATTGGAAGAGAAAAAATTCTTAAAGTGCATGCAAAAAAAATTTCAATGGCACCAGATGTAAATTTAAGAACTGTTGCTAGAGGAACCCCGGGATTTTCAGGCGCTGATCTTGCAAATTTAGTAAATGAATCAGCTTTATTAGCAGCCAGAAAAAATAAAAGAATAGTTACCAATCAAGAATTTGAAGAAGCAAAAGATAAAGTTATGATGGGTGCTGAAAGAAGATCTATGGTAATGACGGAGGAAGAAAAAAAATTAACAGCTTATCACGAAGCTGGACATGCGATAGTTACGTTAAATGAAAAAGCAGCATATCCAATTCATAAAGCCACAATTATTCCTAGAGGAAGAGCTTTGGGAATGGTGATGCAATTACCTGAAAGAGACGAAGTATCACAAACAAGAGAGCAATTACATGCTCAAATGGCAATAGCAATGGGTGGAAGAGTTGCAGAAGAGATAATTTTTGGCGACGACAAAGTAACTACTGGTGCCTCAAGTGACATAGAGCAAGCAACAAAAAGAGCGAGAGCAATGGTAATGAGAGCTGGGTTGAGCAAAGAACTTGGACCAGTTTCTTATGGAGAAAATGAAGAAGAAGTTTTTCTTGGCCGTTCAGTTGCCAGACAGCAGAACATGTCAGAGGAAACAGCAAGAAAAGTTGATATAGAAATAAGAAAGTTTGTTGATAAAGGATATGATAAAGCTAGAAAAATATTAACTGAAAAAATAGAAGATCTTCATAAACTCGCAAAGGCTTTATTGACCTACGAAACTTTAACAGGATCAGAAATAGAAAATTTAATTAATAAAAATATATATCCTGCAAATAAAGAAGATTTTAAAATAGAAGAAGACAAAGACTCTTCAGCTCTTGGCTCAATAGGACTTAAACCAAAAATTGTTCATTAAAACATAATGAAAAAATATTACACTCGTGCGTGTAATTTTTATTATGGATCTGTTTCAAAAGAAAAAATAAAAAAAAAATTATCACTTCCTTTAAATGGGAGTAATCTTATATCTTTTGATAATATAGAAATTATAAACAGAAAATATATAAAAAAAATTCACATAAAAGAAATAAAAAATCAGAAAAATGAAATTAAAAAAAAAATTAAAGAAGATATTAATTTAATTACAGCAAAAAAAAAATTTAAAGGGTTAAATTTTTTAAATTTTCCTATTTTAATGGGAATAATTAATTTAACCCCAGATAGTTTTTCAGATGGGGGAAAATATAATAAGAAAAATTCAGGATTCAATCATGCAGTATATTTAATAAAAAAAGGATGTGAAATTTTAGATATAGGTGGAGAATCAACAAGGCCAGGAGCTAAAGATGTTAATGAGACAATTGAATGGAAAAGAATTATTAAAACTTTAAAAAAAATTAGAAAGTTAAATAAATTTGTTTCTTTAGATACTCGAAAAAGCTGGGTTATGGAAAAAGGAATTAAGAATAAAGTAAATTTAATAAATGATGTATCTGGTTTTGATTACGATGATAATACTGTAAATGTTTTAAAAAAATACAATATCCCGTTTGTTATTCACCATATGCGAGGAACACCAAAAAATATGCAAAAAAATCCGAGTTATAAAAATGTTCTTTTGGATATTTATGATTTTTTTGAAAAAAAAATAAAAAAAATTAGATTACTGGGTATTAAGCACAACAATATTATTTTAGATCCAGGAATTGGTTTTGGTAAAAACTTGAAACATAATATGACCTTAATTAATAATATTTCTATTTTTCACTCACTTGGATTTCCTATAATGTTGGGCGTTTCTAGAAAAAGATTTATTAAGGATTTATCTGGAAATAATGATAGCAAAGAAAGGTTGGGTGGAACAATATCATCTAGTTTATACGCAATGACACAAGGAGTTCAAATACTTAGGGCTCATGATGTAAACGAAGTGAATCAAGGTATAAAAGTTTTTAAATCATTAAATTTTAAATAATGGCAAAAAAATATTTTGGCACCGATGGAATTAGAGGAAAAGTAAATCAAGGAAATATTAATGGAGAAATGTTTTTCAAGTTTGGGTTAGCTGCAGGAACATACTTTAAAAATTTAAAAAAACATAAACAAACAGCAATCATTGCTAAAGACACAAGATTATCTGGTTATACTCTTGAACCAGCCTTAGTTTCTGGTTTAGCTTCAGCGGGAATGCATGTATATACACTGGGACCTTTGCCAACAAATGGTCTCGCAATGTTGACAAAAAGAATGAAGGCAAATATGGGTATTATGATAACAGCATCACACAATCCCTATTTTGATAATGGATTAAAATTATTTGGACCTGATGGCTTAAAACTATCTGATAAAATCGAAAAAAAAATTGAAAAATTAATAGATTCAAAAATTACAAAAAATTTATCTAAACCAAATATTCTTGGTAGAGTTAAAAGACTAGAGAATGCTAACGACACATATATTAAAATTTTAAAATCCAATTTTCCAAATAATTTTAGCTTAAAAGGAATTAAAATAGCTATAGATTGTGCAAATGGTGCTGGATATAAATCTGGCCCAAAACTTTTCAAATCATTAGGGGCAAAAGTTTATAATGTTGGTACATCTCCTAATGGTTTAAATATTAACCAAAATTGCGGTTCAACTTTCCCAAAAAAAATTAAATCCTTAGTTAAAAGATATAGAGTTAACCTTGGAATATCTTTAGACGGAGATGCGGACAGAATTATCTTATGTGATGAAAAAGGAACTATAGTTGATGGTGATCAAATTATAGCAATGCTTGCAAAAAGATGGAAAAGAAAAAATATTCTTAGAGGAGGTGTAATTGGAACATTAATGTCTAATTATGGTTTACAAAATTATTTTAGAGAACAAAAAATAAAATTTATTAGAGCTAATGTTGGAGACAGATATGTTAAAGAAAAAATGCAAAAAAAAAATTTTAATCTTGGTGGGGAACAATCAGGCCATATTATATTAGGAAAATTTGCAACAACAGGTGATGGACTGCTAGTGGCGCTGGAAGTTCTTTTTTCAATGAGAAAAGGGAAAAAAGCCAGTGAGTTACTAAATATTTTTAAGCCTATGCCACAAATTTTAGAAAACATCTATGTAAGAGATAAAAATATAATAAATAAATTAAAATGCAAAAAGGCTATAATAAAAGCCAATAAAACAATGGGTAGAAACGGAAGACTTTTGGTTAGAAAATCTGGCACTGAACCAAAAATTAGAATTATGGGAGAGTCACATAATAAAAATTTGATTATAAAATGTATAAAAATAATTAAACGATCAATAAAATATTGAAACCAAAGTCCAAAATTTTAATAATAGCAGGTTCTGATTCTTCAGGAGGCGCAGGTATACAAGCTGATATTAAAACTGTTACTGCACTTGGTTCATTCGCCATGACCGCAGTAACAGCAGTAACCTCACAAAACACTACCGGCGTAAAATCAATTCAATCAATAACTCCTGCAGAAATATCTAAACAAATAGAGTTTACATCAAAAGATATAAAACCTGACGCAATTAAAATTGGAATGCTTCATTCTACTGAAATCATAAACGCAGTATTAAAATCTTTAAGTAAAATAAATGTAAAAAAAATCATTTTAGATCCTGTTATGATTGCTAAAGGTGGAGCTAAATTAATTGACAATCGTTCAATTAAAATTTTAAAATTAAAGCTAATAAAAAAAGTTAGCTTAATAACGCCAAACATTCCTGAGGCAGAAATTTTGACAAAAATAAAAATTTCTTCCCCAGATGATATGATAAGTGCTGCAAGAATTTTGTTAGATTTAGGAGCAAAAAATGTATTGATAAAAGGCGGACATCTTAAATCTAGAACAATGCAAGATATTTTTTTAAATAAAAATGAACTTGCATCTTTTAAAAACAAAAAAATTAACACAAAAAATACTCATGGTACAGGTTGTACATTATCTAGCGCTATTGCAACATATTATTCATGTGGAAAAACATTAAAGAAATCTTGTGAGATGGCAATTAAGTATGTTAACCATTCTATTGGTACAGGACTAAAGTATGGCAAAGGTCATGGACCTATAAATCATTTGAGTACAATAAATATTAAAAAAAAATTTAAATGAAAAATATAGTAGTTGTTGGATCTCAATGGGGAGACGAGGGAAAAGGAAAGATTGTCGATTGGCTTTCTAGCGAGGCAGATATAGTCGTAAGATTTCAGGGAGGACATAACGCAGGACATACTTTAGTAGTTGACGGTGTAACATATAAATTGAGATTATTACCCTCTGGAATTGTAAGAAAAGATAAAATTTCAATTATTGGCAATGGTGTTGTTATTGATCCTTGGGCTTTATTAGATGAAATTAAAGAAATTAAATTAAAAGGTATTGAAATAAATCAAAAAAACTTAATTGTTTCAGAGGCTGCAAATTTAATTTTACCATTTCATAGAGAAATGGATGAGATAAGAGAAGATGCAGCAGGAAAAGCTAAAATCGGAACAACAAGGAGAGGAATTGGTCCAGCATATGAAGATAAGGTTGGCAGAAGATCAATAAGAGTGATGGACTTAATTTCTGAGAAAAATCTGGACCACAGATTAGAAGAAGTTTTAAGGCATCATAACGCAATAAGAAAAGGATTAGGAAAAGAAATTTTTAAAAAAGATAAGTTAAAGCAAGATTTATTAAATATAGCACCAGAAATTTTAAAATATTCTCAGCCAGTTTGGAAAAAAATAGATGAGTTTAAATTACAAGGAAAAAAAATATTATTTGAAGGTGCACAAGGTATTTTGCTTGACGTTGATCATGGAACATATCCATTTGTAACATCTTCAAATACAGTAGCTTCCGCTGCGGCAACTGGTTCTGGTTGTGGCCCCAATTCAATTAACTATGTTTTGGGTATTACAAAAGCTTACACTACTAGAGTTGGAGAAGGTCCTTTTCCAACAGAACTAAAAGATAAAATAGGAGAAATGCTGGGCACCATAGGAAATGAGTTTGGAACCGTTACAAGTAGAAAAAGAAGATGCGGATGGTTTGATGGTGTTTTGGTCAGACAAACAATTAAAATTTCTGGAATAGATGGAATAGCATTAACTAAACTAGATGTATTAGATCAATTAGATGAAATTAAGATGTGTATAGCTTACGAAGTTGATGGAAAAAAAATGGATTATTTACCAGCAGCTGTAAACGATCAATTAAAAGCCCAACCTATTTACAAAACTTTTAAAGGCTGGAATTGTTCAACAAAAGGTATAAAAAAATTTGAAGACCTTCCTGATAATGCAAAAAATTATATTACAGAATTAGAAAAGTTTATAGAAACTAAAGTTGCTAGTATTTCAACAAGCCCTGAAAGAAATGATACTATATTAATAGTTGACCCTTTTAGTAGCTAATTTGCTGGCAAAAGATTTTTTGATTTAGCTGAGTTAAGCATATGTTTTTGAAGTTTTTCAAATGCTTTATTTTCTATCTGTCTAATTCTTTCTCTGCTTATTTTAAATTTTTTACTTAAATCTTCTAGTGTTGAAGGCTCATCAGTTAATCTTCTTGAATATAAAATTTCTTTTTCTCTATCATTTAAAATTTTTATTGAGTCTTTCAAAAGATCTTTCCTTTGATCTAATTCTTCTTTTTGGGCATATTTTAGCTCTTGATCCATTTCTTTATCAACAACCCAATCTTGCCACTGTTCTCCATCTTCACCAACGGGTGCGTTTAATGAATGTTCTTTACCAGCCAATCTTCTATTCATAGAAACTACTTCATCTTCATTAACGTCTAATTTATTTGCAATTTCTGTTACATGTTCATTTCTTAGGTCACCCTCGCTTTTTGGAGCAATTTGATTTTTTAACTTTTTCAAATTAAAGAATAATTTTTTTTGAGCCGTAGTTGTTCCAATTTTCACTAAACTCCAAGACCTTAAAATATATTCTTGTATAGAAGCTTTTATCCACCACATAGCATAAGTTGCTAATCTAAAACCTTTTTCGGGTTCAAATTTTTTTACTGCTTGCATTAGTCCAACATTGCCTTCTGATATCATTTCATTAACTGGCAAACCATATCCTTTATATCCCATTGCAATTTTAGCTACCAGCCTTAAATGGCTAGTAACCAATTTTTCAGCAGATTTTAAATTTCCAGTTTTTTTCCAGTTTTTTGCCAACATGTATTCTTCTTCAGCATCTAGCATAGGGAATTTTTTTATTTGTGCTAAATAAGCTGAAAGACCACCTTCATTTGAAAGTATTGGCAGATTATAGTTTTTTGTAGTACTCATTTTTTGTTATTTATTTAATTAAGAAAATTAATTTTACAATCATTTTATTTGCTTAGTTTTCTTAAGCTTTTTAAAATTTTTTCAAGTTCTTTTGGCAAAATTGAGGTAAACTCCAGTTTCTTTCCAGATTTTGGATGTATAAATCCAAGAACTTTAGCGTGCAAAAATTGTCTATTCAAGTTTAAAATTTTCCTTTCTAAGCCTAAATCAATATTTTTTATTTTTTTAAATTTTTTTTTATATTTTTTATCTCCTAAAATATTATTTCCTTTATAGCTCATGTGGACTCTTATTTGATGAGTTCTTCCAGTTTCAAGTTTACATTCTACAAAACTAAAAGTAGGAATTCTAAAATTTTCAAAAACCTCTAATGTTTTATAATTTGTAATTGCTTTTTTTCCTTTAGCAAAACCAACTTCCATAAGTTGTCTATTTTTTGAACTTCTAGTTATAAGTGTTTTAATTTTACCAAATTGAGGTCTTAATTTACCCCAAATAAGAGTTTGATAGACTCTTTTTATTGAATGTTCACTAAATTGATTTGATAAATTTTCGTGGCTAACATTATTTTTTGCTATAACAACTAAACCCGAAGTGTCTTTATCTATTCTATGTACAATTCCTGGTCTCAACTCATCACCAATATTAGATAAATTTTTACTGTCGTAATGCACAAGAGCATTAACTAATGTTTTATCGTAGTTACCCGCTCCAGGATGCATAGATATCCCCGCAGGTTTATTTAAAACTAACAAATCTTTATCTTCATATACAATGTCTAGTTTAAAGTTAAATGGTTTTAAAGATGCTTTTTTTGGCTCTGGTATTTCAAGCACAATATAGTCATCAGTATAAATTTTTTTTGATGGATCAGTAATAGTTTTTTTATTAATTTTTAA
>CACILF010000018.1 GCA_902587435.1 uncultured Pelagibacteraceae bacterium
ACAATAAAAATTTTTTCTGAAATAAATATTAATGAAGATTTAAATAAAAATCAGCTGAATGATGTTTTAAAAAAACTTTACTCTACTAATTTTTTTAGCAACGTTGAAATTAATGTAAATGAAAATATTTTGTACATCACTGTTGTTGAAAATCCAGTAATTCAAAAATTATCATTTGAAGGTCTAAAAAATAAAAGACTTATAAAATTATTAAATGACCAAGTAGAAATGAGAGAAAAAAGTTCTTTTATTGAAAATAAAGTTAAAAATGATGAAGAAAAAATTATTAATATTTTAAGAACTAATGGATATTATTTTTCAAAAGTAACTTCAAAATTAAAAAATAATCCAAATAATACCGTTGATTTAATTTTTGATATAGATCTAGGTGACAAAGCTTATATCAAGAAAATTACTTTCATTGGTGATAAAAAAATTAAAGAAAATAAACTAAAAAAAATAATCGTTTCAGAAGAAGCTAAATTTTGGAAGTTTGTTAGTAGCAAAAAATTTTTAGATTTAAGTAGAATTAAGTTAGACGAAAAATTATTATTTAATTTTTATAAAAATAAAGGCTACTATAATGTTTCAATTCAAAGTTCATCAGCAAAAATAATAGATGAGTCAAATTTTGAATTAATTTTTAATATAAATGCAGGAGATAAATATTATTTTGGAAACATAGACTTAATTATTCCTGACGAATATTCACCTGACAGTTTTAAAAAAATTATAGATATACAAAATAGTCTTGAAGGCAAAATTTACTCATTTGATAAAATAAAAAAAATTCTTAATAAGATTGATGAGATTGCTTTAACTAAAGAATTTGAATTTATCAACGCAAAATACAAAGAAAATATCGTTGATAATAAAATTAATCTCTTGATTAAATTAGAAGAAAGCAAAAAATTTTATATTGAAAGAATTAATGTTTTTGGGAATTATATTACAGAAGAAAATGTTGTAAGAAACTCATTATTAGTTGACGAAGGTGATGCTTACAACGAAATATTAGTAAATAAATCTATAAATGAAATTAAATCAAAAAGACTGTTTAAAGTTGTTAATAAATCAGTCGAAGATGGATCAACAAAAGATTTTAAAGTTATAAATATAAATGTAGAAGAACAACCAACCGGTGAAATATTTGCTGGTGCAGGAACAGGTACTAGTGGATCTTCAGTATCATTTGGAATAAAAGAAAATAATTATTTAGGTAAGGGGGTAAAAGTAGACACAAATGCATCAATAAGTGACTCAGCAGTTCAAGGAATAATTAGTATTAACAATCCAAACTATAAAAATAGTGACAAGAGTTTAAAAACTAGTCTAGAAGCAACACAAATAGATCAAATGTCTAAATTTGGATATAAATCAAGCAAAACTGGCTTTTCTATAGGTACAGTGTTTGAACAATATGAGGATATTTATTTTTCTCCATCTATTTCAAACTATCTTGAAACACTAAAAACATCTTCTTCGGCATCCGAAGCAAAGAAGAAACAAAAAGGTGATTATTTTGAAAGTAATTTTAATTATGGCTTATCTTTAAATAAATTAAATCAAAACTTTCAACCATCATCAGGATTTAGGAGTACTTTTTATCAATCGTTACCTATCTTTTCAGATGATTTAGCAATTGAAAATAAATATGATTTTGCAAGATATTATTCTCCAAATGAAAATGCTATTTTGTCATTTAGATTTTTGGCCCAGTCTATAAACTCAATATCAAATGATGATGTCAGAATTTCTAAAAGAATTTATTTGCCAAGTAAAAGGCTAAAAGGTTTTGAGTATGGAAAAATAGGACCTAAAGATGGACAGGATTATATAGGGGGTAATTATGCAACAGCATTTAATTTTGCAACTACATTACCGGGTATTTTTAAAGATTTAGAATCAATTGACTTTAGTCTATTTGTTGATGCTGGAAATGTTTGGGGTGTAGATTATAATGATACAATAAATGACAATAGTAAAATTAGATCATCTACTGGTTTAGCTGTAGACTGGTTAACCCCGATAGGTCCATTATCTTTTTCTTTTGCAAAAGCTATATCTAAAGCTGATACCGATAGAACCGAAACTTTCAGATTTGATATTGGAACTACTTTTTAATGAAAAATTATATTTTTTTATTTTTCTTTTTAGTGTTTAGTTTCAGTTCTCAAGCTGAAGAAAAAATTCTTTATCTTGATGTAAATATTTTATTATCTAAATCTGAAGCTGGCATTTATATCAATAATGAATTACAAAAAATTAATAAAAAAAATATTGAGGAATTTAAAAAAGCTGAAAAATCAATAAAGTCAGAAGAAGAAAAACTACTTAAGCAAAAAAATATATTAAAAGAGGAAGAGTTTAATAATAAATTAAATAATTTAAGAGATAAATACAAATCATATCAAGAAATGAAAAATAATAAAAATAATGATTTGAAAAAATTAAGAGACAACGCAGGTAATCAAATTTTAAAAATATTAAATGAAATATTAGCTGAATATTCAGCTAAAAATAAAGTTTCATTAATAATTGAGAAAAAAAACGTAATTATTGGTAAAACTGATTTAGATATTACTAATAATATTTTAGAAATATTAAATGAAAAAATTAAAAAAGTTGAATTGAAATAATGACCGATAAATTAAATAAAAAACAAATCGAAGAATTACTACCCCACAGAGAACCAATGTTGTTGATTGATGAATTGATTAATATAAAAAAATTATTTTCCGCAACAGCAATTGTTAACGTTAGAAAAGAGAGTTTTTTTGTTCAAGGACACTTTCCAGGCCAACCTGTTATGCCTGGTGTTTTAATTGTTGAAGCATTTGGTCAAGCTGCAGCTGCTCTTACAGCAGCAGGTATTGATAAAGCTGAATATGAAAATAAATTAGTTTATTTAATGAGCGTAGAAAAGGCTAGATTTAGAAATCCCGTAATACCTGACTGTAAATTAGAATTAAATATTGAAGCTATTAGATCACACGGTAGAGTTTGGAAATATAAAGGTGAGGCTTTTGTTGGAAAAAAAAAAATGGCAGATGCTCAGTGGTCAGCAACAATTGTAGATAGGAAATAATTAGCAATAAATCTTGATAAGTAATTAATATAAGTTTTGATATTAGACTTATTAATGATTAATCCTTTTTTTAAAAACACAGGTCCTTATAGTTTAAATTTCTTACTAGAGAATTTAAATTTAAAAATTACTGAATTTGATGAACAAGTTAATGATATTAAAGACCTTCATTCTTCACAACATAAAGATATTACCTTCTTTCATTCAAAAAAATATGCTGATCAAGTCAAATCTACAAAAGCCTCATACTGTATAACTACAGAAAAACTTAAATCATACTTGCCAGAAAAATGTAATGCTATAATTTCAAATAAGGTTTTATTAGATACTGCAGTAATAACTAAAATTTTTTATCCAGATTCTGTTACAGATGATTTTGATAATACTGTTGAAGATATTAATATAACAGATTTAAAAAAAAAAGTTAAGTTTGGTAAAAATGTTTTAATTGGCCAAAATGTAAAAATTGGATCAAATTGTCTTATTGGTCATAATACAATCATAGAAAAAAATGTTTCTATAGGTAACAATTGCTCTATTGGCTCAAATGTAATTATAAGAAATTCGTTAATTAAAAATAACGTTCATATATTAGACGGATGTGTAATAGGAAAAAAAGGTTTTGGTTTTTTTCCGGATAAAAATTCTAATTTTAGATTTCCCCAAATAGGAGTGGTAATTATAAATGATAATGCTGAGATTGGCTCTGGCTCAACTATTGATCGCGGATCTTTATCAAATACTATAATTGGTAAAAATACTTATTTGGATAACCAAATTCATATTGCTCACAATGTTAAGATTGGAGAAAATTGTATTATAGCAGGTCAAGTAGGCTTTGCTGGAAGTTCTACATTAGGAAATAATGTCATGATAGGAGGACAAGCTGGAGTTTCTGGCCATCTAAAAATTGGAAATAATGTTCAAATTGGAGGTGGTAGCGGAGTAATCAAAGATATACCAGATAATTCTAAAGTAATGGGATATCCAGCTAAAAACTTAAAAAATTTTTTAAGAGAAAGCAAATGATTCACAAAACAGCTATTGTAGATGGTAAAGCTAAAGTTTCAAGTTCAGCACAAATAGGTGCATTTTCTGTAATTGGACCAGATGTTGAAATTGGAGATAATACTATAGTGCATTCTCAGGTGAATATTTCAGGAAATACAAAAATTGGTAATTATAATCAAATTTATCCTTTTGCGGCAATTGGAAATGACCCTCAAGATTTAAAATATAATGGAGAGCAGACCAAACTAATAATTGGAAATAATAATAAAATAAGAGAATATGTAACAATTCATCCAGGAACAGAAGGTGGTGGTGGATTAACTAAAATTGGAGACAATTGTCTTTTTATGATCTCATCTCATATAGCCCATGATTGTAATGTGGGAAGCAATGTAATCATTGCAAACAATGTTCCATTAGGCGGTCACGTAACCATTGAAGATAATGTTGTTATTGGAGGAAACTCTGCAGTTCAACAATTCACAAGAATTGGCCAAATGGCAATGATTGGTGGTATGACTGGTGTTTTACATGATGTTATTCCATATGGTTTATCTATTGGTAACAGAAATTACTTACAAGGGCTTAATTTAATTGGATTAAGAAGAGCTAATTTTGAAAATAAAGATATTTTAGGCCTTACAGAGGCGTATAAAGAAATATTTGCAACAAAAAATCTTAGAGAAAATTTAAGTAAATTAAATGGTGATTTTAAAGAAAACCCACTAGTAAAAAATGTTATAGAATTTATAACAAAGGATAAAAAAAGATCTATTTGCACACCTTTTTCAAAGGAATAAGATGATTGGCTTGATTTTTGGAGAGAATAGTTTTCCAATTGAAATTCTAAAAAAAATAAAAAAAAAAAGATTAAATTATTTAATAATTGATTTAACTAAATCAAAAAAATTTAAAAATGATAAAAAATCTTTTCCAGTATCAATCGGACAATTTGGTAAAATTATTAATATTTTAAAAAAAAATAAGTGCAAAAAAATACTTTTTGCTGGCAAAGTATCAAAACCTAATTTTTCAAAACTTAAATTGGATTTAAAGGGTATTTATTATATACCGAGAATAATCAAAGCTTCAAAGATTGGTGATGCAGCTATATTAAAAGAAATTATTAATATATTTAATCAACAATCAATTAAAACAATAAGTTCTTTAGCATTTAATCCAGAATTATCTCTTAAAGCAGGTAATTATTCTAAAATAAAACCGAATAATGAAGATAAACAAGATATTAAAAAAGCTATAGCCACTCTCAATAAATTAGGAAATTATAATTTTAGTCAAGGAGTTGTAGTTAGATACAAAAAAATTATTGCTATAGAAAGTAGTGGTGGCACTGAAAAAATGCTTAAAAAATGTAAAAGAAAAAAAATTATAAATAGTGGAGTTTTAGTAAAATTTCCAAAAAATAAGCAAGATCTTAGAATTGATTTACCCACAGTAGGTTTTGATACATTAAAACATTGTAGGATGGCTGGCCTTAAAGGAATAGTTTTAAAGAATAAGCAAAATGTATTTTTAGATAAAAACAAATGTATAAATTGGGCTAACAAAAATAAAATGTTTATTACAGTTAAATGAAAAAAATATTTGTACTTACTGGAGAACCATCTGGAGATAAATTAGCATCAACTGTAATTTCTAAATTAAAACAAAATAATCAAGACATTGAATACTCTTGTGTTGGTGGAATACATTTAAATTCTTTAGGAATAAAATCAATTTATGACCTTAAAGAAGTAACGTATATAGGTTTTACAAGTGTTTTACTAAATATTTTTAAAATAAAAAAAAAAATTAATTATACGGTAAATAAAATTATAGAATTTAAACCCGATATTCTATTTAGCGTCGATAGTCCTGATTTTACCCTAAGGGTAGCTGAAAAAGTAAAGAAAATCAATCCAAATATAAAAACAATACATTATGTTGCTCCTCAAGTGTGGGTTTGGAGAGAAAGTAGAGTAAAAAAATTTAAAAAATTCTTAGATCATATTCTTTTATTATTTAATTTTGAAAAGAAATATTTTGATAAAGAAAATATTAATAGTACATTTGTTGGTCACCCGTTACTGGAAAAAAATATTAAATCAAAAACTGATCTATCAAATTTAATTCCAAAAGATAAAAAAATTATATCTCTATTTTCAGGAAGTAGATCATCTGAAACTTCAATACTTTTTCCAATTTTAGTAGATTTTATAAAACTTATGAATGATAAATTTAACGATTATTTATTTGTATTTCATGCAACTGAGGAAAATAAAAGTTATATAAATGATAATATTAAAACACTTAATATTAATAATATTCAGGTAATATCTGATGAAAATATTAAATCACAAATTTTGTCCAGTTCTGTGTTTGCTGTTTCTAAATCTGGTACAGTTTCATTAGAAATCTGTAATGCAAAAATTCCATCAATTATTATTTATAAAATGAATTTTTTAAACTTTATTATCGTTAAATTCTTAGTAAAAATTAAATATGCTAATATTATTAATATAATTAACAACAAAGAAATTATTCCAGAACTTATTCAAAATGAATGTAACTCTAAAGAAATTTTTAAATCGGTTGTTTATTTTTTAAAAAATCCAACACTTATGGATAAGCAAATTAATGAGATTAGTAAAACCTTAGATGAAATTAGATCCAAAACTTCATCTACAGATGAAGCTTCATCAGTTTTATCAAGCTATCTTAATTCCTAATCTTTTTAAGACCTCGTCTTTACCGAGTGAGCTAATTATATCATAAATTCCAGGTCCAAATTTTGATCCTGTTAGATATATTCTTAATGGTTGCCCAACTCCTTTAAAGTTTGTCTCGTTTGTTTTTATAAGATTATTGATAATTGGTTCTAAGTTTTCTTTGTTTAATTTTTCTATATTTGAAATACTATTTGAAAATTCAGATACAATTTTTCTTGATTTGTCATCAATTAGTTTTATGTCTTCTTGATTAATATTAACATTATCTTGAATTATGTATTTAGAATTTTTATATATATCCTCTAAAGTTTTAGCTTTATTCTTAAGAAATCCTAACGAAGATTTAATTTTATCTACTTTTTCATTAGTTATTTTTTCTTTATAAGTTTCGCAGTATTTTGTTAATTGATTAAAAAGGTCATTTTCATCGATATTTTTAATATAATGTTCATTCATTGATAATATTCGGTTCATATCAAGTTTTGATGGTGATCTGCCAATTCCTTCCAAGTTAAAATGTTGAATGCTTTCTTCTTCAGTAAATATTTCTTTATCTTTAAAAGACCATCCCAACCTAAGAAGATAGTTTCTCAATGCTTCTGGCATTATCCCAATTTTTGAATAATCGTCTAATGTTGATGCTTTATCTCTTTTTGATAATTTTTTACCTTCAGTTGTATGTATTAAGGGTATATGAGCGAACGAAGGTAGTTCCCATTTCATAGCTAAATAAATCTGCATTTGTTTAAAGGTATTAATTTTATGATCATCACCTCTGATTATATGAGTAATATTCATTTGATGATCATCAACTGATGCAGATAAATTATAAGTTGGAGACCCATCATTTCTTAATATTACAAAATCTTCGATAGTGTTATTATCAATTTCGACATCACCTTGAACTAAATCTTTTAATATAGTTGATCCATCAATTTTACTTTTAAATCTTATAGCTGGTTTAATATTTTTTGGAGCATCTGCTTCACTCTTGTTTCTCCATTTTCTATCATAAATGTAAGGAATTTTTTTTTGTTTTGCTCTTTTTTTCTGTTCCTCAATTTCTTCATTTGAGCAATAACATTTGTAAGCATGACCCTTTTTTAATAATTCGTTAGCAACTTTGATATGATTATCTATTTTTTTTGATTGTATGTATTCATCTCCATCATGCTCAACTCCAATCCATTTAAGTGATTTAATTATTTGATCTTTGTACTCATCTTTTGATCTCTCTTTATCAGTATCTTCAATTCTTAAGTAAAAATTTCCTTTTTGGTTTTTAGAAAATAACCAATTAAACAATGCTGTTCTAACACCCCCTATATGAAGAGGACCTGTTGGAGATGGAGCAAATCTTGTTGCTACTTTAGACATTAATGATGTTTAGACTATTTTAATGGAAGTTTCTATATAAAGATACTAAAATACCTTGAACTTTTACTCTATCAGGGCCAAAAATTTTAGTTTCGTAATTTTTATTTGCACTTTCTAGAGCAACAGTTTTGCCTTTTCTTCTCAATCTTTTTAACATTGCTTCATGATTATCAATTAAAGCAACTACAATTTTTCCATTTTCAGCTGTATCTGTTTTTTTGATAACAACTGTATCACCATCGTTTATTCCTGCCTCAATCATTGAATCTCCACTAACTTTTAACCCAAAAAATTCACCATTTTTTTCAATGTTCTCAGGCAGTGGAATTCTAGCCACTTCATTTTGAATGGCTTCAATAGGTGTTCCCGCAGCAATACTTCCAAGAATTGGAATTTCTGAATCTTTCTTTGAGGAATTGCTCTCATCGAGTCCTCCTTTTATAACACTTGGAGAAAATGAATTATAAATATCATTTGCTGAGGCAGTTTCAGGGAGTTTAATAACTTCTAAAGCTCTTGCTTTATGAGCTAATCTTTTAATAAAGCCTCTTTCTTCTAAAGCACTTATCAATCTATGAATTCCTGATTTAGATTTTAGGTTTAATGATTGTTTCATTTCTTCATAAGAAGGTGAAACTCCAGATGATCTCAACTTTTTGTTGATAAATAACAGTAGGTTTTTTTGTTTTTTAGTAAGCATAGAACAAATTAAGTACATATATGTTCTATAAAAGTTCTTTTCATTTAACAATAGCTTAAAAGTCAATAAAATCAATACTAATTTAACTATAAAACTGAAAGTATAGAATTTTTATCAAGATTTTTTAAAAGCGATTCACCAATTAAAAAGTTTTTAATATTTGTTTTATTTTTAATTTCTAAAAGTTGCTCTTTGTTTTTAATTCCACTTTCAGAAACTAAAGGACCATTATGTTTTTCTAAAACATTGTAAATATCATAAGTTGTACTTATTTCTGTCCTTAAAGTTTTAAGGTTTCTATTATTAATACCAATTAAAGCATTATTAAACTTTAAAGCTCTTTTAGCTTCCTCAATATTATGAACTTCAACTATTACTGACATATTTAGCTTTGTTGCCTCTTCATATAATATATTTGCAATTTGATCAGATACACCAGCCAATATAATTAGTATTGCATCAGCACCATAGCTTCTTGCAAGATAAACTTGGAATTTATCTATAAAAAAATCTTTACACAATATAGGAAGGCTAATCTTTTCTTTAATTTTACTTATATGCATCAAATTTCCTAAAAAAAAATCTTCTTCCGTTAAAACAGATAGGCAAGTAGCATTATTTCTATAATATATATCAGCTATATTAACAGGGTCATAATTTTTAATTATTAATCCAGCCGATGGACTAGCTTTTTTTATTTCTGCAATAATTGAAATTTTATTTTTGCTTTCATTATTTTCAATTTTTTCTTTAAAATTCATAAAAGATTTATTTTCAATAATTTTTAATTTCAGACTTTCAAGTGATACAGATTTTTTTAATAAATCAATCTTCTTTTTTTTATTTTCAATTATTTTTTTTAATATATTTTCAGCCATGTTGAATATTTTTTAAATGTTTAAATGCTTTTCCAGATTTTATAAAACCTCTAGCATAACTATAAGCTAAATTAAAATCTTTATATTTTTCAGAAACAATTAATCCAGCTGCAGCGTTTAAGCAAACAGCTTTTGAAAAATCATTATCTTCACCTTTAAATATTTCTATTATTTTATTTGAATTAAATAATGCATCATCACCAACTAAATCTTCAAACCTATTAGCGTCTATTTTTAATTTTTTTGGATCAATTATTATTTCAGAAATATTATTATTTTTTAGTTGAACCACATTAGTTTTTGCATATGGAGAAATTTCATCTAACCCATCTTCACTGTTAACAATCCAAGCAAATTTAATATTAAGATTACTTAGTGCCTTTGCAAAAATTTTTAGTAACTTTTTATCAAATACACCAACAACCTGTCTTTCAACTAGAGCTGGGTTACTTAATGGTCCAATCATATTAAATATTGTTCTTTTTCCAATTTTTTTTCTCGTAGGGCCAACAAATTTCATAGCATTATGATAATTAGGCGCAAACATAAAACCAAAATTATTTTTATTTATTTGCGCTTCTATTTCATTTGGTTCTAAGTTAATATTAATATTTAATGATTCCAAGACATCACCAGAGCCACATTTTGAGGAGACTGCTTTATTCCCATGTTTTGCTACCTTGACTTCCATACTAGATAATAAAAGTGCTGAAGCCGTTGATATATTCAATGTATTCATTCCATCACCTCCAGTACCACATGTATCAACACAATTTTGAATATTTACTCTCTTTGATTTTTCTCTTAACACATATACGCCACCAGCTATTTCATCAGAAACCTCACCTTTGATTGATAAAAGTGTAAGAAAATCATATATTTCATCTTCAGTAGCTTCACCATTCATCAATATATTGAAAACTGATTTACTTTCTTCAAAAGATAAATCTTGTTTTTTTTTGAGTTTTTCTAAAAATTCTTTCATTAGTTTTTATAATTTATGAAATTTCTTAAAATTTTTATTCCAATGGTAGTTTTTATGCTTTCAGGATGAAATTGTACTCCATGAATGTTATACTTTTTATGCATTATTCCCATGATTATACCATCTTTTGTTTGAGCAGTGATTATAAGATTTTTTGATAAAGATTTTTTATCAACTATTAAACTATGATATCTTGTCGCCTCAAAGTTCTTAGGTAAATTTTTTAAAATACCAATTTTAAAAGATTGAATTTTGCTTGTTTTCCCATGCATCAACTTTTTAGCTTGAATAACTTTGGATCCAAAAACTTGTCCAATTATTTGATGACCCAAACACACACCAAGAATTGGAATTCTTTTATATAATTTTTTAACAATTCTTAAACAATTTCCTGATTGATCTGGATTACCTGGTCCAGGAGATATGACAATTTTATTATATTTTTTTTTAATAATTTCTTTTTCAGTAATTTCATTATTTCTAATTACTTCAACATTTGCTTTTAATGATGATAGATAATGATAAAGATTAAAAGTAAAACTATCATAATTATCTATTAATAATATTTTCATTTTTATTCTAAGGATTTTAATAAAGCTTTAGCTTTATTAACCGTTTCTTTGTACTCATTAATTGGTTTACTATCAGCAACTATTCCAGCACCCGCTTGTACATAAAATTTATTATTTTTTGATACCGCGGTTCTTAATGCAATACAGGTATCAAAATCTCCATTTGCTGAAAAATATCCAATTCCACCAGCATATACTTTTCTTTTTGTATTTTCTAATTCATCAATAATTTCCATTGCTCTAATTTTCGGTGCTCCAGATACTGTGCCCGCAGGAAATCCCGATAGAAGTGTGTCAAATTTTGAATATTTTTTATTAAATTTACCAATCACATTTGATACTATATGCATAACATGAGAATATCTCTCAATTACAAATTTTTCAGTAACTTTTACTGAATTAATTTTTGATACTTTTCCAGTATCATTTCTACCAAGATCTAAAAGCATCAAGTGTTCAGAAAGTTCTTTTTTATCTTTCAATAAGTCTCTCTCAAAATTTTTATCTTCTTTTTTATTTTTACCTCTTGGTCTAGTACCGGCAATAGGCCTTATAGTAATATTATTATCTCTTAATCTAACTAGAATTTCAGGACTTGCTCCAATTATCTGGAAATCCTTGAAGTTAAAAAAATACATAAAAGGAGAGGGGTTATTTATTCTAAGCTTCTTGTATATTTCGACTGGATTTTTTGTTAATTTTGCTTCAAAACGCTGGCTTAATACCACTTGAAAAATATCACCTATTTTAATGTATTTTTTGGCCTTTTTGACATTTTGTATAAATTTTTTTTTTGAAATATTTGATTTAACTATAACTTTTTTTTTTGAATTATATTCAGATAAATTAGCATTATAATTTGATATAAAAATTAAATTTTTAATTTGATTTTCTATTAAATTAAATTTTGTTTTATAATTATTTATTTTTTCATCTGAAAAACAATTAACTATATAGTAAATTTTTTGTTTATAATTATCATGTATTATTAATGTTCGAGGTCGTAAAATTCGGGCATCTGGTATTTTAAGATCATCTTTGCATGAGTTTGGTATATTTTCAATATACCTAATTACATCGTAAGAAAAATAACCAGAAAGGATTGAGGAAATTGGTGGCAGTTCCTTTGGTATTTTAAATTTAAAATTTTCAATTATATTTTCTAAGTTTTTTTTTGGATTACCACTAATTTTATTTCTTTTATTTTTATTATAAATAAAACATTTGTTGTTGTTAAATTCCCATATTTTATCAGGATTACATCCAAAAATTGTATATCTTCCTTTAATTACACCTTTTTCAACTGATTCAAAAACAAAGCTATTTTTTTCATTTAAAAAATTATTAATTAAATTATTAATTTCATTTAATCCATTTGTACTTTTTGAGAAGTAAATTATCTGATTTATTTTTTTTTTGTGATTTTTCTTAAAGGTTTTGAGATCAACATTTAACATTAATTATTTAAAATAATTTTTAGTTCTATCTAGTGTTTTTTGATTTATATTAATCTTATATTTTTCATTCAACAATAAATCATATGAATTATAAAGATTATCTTTTAAATTTATATTAGTTTGATTTGCAAAAATTTTGTTGTCTTGATTATTTTTAGCTAAATTTTTTTCACTTATATTTTTTATTTTAATTAAATATACATTACTATCTTCATCAGAAACTAGCGAATAATTATTTATCCCTAATGAATATATTAATTTTACAGAATCTTTTGTAAATTTACTTGTGTCGTTTAATGAGTTAATTTTTAAACTTTCAATATTACCATTTGATAGTTTCAAGAAATTATCATTATTAAATTTATTATCTTGAACTTTTTTCAGTATATCTTTGTGCATATTGAACTTTTCATTCTCAAATAAATTGTTTCTAACTTTATCTAG
>CACILF010000019.1 GCA_902587435.1 uncultured Pelagibacteraceae bacterium
TAAGGAGACACAACAATTGATAAAAGATAAAATTAACTGATGTTTTCAAAAATAAGGTCATTAATATTTAAATTAGATCCAGAAAAAGCACACGATTTAGCCATTAATGCTCTAAAATTTAATCTTATCCCTCAAAATAAAATTAAAAATAACAAATCGATACAAACAGAAATTTTTGGCAAAACAATTCCAAATCCAATAGGCATAGCAGCTGGATTTGATAAAGATGCTGAAGTATATAATCCTTTGTTTAAATTAGGTTTTGGATTTGTTGAAGTTGGAACAGTGACTCCAATTGGTCAATATGGAAATCCTAAACCAAGAATATTTCGTCTTGAACAGGATATGGCATTAATAAATAGACTTGGTTTCAACAACTCAGGTTCTGAAAAAGTTAGATCTAGAATTATTTCAAATTCTCCCAAAGGTTTGTTTGGAATTAACATAGGGCCCAATAAAGATACAAGTAATAGAATGCAGGATTATTTAATTGGTTTACGTAAATTTTATAATCTTGCAGATTATTTGACTATAAATATATCCTCTCCTAATACAGAAAATTTGAGAAGTTTTCACAATGAAGATGAGCTGAATGAACTATTAAATTTAATTGAAAAAGAAAAAAAAATATTAAAAACTACAGTACCCATCACAGTAAAAATATCACCGGATATAGAAGATGAAAATATTAATATAATTTCAGATGTACTTTTGAAACATAATGTTGAAGCATTAATAGTTTCAAATACAACTGATAAAAACAGAGAAAATTTATCTAATATTAATAAATTAGAAAAAGGAGGTTTGTCAGGAAAACCTTTAGAAAAAAGATCAAACGAGTTAATTAATAAATTTTACAAAATTTTAAAAAACAAGATAAAAATCATTGGCGTAGGAGGAGTTGATTCTGGTCAGAGCGCATATCAGAAAATAATTAGTGGAGCTAGTTTGATTCAACTTTATACTGGTATGATTTATCAAGGTCCTAGCATTGCCTCAAAAATAAGTGAAGAATTAATAAATATTTTAAATAAAGAAGGAGTTAAAAATATATCTGATGTAGTGGGAAGTAAAAATTGATCTTGACTGGTAACTTTAGAACACCTATACAATCATAAATTTTATGTCTAAAAAATGTGAACTCACTGGAAAAATTCCTCTTAAGGGACACAAGGTTAGTCATGCCAATAATAAGACTAAAAGAAGATTTTTACCCAACCTTAAGAAAGTAAGATTTAAGAGCGTTATTTTAAATAAAAGCTTAAAATTGAGAGTATCTAATGCTGGAGTTAGAACTGTAGATAAAAAAGGTAGTTTTGACCAATTTATTAAAAGTGCAAAATTAAGAAATTTATCTCCTAGATTAAAAAAATTAAAAAAATCATTACTTAGTAAATCAGCTTAATGAATAGAGTTTTTATAACACTTTCATTTTTAATGGGAGTGGTTGTTTTAACATCTAATTATTTAGTTCAGTTTCCAATTAATTATTTTGGCTTAAATGAAATATTAACTTATGGAGCATTTAGTTATCCGATAGCTTTTTTAATAACTGATATTTCCAATAGATTTTATGGAAAATTATATGCAAAAAAAATTGTATATATAGGTTTTGCTTTTGGTATTTTTTTTACACTTTTGTTTTCTACAAATTTTGCAGATTTAATTTCAATAAGAATTGCAATTGGTTCAGGTACAGCTTTTATAGTTGCTCAATTGCTTGATGTTCAAATTTTTGATCAGCTTAGAAAAAAAAAATGGTTTATTGCTCCCCTAACATCATCTTTAATTGGATCTACTGTTGATACTTTTTTATTCTTCTCAATATCTTTTTATGCAACAGGAATACCTTGGTTTACTTTATCACTAGGAGATTTAGCAGTTAAAATTTTTGTTGCGCTAGTAATGTTAATTCCATTTAGATTGTTATTAGGGCGAGTTAGGACAGTTTAATAATTATTTATATAAAAATTTATAGGATAAAATCTTATAAGCTAATTTTGCCACCAAAAAATTATATGAATTAAAACCTTTTATTGGAGCAAGTTCATTTATGTCTGCACCAACAATATTTGAATTTTTAATAGCTATCTTTATAATTTCTAAAGTTTCATCCCAAAATATACCTCCAGGCTCGGGTGTGCCAGTTGCAGGCATGATACTTGAATCAAATCCATCTACGTCGATAGTTAAATAAACTGTTCTATTTTTAATCATTTTTTTGAATTTATTTAAATTCCATTTTTTCTTATCTTTTGCCCAAAAAATATTAATTCTAGAGGAATTTTTTTTCAAATAAGATATTTCACTTTTAGATATATTCCTTATACCAAAAGATATTACAGAAATATTTTTATAATCCAAACATCTTTTAATTGCTGAAGCATGTGAAAACTTTTCTCCATTATAACTTTCTCTTAAATCAGCATGTGCATCAAAATGTAATAAACATAGTTCTTTATATTTTTTTGCAAATGGAGCTATACAGCCAGGTGTTATTGAATGTTCACCCCCAAGAGTTAATGGAAAAATTTTTTTATTTAAAATTTCTTCATTTATTTTTGAAATTTTATTTAATGCTTTATTTATATTTTTATCTATTTTAAATGGTTTTAATGTTTTAATTCCAATTTTTTTGTAAGGTTCACAGTTTAATTCTTCATCATATAATTCAACTTGATGTGAGGCTTTAATAATTTCTTTTGGACCATTTTTAGTTCCACTACCGTAACTAACTGTTTTTTCTAAACCAAATGGAACAATAACAGCTTTTTCTTTAATTTTAAATTTGTTGTCAATTCCAAGAAACCCCTGTTTATTTGATAAGAAATTCAATTTTTATCCGAATATTTTTGAAAAATTTTTCCTCGTTCTACTCTTCCAATAACCATGGTGGTAAGCATCACTTGCTATTAAAGGAAGAACACTAGTTGCTTCAGCAAAAACCATTTGTTCTTTTGTGATATCAACCTTGCCCCATGAACTTGCTTCTTTTAAGGTAGAACTACTGCATGCCCCATCTCTTGAATCCGCAACTGTTATTTGAACAGCATACTTGTGCATATCTGCTTCTTTTCCCAAAAGTTCAGCACAGATTACCGTGTCCTGAATAAAGTTTTTTGGAACTCCACCACCAATCATAAATAGTCCAGACCCTTTTGATCTAATTTTAATTTCGGTTAGTTCGCGAAATTCTCTAACCGAATCTATTGTAATATGTTTTTTTGGATTTTTTTCTTGATGCATTACTAATCCAAATCCAGCACTTGAATCTGTAAAAGCCGGGCAGAAAATTGGCACATTGTTATCATAAGCAGTTTCAATTAATGAATCTTTCTTTTTTGCGTTATTTTTTAAATATTTTCCAATTTCATTAATAAATTCTCTTGAAGTATAACTTCTTGGTTCTAAATTATCTGCTATTTCACATATTTTTTTATCACACATTTGCAACTCATCTTCATCTATGTAGGTATCATAAATTCTATCAATATAATTTTTTCTTAGCTCAGCATCATCTTGAAATTGTGAACCTTGATAATGTTTAAATCCAAGAGCTTCAAAAAAATCCATATCAATAATTGATGCACCTGTGGCCACAATCGCATCGACCATATTATATTTAATCATATCTCTATAAATATGCATGCATCCAGCAGCAGAAGTAGATCCAGCTAGAGTTAAAAAAATAGTACACTCTTTATCTTTAATCATTTCATTAAATATACGAGCAGCATTTGCAGTTTCTCTAGATACAAATGACATCTTTTCCATAGATGCAATTATTTTTCTAGTGTCAAAAGAAGTTATATCAATATGTTCAACTTGAGAGTTTAGGAAATCTTTTTTACTGTTATGTCCTAAATTTTTTTTATCTGACATTTAGGCAACAAGAAATTGTTTTTCAATTTCTTTGTTATACATAGTCATTATTGGATTATCTTCTACTTCATATATATTATCCGAATAAAGACCATTAAAATCTGTTCTAAATGTTAAACCATAGGCCCCAAGTTGTCCAAGTTCAATATAATCATTTTCCTTAATATTGTTTGGTAAGATAAAAGGTCCTTTCATATAATCCATGCTGTCACAGGTAGGGCCATAAAAATCGAAAGAAGTTAGTTTTTTTGAAGCAATTCTTCCATTAGTAATTAATTTTGATGGATAAACTATATTAGGGAATCCCGCATCAAATAAAGTTCCATATGTTCCATCATTAATATAAAGTTTTTGTTTCTTTCTTAAATTGACTTTAACTATTGTTGATCCACTTTCCGCAACAATTGCTCTTCCAGGCTCACAAATTATTTTAGGTAATTTTTCAAGTTTTAAATTTACTAAGGCATCTTTAATTTCTTTAAAATAGCTTTCAATAGATTGAGGAATTAAATCAGGATAAATTGTAGGGAAACCACCACCTACATTAATGAAGTCTGGAACTATTTTTGTACGCTTAATTATATTTCCAATTTCAGATATTCCTTTTGAATAAGAAATAGGATGCATACACTGAGACCCTACATGAAAACTCAATCCTATTTTTTTTGCATATTGTTTTGTTAATCTCAGTAAACCAGTAGCTTCTGATTGTACAACTCCAAATTTTTTAGATAAATCGATTTCAGCATGTTCATTAGAAACTGAAATCCTAACAAACAATTCTAAATCTTTTGCATGATTTGTGCTTTCTATAATTTTAATTAACTCATCTTTTGAATCAAGTGAGTATGCTCTTACTCCATATTTAAAATATGATTCTTTTATGCTTTCTCTACTTTTTACGGTATGCATAAAAGAGCACTTGGCTGATTTGCTAATATTTTTTATAGTTTTAATTTCATTAATTGAAGCTACATCAAAATTATCAATACCACTTTCAATGATAGTATTTAAAACTAATGGATTAGGATTTGTTTTTACAGCGTATAATACATCTCCAGGAAATTTATTTAGAAAAAATTTTGATGCTAATTGTATAGATTTTTTTCTTATACAATACACCGGCTCATTTGGTTTCAGTTGATTTACCAATTTCTCAACTGTTTTAAATTTTTGCATATAAACCCCTCAAAAAAAATTTAACAAAAAAAACCTGCATATCTGTTATGCAGTTTTCATAAATCCAGCATTTATGGGATATGATCACTAATGTAAAGCAAATAATGCTATTGAAATTAGATTATTAATCTCCATATAATATTTATGCCTGTAATAGAAAATATTAAAAACATTAGTGAATTCGAGGATAAATCACTACTAATAGTTGATGACGATAATCCTTTTAGAGAAAGACTCGCCAGGGCTATGGAAAAAAAAGGATTTAAAGTTTCTCAAGCCGAAGGTGTAAAAAAAGGCGTAGATATTGTTAAAAAAGAAAGCCCTGCATTTGCAGTTGTTGATCTAAGACTAGGTGATGGAAATGGACTAGAGGTTGTAAAAGAAATTCAAAGATCTAATATAAAAAGTAGGGTAGTTATGTTGACAGGTTACGGAAATATTCCAACAGCAGTTGCAGCAATTAAACAAGGTGCAATTGATTATTTATCAAAACCAGCTGATGCAGATGATGTTGAAAGGGCATTATTAGCAGATCCTAACAAAAACGCAGCTCCCCCGGAGAATCCAATGTCGGCAGATAGAGTTAAATGGGAACATATCCACCGTGTTTTTGAACTCTGTAATAGAAATGTTTCAGAAACTGCAAGAAGATTAAAAATGCATCGAAGAACCTTACAAAGAATTCTTTCTAAAAGATCACCTAAATAAATTTTCTTAATTTTATAATATTTTTGGCCAGTAAAGCTAAAATAATAATTTTAAATAATTCTGCAAGCAAGAAAGGAGTTACTCCTAATTGCATTATTGGTTTATCCCAACCAATTAAGCTACCTAACCAAAAAACTCCCAATATATAAATTGTTGAAACAGAGATTAATAATTTAATAAAATTGCTTAATAAATTTCTTTCGAACTTAAAATATCCAGCTAGGAAAGTTGCAATTAAAAAACCAATTAAATATCCCATAGTTGGGCCTGTAAAATAAACAAGTCCAACACCTTTTTCAGGTGAATTAGAAAAAACTGGTAATCCAATAATTCCTTCAAGCAAGTATAAGCTAACAGTTGCCAAACCAATTTTGTATCCAAATGACATTCCTAAAAAAAGTACAACAAAAGTTTGCATTGTCATCGGAACTGGATAAAAGGGGATTTTAATTTTAGACGATATAGTTAAAAGAACTGAACCTAAAAATATAATTAAAATATATTTTAGTATTCTTAAATTTTGAGATTTAACCACTTCCATAAATTTATTCTACTATTGTTAAGTTAAAATATCTAGTTTTTTGTTAATCTTATAAAAACATCTTCTAAATCACCATCGTCTGTAGAAATATCTAATAATTTAATATTTTGAAGACTAATAAACTTTATTATTTCACTTATATTTAGAGCATTTTTTTCATAAGATACAACAAGCTCATCTATTTCATTAGATAATACATTTATAGACTTTAAAGAATCATTATTTATATTTACTTTCTTATCCACAGCAAATTTTACAATTTTTGTTTGAATTCTCTTTAATAAATTTTTTGTGGTATCTAAAGCAACCAAACTGCCCTTATTTAATATTCCAATTCGATCACACATTTGTTCTGCCTCATGTAAATAATGAGTGGTCAAAATTATTGTTACACCTTGTTTATTAAGTTGTTTTACATTATCCCAAAGATTACTTCTTAATTCTACATCAACACCTGCAGTTGGTTCATCCAGTATAATTATTGGTGGCTTGTGGACTAATGCTTTTGCAACCAGTAAACGCCTTTTCATACCGCCAGACAAGGCTCTGGTATAGCTTTTAGATTGCTTGTCCAATGAAACTAGTTTCAAAATAGTTTCTGTAATTCTGTCTTTTTTTTTAATTCCATACATACCCGCCTGAAGCTCTAAAATATTCCAGGGAGTAAAAAATGGGTCTACATTTACCTCTTGAGGAACAATTCCTATGGAAGCTCTAACTTGTCTAGGATTTATATCCAAATTAAATCCCCACACATTTACTTCTCCAGAGGTCTTTATTGTGGTGCCAGCTAAAATATTTATAAATGTACTTTTGCCAGCTCCATTTGGCCCTAATAGACCAAATATTTCCCCTTCTTTCACTTCTAAGTTTAAATTTTTAATAGCTTGTACTGATTTTGAACTATTCTTAGAGTAGGTTTTGTCTAAATCTTTTACATATAAAACGTTTTTTTTGTTCATCGATCGTTATACATTTATAACATTAGAATAAATTAAGATAACATTATTTTATGAATAAAATAAAAAATACTGATCACTTTTATCTTATTGATGGTTCAGGATATATATTTAGAGCCTACTATGCCCTTCCTCCACTATCTAGAAAAAGTGATGGAATGCCCACTGGTGCTGTAAGTGGATTTTGTAGTATGCTATTTAAATTATTAGAAGACTCAAAATCTAATGATAATAAACACAAGCCAACTCATTTTGCTGTAATTTTTGACTCTGCAAGGAAGAATTTTAGAAATGAAATATATTCTGATTACAAAGCAAATAGATCTGATGCACCAGATGATTTAATACCTCAATTTGAGTTTATTAGAAAATCAGTAAAAGCATTTAATTTACCATCAATTGAGTTAATTAATTATGAGGCAGATGATCTTATTGCAACTTATGTAGAACAAATTTTAAAAGAAGGGGCAAAAGCAACAATTGTTTCATCGGATAAAGATTTAATGCAGCTATATAAGAAGAATATTCGAATTTATGATCCAATGAAAAATAAATTTATTTCAAATGAGGATGTAAATAATAAATTTGGAGTAAACCCTGAAAAAGTAATAGATGTACAGGCTTTAGCAGGAGATAGCAGTGATAATGTACCTGGAGTTCCAGGAATTGGTGTAAAAACTGCAGCAGAGTTAATTAATCAATATGGAAACTTAGAAAATTTATTAAAAAACACAGATAAGATAAAACAAAATAAAAGAAGAGAAACTTTAATTCAAAATAAAGATAAAGCAATTGTTAGTAAAAAATTAGTTACACTTAAAAAAGATGTTCCAGTTAAAAATAAGATTTCAGAATTTCAGTTAAAAGAAATAGATAAGAATAAATTGTATAGTTTTCTTAGAGAGATGGAGTTTAATAGATTATTGAGTTCTGTTATTTCAGCTTATGGTGAAATAGAATTTTCGAATAATACAAAAAATTTAGATAAGGAAGAAAAAAATTATAATATTTCAAATAAAAATTATGAGTTAATAAAAAAAGAAGAAGATATAGGTAAATGGCTAAATGAGGCTGAGGAAAGTGGTGAGATTGCTGTTGATACTGAGACTAGTTCCTTAGATCCTCATCAAGCAAAGTTAGTTGGAATATCTCTTTCTACAAAAATTGGCAAAGCTTGCTACATACCTATAGGACATACGGAAGGCAAAAATCTTGAAGAGAAAAAAGTTATTAAAAAAATTAAGCCAATTTTGGAAGATAAAAGCATAAAGAAGATCGGCCAAAACATTAAATTTGATTACATAATTTTTTATCATAGAGGAATAAATATGAATGCAATAGAAGATACAATGCTCATGTCGTACGTTTTGGATGCAGGAAAAAATAGACATAATATGGATATACTTTCTGAAATTCATCTTGATCATAAAACTATAGCTTTCAAAGATCTTGTGGGAACAGGAAAGAAACAGATTAATTTTAGTGAAGTAAAAATTGATAAAGCCAAAGATTATGCTGCTGAAGATGCAGATATAACTTTCAGACTATATAAAATTTTTTCTAAAAATATAAAATCAGAAAAATTGTTAAATATCTATGAAGTTTTTGAAAAACCATTAATAAAAATTTTGGCATTAATGGAAATTTGTGGTGTTAAAGTAGATCAAAAATTTCTTCAACTTCTTTCTAATAAATTTGAAAAAAAAATTAGTAATTTAGAAAAAGAAATTTACAAAGTTACAAAAAAAGAATTTAAAATCGGTTCTACCAAACAACTTGGAGAAGTTATGTATAATGAAATGAAAATTTCTTCTTTAAAAAAAACAAAAAAAGGTAGTTATGCTACTAGTGCACAGGTATTAGAAGATCTTGCTTTTAAAGGTCATAAACTTCCAAGATTAGTTTTAGATTGGAGACAAGTAACAAAACTTAAAAATACTTATTCAGATTCTCTACAAGAGCATATAAACTTTAAAACAAAAAGGGTTCATACATCGTTTTTATTAGCAGCAACTTCTACAGGTAGATTAGCTTCAAGTGATCCAAACTTACAAAATATTCCTATAAAATCTGAAGATGGAAAAGAGATAAGAAGAGCTTTTGTGGCAGAAAAAAATAATAAGTTAATTTCAGCAGATTATAATCAGATTGAAATGCGAATTTTAGCAGATCTAGCAGATGTAAAAGAGTTAAAGAAAGCATTCAAAAATAAAGAAGACATTCATTCACTTACTGCAAGTCAAGTTTTTAATACAAATATTACCAAAGTTGACTCTGATATGAGAAGAAAAGCAAAAGCTATAAACTTTGGAATAATTTATGGTATTTCACAATACGGGCTAGCAAAACAAATTGGTGTTTCCAATATTGAAGCAGAGGAATTTTTAAATTCATATTTTTTAAAATTTCCAGAAATAAAAGAATACATGCAGTCTACAATTAAATTTTGTAGAAAGAGTGGATATGTAAGTAATATTTTTGGAAGAAGAACTCATATAACAGGAATTAATGATAAGAATTATAATATAAGAAATTTTCAGGAGAGAGCAGCAATTAATGCACCTATACAAGGATCAGCCTCAGAAATAATGAGAATGGCAATGATAAGAGTAAGTGAAAAATTAGATGAAATTAAAGAATCAAAATGTAAAATATTACTACAAATTCACGACGAACTAATTTTTGAAGTTCAAAAAGATGACATAAAAAAATACTCTGAAATTATACAAGAAGAAATGTCTAGTGTTAAAAATAGCAATCTGCACTCTTTTTCAATACCGTTGTTAGTTGATATAAATGTTGGTAATAATTGGGGAGATCTTCATTAATCTTGAAGTATTGCCCAAATTAGAACAATTTAGTATTTTTAAATGATTTATGAAAGAAACAATTGCATTAATTGATGATGATAGAAACATTCTTACCAGCTTAAGTATAGCTTTAGAAAAAGAAGGTTTTAAAATTCAAACTTATTTAGATGGTGAAAGTGCTCTGATAGGTCTTGCTCGCACACCTCCTGATTTAGCTGTTATTGATATAAAAATGCCAAAGATGGATGGTGAAGAATTACTAAAAAAGTTGAGAAAAAAAACTTCTCTACCTGTAATTTTTTTAACTTCAAAGGATGATGAAATTGATGAGTTATTAGGATTAAAATTAGGTGCAGATGATTTTATAAAAAAATCTGGAGGATTTTCAATTAAGGTACTAATTGAAAGAATAAGAGTACAACTAAGAAAAAAAAATCCAAGCAATATTGAAGAGACAAAAAATGTAATTAATCATGGAAAACTAAGGCTAGATCCTTCTCAGCTTGAATGTGAATGGGATGGAAAACAATTACCTGACAAACTTACAACAACAGAATTTTTAATTGTTCAAGAGCTTGCAAAAAGACCAGGTATAATTAAAGAAAGATCACAATTGATGGATATTGCATATAGAGAAGATACTGATATTGAGGATAGAACAATAGATAGTCACGTAAAAAGAATTAGAAAAAAATTTAAAAAGGTAGATAATAATTTTTCAGCTATAGAGACCAGATATGGAAGCGGTTATCGTTGGAATGTAAGTTAATGTTCGGTAGTTTCATAAAAAATATTTCTATACTTAAAAAATTTTTATTTATAAATCTTATAGTTTTTGTAATTTTTGGAAGCTTAACAGCAATATATTTAAAGGGAATTCAAC
>CACILF010000020.1 GCA_902587435.1 uncultured Pelagibacteraceae bacterium
TTTTCTAATGAATTTATTGATTTAACAAGCTCTGAGTTTTTTTGAGCTTTTGCACCAACACACCAACCTTCAAAAATTATTACATCTGGTCTTGAATTAATTTTATACCATAACCTTTTGTTGCATCTATCATCTTTAGATTTATCAAATTTTGGTAATCTTAATTTACTAAATTTTTTATTTTTAATTTTTTTAAAGAATTCGTAAATAATTCTATAATCGTGAGTTCCTGGTACTCCCCTTGTAATTAACAAAGGGTGTTTTGTGATTGATAATTTTTTTCTTTCTTTTCTAGTTTTGTAAAAATCATCAATAGAAATTTTAAAAACTTTAAGTTTAAAATATTTTCTTAGTATTAAAGATATTATTGAAGTGATTGTGGTCTTTCCTGTTCCTTGTCCTCCAGATAAACCAAGAATCAATGGAGATTTTTTTTTTAATTTTTTTTTAATCCAAAAGCTCAAAGGTATTAAATAAGATTTGAGCATCTTATGTTTATTTTTAAATTTATTTGTTTTTGTTTCTTGTAAATTTATAAATTTAAAACAATCATTTTTTACTTTCTTATAACACTCATCAATTGGGTGCATATGAAATTATTTTTTTTGATCTAATGGATGATTTTCTCCATCATTAACTGGAACATTTTCTATCTCAAATGGTTTTATACCTTCAATGCAAGCAATATTTACACCATAGATTTTTGGGTTACTTCTTGGTCTGTTGTGAGTATGAATGCCACAAACTTTACAAAAATAATGTTGAGCAGTTTTTGTTTTAAATTGATAAAGTGTTAAAAGATCTTCCCCATTAACTAGTTTAAAGTCATCTGGCCCAATAACTCCTATAATATATCCTTTTCTTTTGCAGATAGAACAATTACAACGCATAATCTTTTGAAATCCTTTTTCTGGAACATTAACTTCGGCTTCTACTCCTCCGCAATGGCACATTAATTTTTTCATTTATTTTTCTCCCTTAGTTTTTTATAACCCTTTTCTAAAATCCCACGGATATTTAAAAGTCATTGACCACATCCCTAGTTTATTTGTTTTTGCAAAATCTTCATCTTCAACAAATTTTGTTGAATATTTTCTATAAGCAAAAGCATATCCACTTCTTACCAAAAATTTTGACAAGCTCTCGCCTTTAACAAAACATTCTGCTAAAGTTCTTTTGTAAAAATCCTTTTCTTTACCAATGCATATAGGTGTATTATTACCGATTTTTTTAACTAGAAGCATCTTTGCATACATGCCACAACCTACTTCTTCATTGTCTTTCAAACAAGTTTGTTTTAGTTCTGGTGTATCAATTCCTGAAAAGCGTATCTTCTCACCATTTAGAATAATTGTGTCACCATCAATAATTCTAAGACTTTTTGCTGAAACAATATTGCTCCATAAAAAACTCAGAACTAATATTCCTATAAACTTTTTCATATTCAGTATGGGATTTAAACTATCCTTGGTTAAAGTTATCCACAAGACCACAAAATGTGGTTTTAATGTTCACGTTTTGATTCACTTTTGATTCACTTCCAGACTCAAAATACAACCTGATTGACACTACTAAATAAGTTATATATTAATTAGAACAAAAGAAGAACATTTATGAAGCTAACAATACCTTACTATTTACACAAAGCTGGCGCAGGTTTTCCGTCTCCTGCAACAGATTACATTGAGGAAGATATTGATCTAAATGTTCATCTAATCAAAAATGTTCCGGCAACTTTCATCATAAGAGTTCAGGGAAAATCAATGGTCGATGTTGGTATTAATAATGGAGATTTGTTGCTAGTTGATAAAAGCTTAACACCAAAAAACTTTTCAACAGTTATAGCAAACGTTCACGATGAACTCGTAGTTAAAAGTTTTGTTCAAGAGAGAAATAAAAAATTTTTAACATCTGGATCTAAAAACTTTGAGGATAGAATTTTAATTAATGAAGAAGAAGATATTTTTATTTGGGGGGTTGTAACTTATGTCATCCATTCAACATACTAGAAAAATAGCACTAGTTGATTGTAATTCTTTCTATGTTTCTTGTGAAAGATTATTTAATCCTAAAATAAGAAAAAAACCTGTTGTTGTATTATCAAATAATGATGGATGTATTGTTTCAAGATCTAATGAAGCAAAAGTATTAGGAATAAAAATGGGAGAACCTTATTTTAAAGCAAAAGATATTATTATTAAAAATAACGTTCAAGTTTTTTCATCTGGCTATTCTTTGTATGGAGATATTTCAAGAAGAGTGATGCGAACTTTAAAGCGTTTCAACTCTGATATGGAAGTTTATTCAATTGATGAAGCTTTTTTAGATTTATCAAATTTTTCTGATGATGAAATAGAAGATGTTGGAAAAGAAATTAGAAGTACAGTTTTACAATGGACCGGTATTCCAACAAGTATTGGTATTGCTAAAACAAAAACCTTAAGCAAGGTTGCAAATCATATTGCTAAGAAAAAAGAATCTGGAGTTACAAGTTTAATTGGAATTCAAAATATCGATCCAATATTAGAAAAAGTAGAAATTAATGATGTTTGGGGTGTTGGAAGACAATTAACTAAATTTTATCATCAAAATGGAATTTATAATGCTAAACAATTAAAAAATATTTCTAATAATTGGATCAAAAAAAGTTCTAATGTTTTAAGTTCTAGAACTGCAATGGAACTTAGAGGTATCCCCTGTATTAATTTAGAAAAAAGTGTATCAAAAAGAAAGAGTTGTGTAGTATCACGTTCATTTGGCCAAAGAGTAGAAAAATTTCAAGAACTAAAAGAAGCTATTGCAAATTATTGTTTGAATGCTTCAGAAAAAATTAGATCAGAGTCTTTAATTGCAAAATCAATAACTATTTTTATTAGAACAAGTCCTTTCCAAAGTAGATTTGGATATTATTCAAATTCAAAAACAATTGATTTTCCAATTGCAACAAACAATAGTATTGAAATAGTTAAAACTGCTTTATCTGCTTTAGAAAGTATTTTCAAAAATGGTTATCGTTATCAAAAAGCAGGTGTATTATTAACAGGACTTTCAAACGATGATGGTAAAAAGAATTTATTTTCATCTGAAAAAGATGAAAAGATAAATATTTTAATGAGATCAATTGATAATACAAATTACAGATATGGTAGGTCTGCAATAAGTCTTGCTAGTGCTGGGGTTCAAAAGAGATGGAATATGAAAAGAGAACATTCTTCTAGAATAGATACGGCAGATTTTTATTCACTACCAACGATTAGGGCGATTTAAACAGTGTTGATTTTAACACCATTTAGCAAAAAATCTGATAATTGATTTGCTACCATTTCAGCAACCACAATTGATGCTTCTGTTGTAGACGCTGCTATATGCGGTGTTACAATTGCTTTTGGATTATTAAACAAGATATTTTCTTTTGCTGGTTCTTTTGAAAAAACGTCTACTGCAGCGCCTGCAATTAAATTTTCATTTAGTGCATCATTTAAATCTTTTTCATCAACAATATTTCCACGTGCTGCATTAATTATATAAGACGTTGGCTTCATTTTTTTGTAATGCTCTTTAGTGATCATTGGCTTTCCGTCCTTAGGGGCCTTACAATGAAAACTTATAATATCACTTTTACTTATCAAATCATCAAAGCTCGCATTTTCTACGTGTGGATAATCTTTTTTTCTAGATTCTAGAGATTTTGAATTCACCAATATTTTCATATCAAAACCTTTAACAAGGTTACTCAATCTTACTCCTACATTTCCAAAGCCAACTATCCCTAAAGTTTTTTTTGAAAGTTCGGTTCCTTTAATATTTTTTTTCTCCCACTGACCCTTATGCGTTGTTTCATTTGCAAAAGGAATTCTTCTAAGTACAGACATGATTAAAGCAAACGCGTGTTCAGCTGTTGCATTAGCATTTCCACCAGGTGTATTCATAACAATCATATTTTTTTCCTTTGCCATCGGAACATCTATATTATCAACACCAGCGCCAGCTCTTCCAATTACTTTTAAATTTTTTGCTGCCTCAATTATATTTTTAGTAACTTTTGTAGCAGATCTAACAACCATCCCATCATATTCTGGAATAATTTTAATTATTTCTTCTTCTGACAAACCTGTTTTTACATCTACTGAAATATTATTTTTTTCAAAAATTTTTTGAGCAACATTGCTCATTGAATCTGAAATTAAAACTTTAGGCATTATTTTTTAGAGAATTATATGCCCAATCAATCCAAGGTAAAAGAGCTTTCATATCACTGTTTTGTACAGTCGAACCACCCCAAATCCTTATGCTAGGTGGTGCTTTAGGATAACCGTTAATATCATTAGCAACACCTTCTTTTTCAAGAAGTGAGAATAATTTTTTTAATACTCCTCTTTGATCCTCTTCGTTATGTTTTGTAAACCATTCGTCTTTGATTAAAACTGTAATACTTGTTGAAGATCTAATATTCTTATCTTCACACATAAATTTGAAATTATCGCTTTTTTCTATCCAATCTTCTACAATTTTTAAATTTTGATTTGAGATATTTACTAATTCTTTAGTACCACCTACTGACTCAACCCAATTCAAAGCATCCAAGCCATCTTCAACACAAATCATTGATGGTGTATTAATTATTCCACCCTCAAATATGCTTTTAATTAGTTTTTTCTTATTTGCTAATCTAAATAATTTGGGAATTGGCCAAGATGGTACATGGGTTTCTAATCTTTCAACAGTTCGAGGAGAAATTGCTATCATTCCATGAGCAGCTTCTGCACCCAAAACTTTTTGCCACGACCACGTAATTACATCTAGTTTACTATAATCCATATCCATAGCAAAAATACCAGATGTAGCATCACAAATTGTTAAACCTTCTCTATCATCAGGTATCCAATCACCATTTGGAATTCTGACACCAGCCGTTGTACCATTCCAAGTAAAAACTACATCGTTTTTAAAATTCACTTTTGATAAATCAGGAAGAATTCCATAGTCAGTTACATGACTGTTTACGTCTTTAATTTTTAATTGATCAAGAATGTCTATAACCCAATCTTTTCCAAAATTTTCCCAAGCTAAAACATCAACGCCTTTACACCCTAAAAGAGACCAAAGAGCAGCCTCTAAAGCTCCAGTGTTTGAACCAGTCATTACACCTACATGATATCCTTCGGGTAATTGAAGAATTTTTTTTGATTTAACAATTACTTCATTTAACTTTTCTTTGCATACTTTGTGCCTATGAGATCTTCCTATAGGAGTATCTTTTAATGCATCTATAGTCCAACCTGGTCGCTTAGAGCAAGGTCCGCTAGAAAAATTTGGATTATCTGGTTTTGCAATTGGTTTTTCCATAAAATTAAGTTTTTAGATATATTTCTTTTTAAAAACATATATCACTATTTTTTTTATATATATTTTTTAGCAATAAATAATGAACAATTGACGCAGTAATACATTATTAAAGAGAAAATAATAAATTTTATTCAAAATCATACGCCACTAAACCATCCAAAGGTTTGGGATCAAACCAAGTCGATTTAGGAGGCATATTTAATTTTTTATCTGCAAAGTTAATTACATTTTCCATTTGAGTGGCGAATAAAGCAAAACCAACTTTTGCATCACCTGAATCTACTTTTTTTTCTATACCTTCTAGTCCATGAAAACCTGCTAAAAAATCAATTCTATTATCGTATCTAGGGTCTCCGATTCCTAAAGTAGGTTCTAATAAATAGTAGTGCAATAAATTTATGTCTAAATTAATAATGTGAAATAAATTTTGATGAGGTTTTTCTTTAAGCTCTAAGGAGTACCATTGCTTTTCTAAATACATTCCAAATATTTGAGATTTTTCAGGTTTGTATGAAGAACTTTGTTTTTCAACTTTAAATTTTTTTTTAATTTCCTTAATAAAATCTGAAGGTGAATATCCATATAAATCTTTTATAAGTCTATTATAATCAAGTATCCTTGCTTGGCTTGTTGGAAAAATTGCTATCATAAAATAATTATATAGTTCGCTTCCAGTATGATCGTGGTTTTTATGTTGTTTAAATTTTGAAAGTTTTAACAATGCATCCATTCTATGGTGTCCATCTGCAATATAAATTCTATTTATAGAATTAAACAAATCAGATATTTTTAAAACTTTATTTTCTTCATCAACAACCCACATCTCATGCTTACTTCCGTCCATACCATCAAAAGAGTATTCTGGAGAATTGTCTAACTCTTTTTCTACTAAATCATTAAGTTGCTTGTTATCAGGGTACACAGCATATATAGGACCTATTTGAGCATTTAAATTGTCCATTTGTTTCATTCTTTTTTGAGATCTTTCAAAAAATATTTCTTCATGGCCTCTTATATGTAAGTTGTCATAAGCAGACAATTTTGCAGTTCCAACTATCCCTACTTGTGAATGATTTCCTGTTGATATTTTGTAGATATAAAATGAATTTTTTTTATCTTTTTTTAAGATTGATTTTTTTTTCATTAATTCAAATTGAACTTTAGATTTAGAATTATCTTTCTCACCAAAAACATTTAAATAACTCCAGGAATTGTTTTTTTTATGATCTACAACAGAATCTTTTGATAAATGATCGGTGCTAGAAACCGCGACTGATGAGGCATTTTCTTTCGTTGGTCTTAAACCTTTAAATGGATTTATAAAATACATGGAGATATTTAATTAATAGAACTGAATAGAGCAACTCTATTTTTTAGTTATAAATATTAATAATATTGATTAATTTTTTTACTATGCAATTTTAGGTAGTTTTTCTAAAGCCTTATTTGCATCTGCTTCGTTATATTTGTCATCTGAAAGCTTATTATTAAAATAATCTCCATATGCTTGCATATCAAAATGTCCATGACCACATAAATTGAAAAGAATTGTTTTCTTTTCTCCATTTTTTTTACATTCAAGTGCTGCGTCTATTGCGCCCTTAACAGCGTGAGTAGCTTCTGGCGCTGGAACAATACCTTCTGCATTTGCAAATTTCACACCTGCTTCAAAGCACTCTTTTTGACCAAATGCTTTTGGTTCAATAGCACCCAAATCTGTTAAATGGCTCACTAAAGGAGCCATACCATGGTACCTTAAACCACCTGAATGAGTTGATGGTGGCATAAATGAAGATCCTAAAGTATGCATTTTAACTAATGGCGTACGCATTCCTGTATCTCCAAAATCATATGCAAATTTTCCTTTAGTTAAAGTAGGACAAGATTTTGGCTCACAAGCAATTACTTTAATATCTTTTTTTTCTCTAAACTTTTTTCCAAGAAAAGGAAAAGCTAATCCAGAAAAATTACTTCCTCCACCTGTACATCCAACTAATATATCTGGATAATCATCGGCCATTTCCATTTGCATTATTGCTTCATTTCCCACAATCGTTTGATGCATCAATACATGATTTAAAACACTTCCAAGTGAATATTTTGTATGATCGTCTTGTGCAGCCATTTCAACTGCTTCAGATATAGCTATACCTAAACTTCCAGTATTGTTTGGATCTTTTTCTAAAATTGCTTTACCTGTTGGCGTTCTGTTTGATGGGCTAGCATAACAATTTGCTCCAAAAGTTTGCATAATCATTTTTCTATATGGTTTTTGTTCGTAACTAACTTTAACCATATAAACATCAAGTTCGATTTTAAAAATTGAACATGCAAATGCTAGAGAGCTTCCCCACTGACCTGCGCCTGTTTCAGTTGTAATTTTTTTTGTACCTTCTTCTTTATTAAAAAAAGCTTGAGCTACGGCTGTGTTTGGTTTGTGGCTTCCTGTTGGACTAACACCTTCATATTTATAATAAATTTTGGCTGTTGTATCTAATGCCTTTTCTAATTTTCTTGCTCTATACAATGGTGAAGGTCTCCATTGTTTATAAATTTCTCTAACTGGTTCTGGAATTTCAATTTCTCTATCTTGTGAAACTTCTTGCCCAATAAGTGCCATTGGAAATAGCGGAGCCAAATCATCTGGTCCAATTGGTTTAAGAGTACCCGGATGAAGAACTGGTGAAAGAGGTTTTGGAAGATCGGCTGCAATATTATACCAAGTTTTTGGCATTTTGCTTTCTTCAAGAAAATATTTAATTCTATCTGACATATTTTATAAAAGTATTTTCTTAACTTATTGAATAAAATGCAAGCTCAAAATAAGAGCTGTTCATTTGTATATATTGCTCAATATATTGTAATTCTATGCATTATCCTATCACCTCTAAAAGGAGTAGCTTGATGCAACATTGATCTATTGTCCCAAATGGCTAATTGATTTTTTTCCCACTCTAAAGAGTACTGAAATTTCTTTCTAATTTGATGTTTAAACAAAAACTTTTTTAATTTTATCTCTTCTTTTTTATTTAGATTATTAAAACCTATAAAATGACCAGGGCTACAAAATATACTGGATTTTCTATTTATTTTTTTTATTATTTTATGTTTTGAGATTAGTTCGTTTTTTTCCTTACCTTTTTCTTTTGTTCTCTCTTTTGTTGTAATCGATATCGGTCCTTCTGAAGAATAAATTGCTTTTAAATTTTTTAATTTTTTTTTTATATTATTAGGTAAATTTTCATAAGCTAAATATTGTGAAGAAAACTCTGTATTTGCTTGGCCTCTTTTGGGTACTAACTTTGATAATAACATTGTAAATCTTGGCGGTTTTTTTGTATAAATTGAGTCAGTGTGAAATTGTTCACCAAAGCTTGGTCCTTTATCTTTAGATTTTCTTTCTACTACTGTTATTTTAGTAAATTTAGAATTTAAACCTTTTAATCGTGGATAGTCAGCCGGAACTCCTAATTTTTTAGCAAATTTTAAATAATTATCTGAATTTAATTTTTGATCTCTGAAGTAAATCATTCCATATTTTTGAAGGGCATATTTAATTTTTTTAATATGATTTTTTTTTATTCTTTTAAGGTCACAGATAATTTGTGCGCCAATTTCTTTTTTTCCAGGAATAATTTCAAACATATTTTTTAAAAAAAAATTTTAAATGTTTAATAGTTTCTTTAGGATTTTGTTCTGGTATGAAATGACCAGATTTAATACCAGCTCCGTAAACTTTTTTTTTTGTATATTTTCTCCATATTTTCAGTGAATTAAACTGTTTGCCAACTACTCCGTTCTTTCCCCATAGTACTTGTATAGGAATGTTTAATAATTTTTTTCGATCTTTTTTGTCATGTTCTAAATCAATTGTCGCTGAAGCTCTATAATCTTCACATGTTGCATGTATTCTTTTCATTTGTCTAAAAGCTTTAAAATAAATTTCCTCTGTTTTACCAAATTTATTTTTTCCAGACCATTTGTCTAAACAACTCTTCATCCATTTTCTTGGATCACTTTTAATCATTCTCTCGGGAAGCCATTTGGGTTGTATTAAAAAAAACCAATGAAAATAAGCTTTGGCAAAATTCTTTTCTGTTTGTTCGTACATATCTATAGTTGGACAAATATCCAAAACACTCATCGCAATAACTTTTTTTCTATAATCTCTGGCTAATCTATGTGCCACTCTTCCACCTCTATCGTGACCAGCGATAAAAAATTTTTTGAATCCAAGTTTATCCATTAATTGAACCATATCTTTGGCCATTTCTCTTTTAGAATAGTTTAAATGTTTATTGTCACTTTTTATAACAAAGCTTGACCCATAACCTCTGAGATCAGCAGCCACAATTGTAAAGTTTTTTGCAAGTTCATTTGCTGTTTTATGCCAAATAACATGTGTTTGTGGGTAACCATGCAATAATAACAAAGGAGGGCCCTTGCCACCAATCCTACAAAATATTTTTCCTTTATTAACTTTAATAAATTTTTTTTTAAAACCTTTAAACATTTCTATTTATCTACTCCAAACAACTGGAAACCAGTCAGTCCTTAAAGTATCTCCTGCCTTTAAATTAATATTAGTAAATGGTGGAGATGTTTCTCCGCCACGATCTATATAACGTACATCATCACCTATAAAACGCATCGAAAAAGCACGTCTTCTATCTTGAGAATTGTTTCCAGATGCTCCATGAACTATCTTAAAATTAAATAAAACAGCGTCACCTAGTTTAAGATCGGGTATCATTATTTCATTATTTAAAGATTCAAAGCTTGGCATTTCCATAAAATCAGTTTTATTTTTATACCAAGGTTTATCATTGGACCATTTTGTTGGCTGAACAAGCTTAGGCCATTTATGCGAACCTAATATCAATTTTAAAGTATTTTCTTTATTAACTTCATCAAGAGGTATCCAATAACTTCCTGTATCTTCCCCATCTACACAATAATATGGCATATCTTGATGCCATGGAGTTGGTTTGCTTGTGCTAGGTTCTTTTACAAAGATATGATCATGAAATACTTGTATTGATTTTGAATTTGTAGCTTCTGCAACGATTTGTGCTGCGGGAGAATCTTTGGCAAATTTTTTAAACTCTTGAATTCGATGCCAGTTACAATAGTCTTCAAAAAAACGACCCATTTCATTAATGTCTGTGTTTTCTCTTGCATGAGGTCCTGGATTTTCTAAAACTTTTTCAAATCCTTCTCTTAAATTATTTATCCAGGGTTTAAATACATCTCTTATTATT
>CACILF010000021.1 GCA_902587435.1 uncultured Pelagibacteraceae bacterium
TTTTTTTAAATCAGCAATATTATTTTTTCCTGATTTATCTAATTTTTTTTTACTTTTAAATAAATAAAATTCATTGATCAATTTGTCTTTTAAAATACTTTTAGTCAATTCCTTTCCTCCTTCGATAATTATTGATCCAATTCCAATATTATAAGCTTTTGAAAATACTTTCTTTAAGTCAATATGATTGTTAGAATCAAGGTCTATATAACTAAGTCTTATACCTCTTAACTTAAAATATCTTATTTTTTTTTTGTCTTTAATAGAATGAAAGATAATAGTGTTATTTTTGTTTTTATCAGTAATTGTAGGTGAGTTCTTATTAATTTTTAAATTTTTATCAATAATTAATCTCTTAGGAGAAAAATTTTCTAAACCATTAATTCGGCAGGACAATTTTGAATTATCAGCGTTAGCAGTTTTAGATGAAATTAAAATTGAGTCAAAATTATACCTTAGAATATGCGATACATCTCTTGAATGTTGGTTGGTTATAAATTTATTATTTGATGATGTATAATAATCACTCGAACAAGCAATTTTAGCTGCAATAAAAGGTTTTTTATTTTTTTTGTGTTGAAAATATTTTTTATAAATTATTTCACTTTCTGATTTTAAAACACCTCTTAAAACATTAATTTTTTTTGATCTTAAAAGCGCATATGCTTTGTTAGAAGTTCTTTTATCAACATCGTTGGATGAATAAATTACTCTTTTAATTTTTGATTTAACAATTTGATTTGTACATGGTGGTGTTTTTCCGTAATGAGTACAAGGTTCCATTGTAATATAAATTGATGAACCTCGAAGTTCTTTTTTTTTACATTTATTTATAGCGGCAGTTTCAGCATGTGGTCTTCCTCTAAACCCCGTTTGACCAAAAGATAAAATTTTATTATTTTTTACTATTACACAACCAACAGATGGATTTAATCCAGTTAAACCATTTCTTTCTTTGGCTAAACTCATGGCAATGCTCATGAAGTACTTGTCTAAATTGACTAGTTTATCTTTTTTTGAAGACATCAATTTTATCTACGAATTGAATAAAATCTTTTTCTTCTCTAAAATTTCGATAAACTGATGCAAATCTAACATAAGCTACAGGATCTAAATTTTTTAAACCATCCATAACCATTGTGCCAATTGTATTTGATGTAATTTCACTTTGACCCAATTCTTCTAAAGATCTTGAAATGTTAGTTATAAACTTCTCTACAGTTTCAGTATCTATTGGTCTTTTTTTAAGGGCGATATAAATAGATTTTGAGAGTTTGTCTCTATCAAAGGGTGACTTTCTTCCATTTTTTTTAACAACCATTAATTCTCTAATTTGAATTCTCTCAAATGTTGTAAATCTTTCACCACACACACAAAGTCTTCTTCTTCTAATAGCTGTACCATCTTCAGTAGGACGTGAATCAACTACTGAAGTTTCACCTTTTTTTTCACAAGGACAAATCATTTTCTTAAATTTTTATATATAGGAAATGATGAACAAAGAGAAACAACTTCTTTTCTAACTTCATCTTCTACTTTACTATTGTCATTTAGATTTTTAGATAATCCATCGATTACTTTAGTTATTAATTCACCTACTTTTTCAAATTCCTTTAAACCAAAACCTCTTGTTGTTGCCGCTTGAGATCCAAGTCTAATACCAGATGTTATCATTGGGCTTTCAGAGTCAAATGGAATACCATTTTTGTTGCAAGTTATGTTTGCTCTAGATAAACTCTCAGCAGCTAAATTACCTTTAACATTAAAAGGTCTTAAATCTACTAGCATTAAGTGAGTATCCGTTCCTCCAGAATAAATTTTAAAACCGTTGTTTTTTAAAGTTTCAGATAAAATTTTTGCATTAGCTAATACAGATTTTATATAATCTTTAAAATCAGGTCTTAGCGCTTCTAGAAAACCTGCTGCTTTTGCTGCAATGATATGCATTAATGGTCCACCTTGATAACCAGGAAAAACTGCAGTATTAATTTTTTTAGCAATATCTTCATGATTTGTTAAAATAATACCACCTCTTGCACTTCTAAAAACTTTATGAGTAGTTGAAGTTACAACATGTGCATGCTCACATGGATTTGGATATCCTTTTCCAGCGACTAAACCAGAAAAATGAGCCATGTCAACCATAAGATACGCACCAACTTTATCACATATTTTTCTAAATCTTTTAAAATCTATAACTCTAGAATAAGCACTTCCGCCAGCTATTATAAGTTTTGGTTTATGCTCTAATGCTAACTTTTCAACATGATCGTAATCAATAAGTTCGGACTCTTTATCAACATCGTAACCTATAGGATTAAACCATTTACCGGACATTGAAATTTTTAATCCATGTGTAATATGACCACCAGAATTCAGACTCATTCCCATAAAGGTATCACCTGGTTTTAGTAAAGCTAAAAATGTAGCTCCATTAGCTTGAGCTCCAGAATGAGGTTGTGAGTTTGCAAATTTACAATTAAATAATTTTTTTAATCTTTCATTTGCTAAATTTTCAGCGACATCAACATGTTCACATCCATTATAATATCTTTTTCCTGAATAACCTTCTGCATATTTATTTGTTAATACAGATCCTTGAGCTTCTAATACAGCTTGAGAAACAATGTTTTCAGAAGCAATTAATTCAATATGCTCTTGCTGTCGTTGCAATTCATCATTTATGGCTTTATAAAGATCTGGGTCGGTTTTAGATAAACTATCTTCAAAAAAACTCTTGTATTGATCGTTTAAATATTTGCTCTCACTAGACATAATTATATTTTTTTAACTCTTCTTAAGTGTCTTCCGCCTTCAAATTTTGTACTTAAGAAAACTTTTATTAAACTGATTGCTTTATTTTTATCAATCAACCTTTCTCCCAATGTAATGATGTTTGCATTATTATGCAATCTAGATAATTTGGTATTTTTCTTGCTGTAGCACAAAGCAGCTCTAATATTCTTAGTTTTGTTAGCCGCAATAGCCATTCCCATACCAGATCCACAGATCAAAATACCAAAACTTCCTTTGTTTGATAAGACTTTTTTTGATAACTTTTTTGCATAATCTGGATAATCAACCGAAATTGGAGATTTTGGACCTAGGTCAATAATTTTTTTTAGTTTTAAGATAATGCTATTTTTTAATTTATAGCCAGCGTGATCGGATGCAATAAAAATCTTTTTCAACTTAAGTAAATATATAGACTAAAATTAATTAAATTTATAGTCCAAAACACATGCAACTAGATGAACTCTATTTTCTTCTCCGCCATTGAATGCATTATGATATTTTAAGTTATTTGTAACCCAAACATAACCATCAGCTGGCATATGCTGAGCTCTTTTATCAATGACCATTATAGCTCCTGGATTGGTATATATAGGAATATGAAGTCTTGGTTCAGGATCTCTGTGCCAACTCAATGTTGATCTTGGTTCTTTTAATAAAAGTCTAACTCTTCCTAATTTATATTTTTTAGATAATTCATCATAGACTTCTTTAAAGTAAGTATGCTCAAAATCTTTTACAAACTCAGTATATTTGCTCTCATCAATCTTTACATCTCTTGATACTTCAACACCAGTCGAGTCAGGTTTTGTCCAATAAACACCCCTTGCCTTATGACCTTTGATAGAGTCTGGATCGCCTGGAATTTGATTTAGTGAAATGGCAGCAAAATGTGGAATGCCCAAGCTTGTATCAAAGCCTTTAATTTTTAAAACTTCATTACATGCATTTCTTAGCTTATCTATATCAAAATGAATATCTTGTTTTTGAAAATCACTCGGATTTTTACTAGATTTTATTTCAGTTAAAGACGTAACGTTGCTCATGTGCTTAAATAAATACTTTATTTATAATTATAATACATATAACTTTTGTCGCATATAAAAAAATATTGAGAATGATTATCACTGGAAAATATCCCAATTTAAGACTTAGAAGAAACCGAAACTCAGATTGGTCACGAAGGTTAGTTAGAGAAAACACTTTGTCTACAAATGATTTGATTCTTCCAATATTTCTTGTTGATGGAAATAATAAGAAACAATCAATTAAAAATATGCCTGACATTTATAGATATAGTATAAATAGATTATCTGAAATTGTTGATAAAGCTGTTTATAATAAAATTCCGATGGTTGCGTTATTTCCATATACAGCGAAAAAATTAAAAAATGATTTTGGTTCAGAATCTCTTAATGAAGATAATTTGGTATGTAAAGGAATTAGATATATTAAAAAAAAATATAAAAATTCAATTGGTATAATGTGTGATGTAGCTCTTGATCCTTATACATCACATGGTCATGATGGACTTTTAAGTAAAGGCAAAATATTGAATGATGAAACTGTAAAAATTTTAATTAATCAATCATTATTACAAGCAGAAATGGGTTGTGATGTAATTTCACCATCAGATATGATGGATGGAAGAATAGGAGAAATAAGAAAAAATTTAGATAAAAATAACTTTAAAGATGTTCAGATTTTATCTTATGCAGTTAAATATGCGTCAAGTTTCTATGGTCCTTTTAGAAATGCAGTTGGTTCAAAAAGTTTGCTCAGGGGCGATAAAAAGACATATCAAATGGATTATGGTAACAATCTAGAAGCAATAAGAGAGGTTGCCCTAGACATTAAAGAAGGTGCGGATATGGTGATGGTAAAGCCAGGAATGCCCTATATAGATATAATTAGAATGGTTAAGGATAATTTTAAAATTCCAGTTTTAGCATATCAAGTTTCGGGAGAGTATAGCCTTATATGTAATGGAATAAAAAAAGGAATAATCGATAAAAATACAGTAATAGAAATACTAACTGGATTTAAAAGAGCTGGTGCCAATGCAGTAGTAACTTACTTTGCAAATCAAATAGCAAAATATTTAAAATAAAAACTATTGTTTAATTATATTCAAAAAATCAATTCTAGATTTTGGATGAGAAATATTATTTGGTCGTAAAATAGATTTATCTAGATAATCACTAATTAACTTCAATCCATTAAATATTTCATCAAAATCAACAATATCATTATTTTTTTCAATTAAAAAACTTGGTATATATTTTTTTTCATTACTATTTGAAACGAAGTAAAATTTTTTATTATCAATAATCTCTTCTTTGGCGATTTTTTTTAATTCAAGATCGTATCCTACTAATTTGAGTAACTCTAATTCCCAAAATATAAGCTTACTTATCCAATTTTTACCTTCTAAAAAATAATAAAAATCATCGATAATTTTATATATTTCAATATTTGATTGGCTATCAACAGTTAATAACTTAATTAAACTCATTGAAGATACTATGCAGGAAAGTTTTTTTTTATGTTCAAAAAACAGAGGTGTTAATATTTTTTCAATTTCAATATTTAGGTATCCAATTTTATTTTCATTTTTGGAAACATAATTAATATGAAATTTATTACCAATTTGAAGGTAGTTTCTTATTTTTTTAGATGTAGCACCATAAATAACTCCAGGAATTTTTCCATGATTTTCAGTAAAAAATTCAGCAATTATAGAATTTTCACCAAATTTGTTTTTTGACAACAAATATCCGCTATCAGACCAAAGCATTTTTATTTCAAATTATCCAATAATTTTTTTGCTGCATTTTGTTCAGCTTTTTTTTTTGATTCACCTGATCCTTCATGCAATTTTGTATCTTTTAATCTTACTGATATTGTAAATTTTGGTTTATGTTTTGGGCCAGAACTTGATACTAATTTATAAATTGGCAAACATTTGAACTTTTTTAATGAATACTCCTGAAGTGTTGTTTTTGAATCAACCACAGTTTCTTCAGATAAATTAATAAACTTTTTCCACATACTTAAAATAAACTTTTCAGAAATTTCAAACCCCTTATCATAATAAATAGCTCCAATAAGTGCTTCGATAGAATCTGCAATTATTTTGTTTTCTACTTTGGTATTTTTATTTTTATTGCCTATCAAAATAAATTTTTCTAAACCTATATTTTTAGCTACTTCTAAACATTTATTTTTATTTACTAATGATGCAAGCTTCTTATCTAAAACGCCTTCTTTTTCTTCAGGATATAGTTCAATTAATTTTTTTGAAATTACAAATCCCAATATTCTATCACCTAAAAACTCTAATTTTTCATAATTATTTAATGGGTTGTGGCTTTTATGTGTTATTGATTTTTTAAGGTAATTTATATTTTTAAACTTAATATTTATTTTTTTTTGTAAATTATTTATATTATCAATCATTAGTTAATTTTTTTAAAAAATCTATTAAATCTAATTATATTTTTCCAGTCCCAAAATTTAAATAAGCTACCTTTTTTTGAATCTGAAGAAAAAAATAAAAATTGCGCTTTGCCAACTAAATTATCTTCATGTACATAACCAACTTCAGACAAAAACCTGCTATCTTTAGAGCAATCCCTGTTATCACCTAAAAAAAAATAATGATTTTCTGGAACTAAAAATTTATCAGAATTTTGGAAACTATAATCAGATCTGTAAACTGCTTCATATGTTTTTCCGTTTGGTAGTTTTTCTTTAAAAAAATTGGTTTCAATTTTGCTATTTCCACAAAAAACGTTTTCTATTGATTTAATTGAAGTTTTTAAAATTTGAGTGTTATTAATGTATAAATCACCGTCTATAAATTGAATCTCATCGCCAGGTAGACCGATTAAACGCTTAATATAATCTGTTCTATTGTCAGCTGGTGTTTTAAATACAACTACATCGCCTATTTCTGGCGTAGAAAACAAAAATCTTCCTATAAAAATATTGGGGCTAAATGGAAATGAGTGTCTGCTATAACCGTATGAATATTTAGTTACAAAAAGTCTATCTCCTACTAATAAATTTGGTTCCATTGAAGATGATGGTATATAAAATGGCTGTATTAATAAGGATCTAATAACAATAGCAATAACTAATGCGTAAAAAATTGTTTTAATATTATCAACTATTGAACTTTTACTAATCATTTGTGAATCACTGAAAAAGCGATAGAATATTTTTTTTCATCAGCTAATGATAGAGAAATTTTGTTTTTTTTTACTTTAAATTTAGAATTAATAAGTTTTTTAATCCTGTTATTTAACTCATAATTAGGTTTTCCATATTTATCATTAACAACTGAAATGTCTTTAAAATTAAGCCCATTCCTGAAACCTGTACCAATAGCTTTTGATAATGACTCTTTAGCTGCAAATCTTTTTGAGAAATAGCTTGTTTTATCTCTTATTTTTTTTGACTGAACTATTTCTTTTTTTGAGAAAACTCGGGAAATAAATTGCTTATTTCTAATTAATTTTTTTATCCTCTTATTATCAACTATATCAACCCCAACACCAATTATTTTCATTATTTATTAATAGATTTTTTAATTTTTTTAATAACATTTTTTAAACCAATAGAGATAGCTTCACCAATAATAAAATGTCCTATGTTAAATTCTTTTATTTCTGTGATTTTTGATAGAATTCTTGTTGTTTTATAGTCCATACCGTGACCTGCATGAACTTCGATGCCCAGGGAATTTGCGTAGCTAGCACATTTTTTAATTTTTTTAAGTTCACTTGAGTAATTTTTTTTCCTTTTTATTAAATTGGAAATTTTTCCTGTATGTATTTCTACACAATTAGTATTAATTCTTTTTGAATATAAAATATCTTTTAATGTTGGGTTTATAAAAAGACTTGTTCTAATTTTTTTTTCATTGAGTTTATTTACAATAAATTTAATCTTTTTATAATATTTATCAAGGTTTAATCCACCTTCTGTTGTTATCTCTCTTCTTTTTTCTGGAACTAAACAAACAAATTTAGGATTATTTTTTAATGCAATGTTCATCATTTTATAATCACATGCTATTTCTAAATTTATTGGAATTTTTGTATTAGTTAGTTTTTTTAAATCAATATCTTTAATATGTCTTCTATCTTCTCTCAAATGAATAGTTATAGAATCTGCTCCAAAATTTATTGCTTCTTTTGCTACAATTATAGGATTAGGATGTAGTCCACCTCTAGCATTTCTTAATGTTGCTACATGGTCTATGTTAACACCTAATCTTTTCATTTTAGATATCTACTACCTGGCTTGGTGATTGGAATATTTTTTAATTTAGCTGGTATATTATGTTTCTTATATGTTTGAATATTTAATTTAACTTGCGATATAATTTTTTTTTTTATTTTCAGATTTTTTTTATTGGATCTATCAATTATACAAGCAAAACCAACTAATGTTGCTCCTGATTTTTTTATAAGTTTAGCACATTCTAAGCTAGATTTTCCTGTTGTTATTACATCTTCTAATATTAAAACTTTAGAATTTTTTTTTATATTAAATCCTCTTCTAAGTGTAAACTTACCTGATACTCTTTCGCAAAAAATTGTTTCTTTTTTTAACAATTTACCAATTTCATAGCCAATTATTATTCCGCCCATAGCTGGTGATAATATTAAGTCTATTTTTTTAATATTTTTCTTAATTTTTTTACTTAATGATAAGCAAATTTTGCTAGCTTTAGATGGGTTGCTTAGTAATTTTGCACACTGAACGTAGCTTGGTGAATGAAGACCAGATGATAAAACAAAATGACCTTCTAATAGTGCATTAGTTTTTCTTAAAACCGCTAAAGAGTTTTTTAATGAAAGCATATTTTTTATTTTTGTGTCTTATAATTTTGAAATTATATTCTTTTTGTTTTAGCTCACTAATAAGTTTTGTAAAGTTCTTCAGGTCATGTATTATAAGATTAAATCTAAAATTTATTGCTTTTTCTGTTTTTTCAACCATTTCAACACTTGAAATATTAACTTTGTTCTCGCCAATCATTGTTGTTACATCTCCAAGTTTTCCAGGTTGATCAATTAAAGAAATCCATAATGTAGTTCTATATTCTTTAATCTTAGATGTTTGTTCGTCCCTATATTGCCAATATCTTCTTATTGCAGCTCTAGCTTTACCTGTTTTTGTTGATGTTAACCAATGTAACGAAGGAGAAGCTTTTTTAGATGTTATTATTTTGACCACATCTCCATTAACTAAACTACTTTGCAATGGACTTTCTTTTCCATTAATTTCACAGCCAATTGCAGCATCTCCAATTTTAGTATGAACTGCATATGAAAAATCTATTGGGGTTGCGTGTTTAGGTAATTTTATAATCATTCCTTTTGGGGTAAAACAAAAAACATTTTCTTGAAACATTTGTAATTTAGTATATTCAAAATAGTGTTCTGGATTTTCATTTTTTTCAATAATTTCAACCAAATCCTTTAACCAATCATATTCTTTCCAAGTAAGTGAATTAAACTTTTCTGAAGATTTGTATTTCCAATGTGATGCAATTCCTCTCTCAGCAAAATCATGCATGGGTCTTGTTCTAATTTGTATTTCTATCGGCCTTTTATTTGGACCAATAACTGCTGTATGTATAGATTGATAATTATTTATTTTTGGTGAAGAGATATAATCTTTGAATTTTCCAGGTATACAATTGTATTTTGAATGAAAAACGCCCAAAGCTTTGTAGCAATCATCTGTGGTATTTAGTATAATTCTAAAACCAATGATGTCAGTTATCTGTTCAAGTGAAACTCTTTTTTTTTGTACCTTTCTCCAAATTGAAAAAGGTGTTTTTTCTCTCCCTACAATCTCAGATTCTAAACCATTCTCCATTAATACATCGGTAAATTCATTAGATACGTTTTTAATACTTGTCGTTCTGTTATCTTTTATTTCATCAAGTCTTTTTTTAATTAATTCTCTTGCTTCGGAGTTTAATACATGAAAAGAAAGATCTTCTAATTCATCTCTTATTCTATTCATTCCCATTCTGTCTGCTAATGGCGCATATATCTCCATTGTTTCTTTTGCTTTACGTATCTGTTTATCATTATTAGTAACAAACTTAATTGTCCTCATGTTATGCAATCTATCAGCAAGTTTCACTAGAAGGACCCTAATGTCTTTTGAAGTGGCTAAAATTAGCTTTCTAAAATTTTCAGCTTTTGAATTTGACATAGCTTGGTTTTCAAACTCAGAAATTTTAGTAACACCATCAACTAAATCAGCAACCTCTAAACCAAATTCATCTTTAATAGTTTGGTATGTTGCGTGAGTGTCTTCAATGGTATCATGAAGAAGTCCAGTTGCAATTGTTGCGCTATCTAATTTGAGTTCAGTTAAAATGTTTGCTACAGCAACAGGATGAATAATATATGGTGACCCTTCGTCTCTTTTTTGTTTCTCATGAGCTTTTAAAGCAAAATTATAAGCTTTGGTTAAAGTTTCAGGGTTAAGAAACTTATTATAAGACTTTACTTTCGTTATTAATTCTTCTGAATTTAACATTCTTAAATTATATCACTTATTTAAATTTGTTTAATAGAGTATAGAGAAGAATTGTCTAATTTTCTTATTAAATCATGAATTTTTGTTTTTTTTGATGGGTGTTTCCAGTTTTTTTCGATCTC
>CACILF010000022.1 GCA_902587435.1 uncultured Pelagibacteraceae bacterium
TAGGAATTGATAAGGCTTTCGATAGTATATATGCATCAAGCAAGCTAGAAGGAGAAAAAAAAATAATTAATAATTATCCAAAATGTACAATTTTAAGACCATCGGTAATTTTCAGTGTAGATGATGATTTCTCATGTAGGTTGTTAAATCTATTAAGCTTGATGCCTGCATTTCCATTATATTATAATGGAAAAACTAAATTTTCTCCAATACATGTTACTGAAATGTGTGAAATAATTTCATGTGTTATTGATAAAAATATTTGCTCTGATATAATTGAATGTGTTGGGCCTGAAGAATTATCATTTAAAGATATTATAAAAAAATTATTAAATTCAATTAATAAAAAAAGATTGTTAATCCCTGTTCCAATAATTTTTGCTAATCTAATTGCCTATTTCTTTGAGAAATTTCCAAAACCATTAATAACTAGAGATCAATTACGGTTGCTTAAATATGACAATATACTTTCAAAAGAATATAAATCAAATTCAGATATGGGGCTTGAAGCAAAACTTAAATTTGATGATGAAATTTTAAAGTATTCATTTATGTGGAAAGAAGGTGGAGAATATTCAAAGTAATTGATTTAACTTTTTAAGCTGACTTAATTTTTTTTTCTATAAATTCAGGTATTTCATCTTCACTAGTTAGATCTTCTTTTTTTCCTTTAGGCTGAAAGACTACAATTAGGTGTAAAGGACAGTAAGAAAATTTATCAACATTTTTTCTACCACAAAATGATGATGAACTTTCATTTGGATGTCCCTCCATATATTTGCATGTATTGTCGGTTAGCTCTTCAAGGCTTAAATTTTTTGCAGGCTCAAAATTTTTATCTAAAAGCAAAGATCTAAATTTAATTTTTCTACTTCTTTTTTGAATATTGCTTTTTTCTTCAAAATTTGAATTAATTGGAGAATTTGTTCTTGGTCTTTTTATAATTTTTGCTGATAACTTTAATCGATGTGCTTTACCTATGACTGCATTCCTGCTTATGCCCCCAATAATTTCAGCGATCTGGCTTGCAGTATTACCTTTCCCCCATAGTTCTTTTAATTTATTAACCTTTTCTTCTGTCCAGCCCATATAATACTATATATTGTATATCGTAAATTTTTTATAACAATATGGAGATACACATACAATATAAATAAAAACAAGTATTTTTTTGGTTTTTTTAACAAAATTTTTAAAAAAAGTTTATGAATAATGACTTATGGTTGAATTAGATAATAAATATCAAATAGGTGAAAAGAGATTTGGAATTAACTGGGTTGGTGCATACACTTTATATTTAAAAGAAACTCTAAGATTTTTGTCCGTTCTAGGTCAAACGATTATAGGACCAGTTGTAACAGCAATACTTTTTCTTTTAGTAATTTCTCTAGCTATAGGAGAAGATAGACCGAATGTTTTAGGTGCAACATTCATTGAGTTTCTTGCACCAGGTTTAATAGCTATGCAAGTTATTCAGCAAGCTTTTTCTCATTCATCCTCATCACTTCTAATGGGAAAGGTGATGGGAAATATTGTTGATTTAATTGGAGCGCCCTTATCAGCCGCAGAAGTTACGTTAGCTATAATATTTGCTTCGATAACAAGATCATTAATTATCTCAGTTATTTCAATAATTCTATTTTCATTATTCATTGAAATAGAAATAAAACATTATTTAATTTTTTTTACTTATCTATTTTTAAGTTCATTTATTATGGGTGCAGTTGGTTTCATAGCAGGATTATGGGCAGATAAATTTGACAATATGGCAACTATTACAAATTTTATTATTGTTCCATTGTCTTTTCTATCAGGAACCTTTTATTCTGTAGATAGATTACCAAATTTTTTAAATTTTCTCAGTCAGTTCAATCCTTTTTTTCATATGATTGATGGCTTTAGATATGCATTTATAAATAATATGGATGGATCAATTAAATTTGGCTTAGTATATTTAATTATACTTTCAATATTAACCTGGTTTATTTCATATATACTTTATAAAAAAGGTTATAAAATAAAATCATAATAATAAGTAAATGAGTTCATTAGCTAAAAATTACAGTAGAAGAAAAATTGCTTTTAAGAGAGGCAATGGAAGTTTTCTTTATGCTACTAATGGAAAAAAATATTTAGATTTTGTTCAAGGTATAGCTGTTAATTCTCTAGGACATGCTAATCCACATTTAATTAGAGCAATTAATAAACAAGCTAAGAAAGTCTGGCATGTATCAAATGCATTTATAATTCCCGAAGGAGAGAGACTTGCCAAAAGACTTACTCAAAAAACTTTTGCTGAGAATGTCATTTTTCAAAATTCTGGAACTGAAGCAACTGAAGCTGCAATAAAAGTTGCAAGAAGATATTTTTATTCTAAAGGTAAGCCATATAAAAATAGAATTTTATGTATAAAAAATTCATTTCACGGAAGAACCATAGCTGCAATTTTTGCAAGCGGTTCAAAAAAAATGACAGAAGGTTTTGGACCTAAAGTTCCAGGATTCGATCATATTGAATTTAGAAAGTTTAAGCCAAGATTTCCAAATATTAGAAGTAAAATTAAGAAGAATACTGCTGCAATAATGGTAGAGACTATAATGGGTGAGGCTGGTATTAAGCCTATACCTGACAAATGTCTTAAATATTTAAGAAAAATTTGTAATGAAAAAAAAATATTATTAATTTTAGATGAGGTTCAATGTGGAATAGGTAGATCAGGAGATTTTTTTGCATTTGAAGGATCAAAAATAAAGCCAGATATTGTTCCTATAGCCAAGGGAATAGGCGGAGGTTTTCCATTAGGTGCAGTTTTGATGACAAAAAAAGTTGCAAAATCAATGAGTCCAGGAAGTCATGGTTCAACTTTTGGAGGAAATCCATTAGCAATGAGTATAGGAAATGCAGTTTTGGATCAAATTTTTAAAAAAGGATTTCTTAAAAGTATAAAAAAAATATCAAAATATTTTTTTAACGAATTAAATAAGGTTAAAAATGATTATCCTAAATTGATTAAAGAAGTTAGAGGAATAGGTTTATTAATAGGTTTACAGCTTTTTAACGACCAAAAAAAATTTATACAAAAATTAGAGAATAATAAACTGCTTACAATCAGAGCTGCTGAAAATGTTGTAAGAATTTTACCCCCTCTAAATGTAAAAAAATCTGAAATAAACCTTGCGGTAAAAATAATTAGAAAAGTTTGTAAAGAGTGTAAATAATTGTGAAAAACTTTATCAACCTTAAAGATATACCCTCCAAAGATCTAAGAAGAATATTGAATGATGCAAAAAAAAGAAAAAATGGAAGAAAAAAATTAAGTACACTTGAAGTAGATAAAGATAAACCATTAAAGGGAAAATTGATAATTCAAATGTATGAAAAACAAAGTTCCAGAACTCGTCTAAGTTTTTATCTTTCGATAGCACAATTAGGTGCTGGATCAATAACTATCAAAGCAAATGAATTGCATTTAGGAAAAGGTGGAGAAACTTTAGCTGATACAGCTAAAATTTTGTCAACTTATGGTGATGGATTTATGCTTAGAACAGATAGTGATAAAAAAATTGAGGATTTTAGTAAAAATTTAACTATTCCAATTATAAATCTATTGAGCCCGAGTTCACATCCATGCCAGGTTCTTTCCGATATATTTACTATAGAGGAGGTTAAAAAAAAACCAATATCAAAATTAGATATATGCTGGATTGGAGATTGTAATAATGTTTTGAATAGTTTAATAGCTACTTCAGTAAAATTTAAATTTAATTTGAATGTAGCATGCCCCAAGAACTATAGACCTCCAAAATTTGTAATAGATTGGGTTAAAAAAAATAAAAGAAAAATTAATTTTTTTGACGATCCTAAAAAAGCAGTAGAAAATGCTGACGTAATATTTTCAGATAAAGTAGTTTCTTTAAATGATAAAGTAGATAAAGCAAAAAAAATTAAAGATTTTAAAAATTATAGAATTAATTCAAGTTTAATGAAAAAAACCAATAAGAATTCGACGATATTCTTGCATTGTCTTCCAAGAGGAAATGAAGTTTCGGAAGATGTTTTTTTAGGGAAACAGTCTAAAGTTTGGCAGCAAGCTCTAAATAGAACACATGTTCAGAAAAGTATACTATTATATTGCTTTGGAAAATTAAGGTAAAGGTTTTGGAGTTTCACTATTTTGATTTAGATATAATATTACTGAAGCTCTATCTTTCTCACTTTTAAGTCCAGCAAATCCCATTTTATTTCCTTTTATCCATGAAGATGGTTTAATTAAAAAACCATTCATTTCTTCCCAACTCCATTCTTTTCCGTAAGAAGACAAAGCTTTTGAGTATTTATATTCAGTTACCGCTCCAACTGGTCTAAACATAACGTTCCATAGCTTAGGGCCAATTTTATTTCCGCCTCCTTGCTTGATACTGTGGCATGCTTTGCATTTTTTAAAAACTTTTTCTCCATGTGCGACATCTCCCAACGCTAATAGAGCTGTTATATCTAATGATGTTTCGGTGCTTGCTTGCGTCGCCAAACCTTCTGGAGCTTCAACTTTATAGGCAACAATATTTTTATCGTCTTTATCAAATATTATATTTGAAATTTTTCCAATACCAAAAACCACCAAAACTGTTACTAAAATTGCTGTAATAATCTTATTTATTTCAAAAGAATTCATTTATAATATTTATTATATTTCATATAACATGTTAGTTGTTAAAAAGCTTAAATATTTAATTATACAATTTGCGTCTCTTGGACGCATAATTTATCAATAAATTTAATGTCTAAATCAGTAATTCTAATACCTTCAAGACTTTCAGCTGCAAGGCTACCTGGAAAACCACTATTAAAGATTAACGGAATATCGATTATTTCCCATGTAGTTAAAAAAGCTAAAGAGACTGATATTGGGGATGTTTATGTTGCTACAGAAGATAAAGAAATTATGGATGATGTAAATTTAAATGGAGGAAAAGCAATTTTAACTAGCAAAAAACACAAGACAGGTTCTGACAGAATTTTTGAATGTTATGAAAAATTAGATTTAAAAAATGTTGACTATATTATTAATCTTCAAGGAGATGAGCCCAATATTGATTTAAGTGACCTTAAGCATCTCAATAAATTAATTAATATAAATAAGCCAGAAATAGGGACAATGGCTGCTGAAATTGATAATAAATTAAAATTTAACGATGAAAATATAGTTAAAGTTATTACAGAAAATAAAATTACAAGAGAAAATTTTCCAATTGCAATAGATTTTAAAAGAAGAGTGAATGATAAAATTACAAATATTTATCATCATATTGGAGTATATGCTTTTAAACCAAAAATTTTAAAAAAAATTATTAGTTTTAAACAAACTAAAAATGAAATTGCAAATAGACTAGAGCAGTTGAGAGCAATGGAAAATAGAATAAAAATAAATGTAGCTTTAGCAAAAACTTCTCCCATAGGTGTAGATACAATGGAAGATTATCTGGCTTTAAAAAAACTTTTAGAATATAACTCTTAAAATGAAAATTCTATATCAAGGTATTCCAGGAGCATATTCACATTTAGCAGCTCTCGAAGTTTATCCAGATGCTGAAGTAATACCATGCAAAACTTTTGATGAATGTTTTGAGAAAGCTAAACAGAACGATGAATTAAAAATAATTATTCCAGAATCAAATAGAATTACAGGAAGTATAGGAATCGAATATTTAATTTTTAAATATAGACTAAATATTTATGCTGAACATTTTCTTAAGATAGAACATAATCTTTTAGCTATATCTGGAACAAAAATTAAAGATATAAAAAATATTTTTTCTCATGCTCAAGCTCTTTCTCAGTGTTCAAATTTTATAAAAAAAAATAATTTTATTGAAAATGTACATGCTGATACTGCTGGGTCCGCAGAATTAATTTCTATGAAAAAAAGCAAAGATAGCGCAGCTATAGCTTCAAAACTTAGTGCTGAAATTTATAAATTAGATATTATTTCTAAAAATATAGAAAATGAAAAGGGTAATTCAACTCGTTTTTTAATAATGGGAAATTCACTTAAACAACCAGATTTTAATGATCGAAAGTTTATCACATCTATATTATTCAAATTGAAGAGTAAACCGGCAGCATTGTACCAGTCTTTAGGGGGGTTTGCTATTAATGGCGTAAACATGACTAAGTTACAAAGTTATCCTGAAAAAAATTCATTTTCTTCTTATTTCTTTCTTTGCGATTTAGACGGCCATATCGAAGATCCTAAAGTTAAAAAATCCTTAGAGGAATTAGGTCTTCATTGCCAAGATTTTCACGTGCTAGGTGTTTTTGAAGCTGACAAATATAGAGATAAATAATCATTTACTTTTCTTGTAGAATAAGAATCTTTACTGTTATAATACATTTTGGAGGCTAGAGGTGGGTGCTGCTTGAACCCGACCAGATCCTAACGGAAGCAATCGTAGAGACAGTTTCTCAGGTTCTAGTCTCCTTAATAATTAATTTTATGAATAATAATTCAAAAGTATTAGCATTAAAATATCGTCCAAAAACATTTAAAGATTTAATTGGACAAGAAGTAATTGCGGAAACTATTTATAATTCAATAAAGAACCAAAGATCAGCTAATGCTTATTTATTTACCGGCATAAGAGGAGTTGGAAAAACAACAATTGCAAGAATCGTTGCAAAGTCACTAAACTGCTTAAAAGGAATTGATAAATTGTGTAGCAAAGATCTTTGTGAAAACTGTGAAGCCATTAGTAATTCAAATCATATTGATGTTTTAGAAATGGATGCTGCAAGCAAAACAGGAGTTGATGATGTAAGAGATTTAATTGAATTTTCCAGATATGGACCCACTACTGCAAAATACAAAATTTTTATAATCGATGAAGTTCACATGTTAAGCAAACAAGCTTTCAATGCACTTTTAAAAACACTTGAAGAACCTCCGGAATATTTAAAATTTATTTTTGCAACAACTGAGATTAAAAAAATTCCAGTTACAGTAATTTCAAGATGTCAACGATTTGATTTGGCGAGAGTAAATTCTTCTGACTTATTTAACTTTATTAAAAATGTAAAAGATAAAGAAAAAGGAAAAATAAATGATGAGGCTCTGAAGTTGATTGTAAAAATATCTGAAGGGTCAGTAAGAGATGCTCTTTCACTTTTAGATAGAGCAATACTAAGCCAAAGTGAAAAATCTGAGATTAATTTAAAAGAAGCGCAAAATATATTTGGTTTTTTTGATAAGAGCTATCTTATAAACTTGTTTAAATTTTTGTTTAAAGGAGACGAAAAAGAAGTGATTAATATTTATAAGTCAATATATAATCAAGGAGTTGAGCCTAAAGTGTTTTTAAATGACTTCTTAGAAATATTGTACTACATTAAAAATATTTCATCTATTAAATTAGATGGACAAAGTTTCTCTCTAAATGATCAAGAGTTTAATGAAATAGAACAAATTTCAAAAGAAATAAGTCCAGAAACTTTATTATTATTTTGGCAATTTACAATTAAAACTTTGGGAGAACTAGACATAGTTTCAAATCAAAATTTATCTATGGAAATGTTTTTAATAAGATTGTTATACCTTAAAGATAATAAAGCTTTTAGTAGCCATGAAAAATCAGATTTAAATAATGAAAAATATTCAAATGGAAATATTGATAAAGCTGAAAAATTTAATTTAACAAAAGATGAAGGCGAATTAGAAAATAAAAATAAAACTATAAGCCAAATTAAAAATTTTGCTCAAGAAGAAAGCACAAAGCCTGAAAAAAAAGTTGAATCAAAATTAATAAATATTGAAATAAAAAATTTCGATGAATTAATTAATATATGTAATGAAAAAAAAGAATTAAAATTAAAATACATGATATTTTTTTAGAATCAGCAATATCTACTATTTGTGATCATGAAGATAGTGTAGCCGCAGTAGATGCTGACGATAAAGTTCTGGGGTATAGAAACTGGCTTGGATTAATGAAAGGAAATTTAAAAGTAGAATTTATAAAAAATGGTAAAAAAAAATTAAGAAAATTAAATCCAGATCGAAACTACATCTCAAAAAAAGGGAAGAAATTAAAACTTCACGGTAGATCTTTGCTATTAAATAGAAATGTAGGTCATCTTATGACAAATCCAGCTATTCTTCTAAAAGATGGATCTGAATGTCCCGAAGGGATACTTGATGCTTTTATAACTTCTCTTGCATGTGTTCACGATTTTAAAAGAAAAGGAAATTCTAGAGTTAATTCAATATATATAGTTAAACCAAAAATGCATGGTCCTGAGGAGTGCGCTTTCACTAATTTAATTTTTGAAAAAGTTGAGAAAGTTTTAAATTTAAAAAAATATACAATTAAAATTGGGATAATGGATGAAGAAAGAAGAACGTCTATTAATTTAAAAGAATGTATTAGATCGTTAAAAAATAGAGTCTGTTTTGTGAACACAGGCTTCCTCGATCGTACAGGTGATGAAATTCATACATCAATGGAAGTTGGGCCGATGATTAAAAAAGGTGATATGAAATCATCAAAATGGATTGCGGCTTATGAAAACAATAATGTGGATATTGGATTAAAATGCGGCTTTTCAGGTAAAGCACAAATAGGAAAAGGCATGTGGGCAATGCCTGATTTAATGAATGAAATGATGAAACAAAAAATTGCTCACCCTTTATCAGGAGCAAATTGTGCATGGGTGCCTTCTCCTACTGCAGCAGGATTACATACTCTTCACTATCATGAAATTAATGTATTCAGTATTCAAAATAAATTATCAAAAAGAAAAAATGCAAAACTATCTGATCTTTTAACTATTCCAGTAGCAAAAAAGCCCGATTGGTCTATGGAAGAAATTACAAAAGAATTAAAAAATAACGCTCAGGGTATTTTGGGCTATGTAGTCAGATGGGTAGATCAGTCTGTAGGTTGTTCAAAAGTACCTGATATTAACGGAATTGGTTTAATGGAAGATAGGGCTACTTGCCGAATAAGCAGTCAACACATTGCTAATTGGCTACACCATGGCATATGTAGTAAGAAACACGTTTTAGAAATTATGAAAAAAATGGCTACAGTTGTCGACAATCAAAACCTCAAAGATCCAAGCATGAAAGGACATTCTCCTTACATACCAATGTCGAATGACTTTGCCAAGTCAACTGCTTTTAAAGCTGCTTGCGAACTTGTCTTTCACGGAAAAACCCAGCCTTCAGGTTATACTGAACCAATTCTTCATCTTAACAGACTTCTTAAAAAAAATTAATTTTTTATTACTATTTAAAACTTTGTCTATTTTTAAAAGCTGATATTAATGTACCGTCATCTAAATTTTCTATCTCTCCACCGACTGGTAATCCTTGTGCAAGTTTTGAAATTTTTACGTTAGTATTTTTTAAACTATCTTGAATATAAAATGCAGTAGTTTGACCTTCTACTGTTGCGCTTGTAGCTAAAATTACTTCTTCTATATCGTTTTTTTTAACTCTTTCTACTAGTGAATTTATTAGCAAATCTTCCTTTTTTTGATTATTGGAAGACGAAATTGTTCCTCCAAGAATATGAAAATAACCTTGATATACACTTGAAGTTTCTATGCTCCATTGATCTGCTATGTTTTCTACAACGCAAATTTTATTAAATTTACTTTTATTATTTTCACAATTATTGCAACCTTTTGAGTTAGATTTTAAAGATCCACAAATTTTACATCTAAATATATTTTTATATACTTCTGCTAAAGTCTTAGCCATCGGTTTAATTAATTCTTCTCTGTTATTAATTAATTTTAAAACTATTCTTTTTGCAGATTTTGGTCCCAAACCAGGAAGTTTAGATATTAACTTAATTAATTCATCAATTTCGTTTATATTTTGCATTTAAATTATAGAGGCCATTTAAAACCTGGTATTCCAAATCCACCAGTTGCTTTTGATATTTCCTCAGAGGTCTTAGACTTTAATTGTGATTTAGCATTTGAAAAAGCTGCCTTAATTAAATCTTCAATAATTGTTTTATCTTCTTTTAAAATTTCTGAGGAAATATCTAAATTAATAATTTCGCCTTCTCCATTAAGAGTGATTTTCACTGAATCTCCTCCGGATATGCCTGTTACATTTATATTTTTTATTTTTTCTTGGCTCTCCTTCATTTTGCTTTCTAGTTCCTTGGCTTTGTCTAAAATTTTACTAAAATCAGTCATTATTCATTATCTTTCAATTTTACTTCAACTAATTCTGCATCGGGAAATAATTCCAATACTTTTTTGTAAACATCTTCTCCTTTTGCGTCTTCAATAATTTTGGATTTTTCAATTTCCTTTACTTTTTTTTTTGATAATTGTCCTATTTCTTTTGAAAAAGAAATAATCCATCTTTGTCCGGTCCATTCATGCAATTTAAAAGTTAATTCCTTTACAAAATCTTTATCTAAATTTT
>CACILF010000023.1 GCA_902587435.1 uncultured Pelagibacteraceae bacterium
CACCAGGTATGCTTGGATACGAAGATGAAATGAATGATCAAAAGGTTAAAATTGATGATAAGGATCATTATGATGAAAAAGTAGTAACAATTAAGGATAACCAAGGTGAAAAACACGAATTACTTATCAGATGGTCAAGATTACCCAATCTATTTTTCACACGCAATGACAGCGATATTAAAAAAACTGAAGATGCTTTTTTAAAAGCAAAAATAGCAAGATCAGCTGACACAAAATCATTTAGATGGAAAGTAGCTAAAGATAATCACGGTATAACTTTTAGACGTCTTGGTAGAAGAATGGACTGTGTTAGAGCTTTTAGAGGTAGGTTAAATATTCAAAATAATAGTAGATATTGGAAATGTGAAGTTAATTTTCCACCTGTTTTAGACGAACACTTTGCGGTGAATACATCTAAGCAACAAATAATTCCAAATGATAGGTTGCTTGACACTTTAGAAGAGGCCGGCATATTCCGCTATTTAAAAGATATAGAGAAACAATACTATGAAGAAAATAAACGTTTAGAGGCTTTAACTAAAGAAGCGGCAAAAGAAGACCAATCTATTAAAAAGCAATCTGAAATTGACGCTGAAGAAGCTGCTATAGCACATGGTCAACAAACTGCTACACCAGAGTTTGTTGAGCGAAAAGAAAAAGCAGACAAAAGAAAAAAAGCTAAAATTGAAGAAATCGCTGTTAAGAAAAATATAACAGTAGAACAAGCTGCTAAAGATTATGAGGAAGTTTATAGCAATAGACCTACTAAATTTTCTGAAGAATCTTTAGGCAAACATTCAGCAATTCTTAAATTTGATGAGCACGGCGATACAGTGGAAGTAATTATAAATATGGACCATGATTTTTATAAAAGCTTTTACATGGGCCCAGGATCAAATTATAATTCAAGAAAAAGCTGGGAAACATTCTTTCTAATGTTTGCACAACTTTTCTGGAAACATACTGAAGATCATCAAGACTTCTTAAATAGTTTTTTTAATGATTTAAGTGTTCATTTAAAAACTGTTTCTAAGAAAAGATATAAAAATAGAGAAGATGATAGTGATCAAGTTAATGAACTTGATGATGATTTGCCAATGGGGGATGATCAGCAAAGTTCCAAGATTAATTAACATGAAACAAAGTAAATGGGATGAAGATGAGTTTATAGTTGCTCTTGATCTTTATATGACATCTAGACCAAATCCACCTGGTCCTGATAGTGTAGAGTGTAAATTGTTGAGTAATTTTTTGAGATTAAGAGCAATTTCTAATGGTACAAAAATTAACAGTAAATTTAGAAATCCAAATGGTGTTTCAATGCAGCTACAAAATATTAGAAAACTCGATCAAAGATTTACTGGAAGAGGATTGCGACCAACATCAAAAATAGGCAAACATATTTGGAATAGGTATATTTTTAATCCACGAAGGCTTAGAAGACATTCTAATAGAATTATTGACAATGTTGAGTTTAATATAGTTAATTTAAATGATTAGTAACAAATATAAAAAATTTGTTCCTAATCTTAGTCCTCATAGCACTAGATTATTAAAAAAAATATTTCTTGAAAATCAAAATGATAATGAAGCATTAATTAAATCATTATCAGATCAAATAGATATTTTTTCAAAAAAGCTTACCATTGATGATCATGCAAGTGCTTTTATGAAACATAATAGAGAACTCATATCATACCAAACTTGTTGTTCTTTGATGATGGATATAATCAATGCAGGATGGAAAATTTCAATAGGCATTGAAGGTTTTGTAATAGGTCAACCTGAATATAATGATATGTTTGCTGGCTCCACCATGTCTGAGGTTAAAGACAAAATGCGTGAAGTTCAGTTGGTTAATCGAAATAAACAACTTCTTTCTCATGAAACCATAAAGTTTATAGAACGAATGGAAAAGCCTAGAGCTGTTGGTAATGAAAAAAAATCTATTTTATCTTTAATTGATAATGGAGCAGAACTATCTGAAATATTCAAAGATATTTCAACTTTAGAAAAGGATAAAAAAATATCACTTCTAAAAAAAATCATTGTACCTGAAATATCAATATGCTTTCCTGATGATCCTTTATTTAAAGAAGAAGAATTATACTGTCCATACACAGGATTAAGGCTTGCGGATATTTGGAGATATTTTAGATTAACATGGTCAAGTGAATTAAAGTCTGTTCCTGGTAAAAGTTTCCCCATTCTGATTAGAAATGCTGCACGACCAAATAAGCCAATTATAGGTATAGCTATGCTCAGAAGTGCCGCTTTAAGTGATCAAGCTAGAGATACATATATTGGTTGGTTTGATGAAAAAAATATTAGAGAGAAAATTTACAATCAAGAAATAAAAGTTGATTTTATAGTAGAACAAATGCTCAAAGTTTTAGATGAACAAATTAATAATCTTCGTCATGATGACTTTGATTTTTTAAATAAAGATCTAATTAAAAATCCTGACGAAACTGTAATAAAAAAACTTAATAAATTATATGAAGAAGAAGCTGAAAATAGGAAGAATGCATTAAAGTTTGAAAAAGTAAATGTTGTAAGGATAGATTCATCGGATACTGTTGATTGGCTTGAACAATCAGAAATTCCACTCTTTAAAAAGAAAAGAGCACTAAAATTAGCAAGATTATTAGAAACAAGAAAGTTTTTTAATGAAGTAAATATTAAAAAAAATCCAGCAAGAGGTTATGCAACTTTAATTCATCCATCGAATAAAAAAGGCAATGATATTATTTCTAGAGCTCTAAGAGAAATTAAAATCAAAGCACTGTCAGAAAATATAATGGACCTATCTGTTTGCGGGTCTATAACCCCTTATAATGAAATTCTGGGAGGAAAATTAGTTGCCTCACTTATTACCTCTCAACAGGTAAGAGAATTATATAAAAAAAGATACTCTTCTAAGAAATATCAAAAACCCTCAATAATCGCTTCAAGTAACAAAGGTAAACCTGTTTATAGAGATGCTAATTTGCTTTGTTTGACTACAACAAGTTTATATGGAGTTTCTTCAAGTCAATATAATAGAATAAAGTTTTTAAAAAAAAATTTTAATTTTCTTAAAAACGATATTATTTGGAAAGAAATCTTTAAAAATGATAAATCTTCTTATAAGACTAAAGGTCAAGGTGTATATCATATAGGTGATATTTCATCAAAGTTATTAAATATATTAACTAGAAAAATTTTAAAGAGAGTAGAAGTAAATCACAAATTTGGCGAAGGAACATCACCGAAACTTAGAAAAATTTCAGCTGGTATTTCACTATTAATAAATAAAGATAAATCAAACATTGTTGCAGAAGATTTTCTTTCTCATAATGTCCAACGTAAAAACTATATATTTCATTATCAAAAAGATATTTTAAACGATTTAATAAATCAAAAAAAAACATTCTCATCTTTTTTAGCATCTGACATACAATCTATAACGGAAGCTTGGGTTACTAGATGGCTATTAAATCGTATAGTTAGAAATGAAACAATTTCTAAATTATCAGAGCTTGGACCACATACTGTTCAGGCAAATTTGAGACCAGAAGCATTAAATAATAATATTTTAAAAATAAATGACAAAATTTAAATTTTGAACCCCATATAGTAGTATAATGTTTAATATGCAAGATTCGTTGTCATACATAATTTTGGTCCTGATAGGTGTCGTTATTTATCTTTTAATTACTCAGGGTAAAAATAAAGAAGAACCCAAAGACAATACTGAAGAACTAAATAATTTAAAAGAAAGTATCAATAATTCATTTAATACCATGTCTGCTTCATTTAACAGTTTATCTAAAGATGTAACAAGAGATATGACATCAACTTTAACTTCAGTTAATGAAAAAGTTTCTGCATTTAATACTCAAGTTGAGAATTTAAATAAAAGCCAGGAAGGTATTAACAAGATTTTAGCTGGAGTTAAAAAATATGGAACCTTAGCTGAGTTCAGTTTGGCATCTTTATTAAAAGACTTGTTGCCTGCCTCTCAATTTATTTCAAATGTTAAGATGAAAGAAGATACATCCGAAAATGTAGAATTTGCAATCAAACTTCAAGATGGAATTTTAGTTCCTGTAGACAGTCATTTTCCCGTAGAAAAATTTAAGGCAATTGATGACGCTTATCAAGCAGACGATAAAAAAGCTGCTGCGGATGCAAGAACAAAATTAGCTAGAGCATATAGAGATAAAGCTAAAAGTATTAACGAAAAATATATCGTTCCACCAAAAACTACTGATTTTGCAATTGTATATGCCCCAACAGAAAGTTTATTTTCAGAATTAAGTTCATATCAAGATCCAAGTTCAAAGGAATTACTAACTCAAGAGTTAATGAAAAAATATAAAGTTGTAATTTTAGGACCAAATACACTCTCGGCTTACTTGCAATCTTTACATATGGGTTTTCAAACTCTCAAAATTTCAAAACATGCTACTGAAATTTATGATCATTTAAAAAGAATTAGTACTAGGTTTGATACTCATTTTAATAACATTGTAGTTTTAAGAAAAAAACTAGAAGAAGCAATGTCTGTTGTTGATAGTTTTGGTAAAGATGCGAGATCAATAAATAGAAGTCTTGAGGCAATAAAAAATCAAGATGATGATGATCCCGATCCCGATAATCCAGAACCAATGAGTGCTTATGGGCAGATAGATAAAAGAAAAGTATCTTAATAAAATTAAGATAATGAAATGGAATAATAAATTTAATTATCCAAAATCATCAAGATCAATCGAAGATGGTTATAGAAAATATTTACTTGGAGATGAAAAACTTCCATCTGTTACATCTATACTTTCACTAACTAAATCAAGTGAAGAAAAGGCAGCATTAGCTAATTGGACTGCACGCGTTGGAAAAACCGAAGCAAATAGAATAAAAACTGAAGCATCAACAAGGGGCAATAATTTACATAAGTACCTTGAGGACTATTGTCGTGGTCGAATTAATGAAAGTTTTTTCGAAAGTAATGATCAGTATAAATTAATGGCTAAGGAAATAATAGACAAAGGATTAAAAGACAAACTAGAGGAAATTTACGGAATGGAGGAAACTTTGTATTATCCAGGCCAATATGCTGGAACAGCAGATTTAATTGGAGTTTATGAAGGAAAGGATACTATTATTGATTTTAAACAGGCAAATAAACCAAAAAAGTCCGAATGGATTTCTGAATACTATTATCAGGTTTCAGCCTATGTGGCGGCGCATAATGTTGTACATAATACCAAAATAAATTCTGCAGTTATTTTGTTATGTACAGTAGATAATTTGTTTCAAGATTTTAAAATTGATGGTGTGGAATTAGAAATGTATCAAAATTTATTTTTAGGAAGAGTTAAAAAGTTTTACGAGATGAATAATATAACTTGACTTTAACTAACCATATTATAAAAGAGATCTTACTAACTAGAAGCTACTTGTTTAGATGCGAATGGTTTAGTTCTCCAAAAAATAATCTAAACATCCATCAAAACATAGCTTTTAAAAGGATAATTAATATATGAATTTAGCTATTTGGGACATTGAAAGTAGTTCAGCGGCAACAGACTGGGCTAGTATAATTGAGATTGGCGGGGTCTTGGTTGATCAGAATTTTAAAGAATTAGATAGATTTACCTTTAGGTCTAGATTGCCAGAAGGCGAAATTCCACAAGCTATGGCATTATTAGTGAACCGTACCAGTATTAAACAATTAACCCAAGGAAATTTAAGTCACTATCAAATGCTTGGCGAAGTTGAGAAAATTTTTAAGAAATGGAAAGGATCAATATTTTTAGGATGGTCAAATATAGGTTTTGACGATGAATTGATTAGAAAGGAATTTTTTAAAGGTATAAGATATCCCTATATTACAAATGCCTCTCCAAATAAAAGACATGATGGTATTAATATTGCAAGAGCCGCTTACGCAGTGGACCCCTCTGTTTTAGAAACAGAAATAAATGAAAAGAATAATCCAGTATTTAAACTTGAATCACTTGCGCGTATGCAAGGCCTAGATTCAAGTGATGCCCATTCAGCTCTAACAGACGCATCTTTAACTGCTAAAATTTTAAGTATAATAAAAAAAAGACAACCAAGTACTTGGGATATGTTTTTGAGAACAGGGAGCAAAGCAGATACTGAAACAATTTTCAAAAAGGAAGAAATTATAACGTTAAATGAATATTTTTATGGAAAATCCAGATTATATTTATGTGCTCCTCTACACCCAAAACATTGCATTCATCCTGTTTATAACTGGGGGCAGGCAGTTGATCTTAGAGTCGATGTTGAGCCAATATTAAATATGTCGATCAATGAGTTAAAAATCGAAATGAAAAAAACTCCTAAATTTTTAAGAACTATTAGATCAAATAAAGCTCCAATTATAATAGATGCGAAATACGCTATGAAAGAAGAGCCATATAATGCAATGGACCCAAGTTTGATTAAAAAAAGAGCAAAATTAGTTAGAGATAATGAAAAATTTTCACAAAACATTCTAACAGCACTTAGAGAAATAGCAGAGGAAAAAGAGCAATCAAAATCTCAACTTGATATTTATGCAGAAGAGAGCATTTATCATAAATTTACTTCAAATAAAGATACTGCACTTTTTCCAGGTTGGCATGCTGCATCTTGGCAAGATAAATTGAAATTATTAGATAAATTTGATGATGAAAGACTTATAGGTTTTGGTAAAAAAATAATTTACCAAGAAGCACCAGAAGTGTTGCCACCTGATATGTTGAAATCTATAAAAAGATCTATTTCTAAAAGAATTTTAAGTGAAAAATTTGAAAAATGGTGGACTGTTTCTGCGTGCTACAACGAAATTGATACACTTAGAGATAAATATTCAAATGAGAATGATCAAGAAAAATTAAAATTTTTGGATGAACTTAATTCACATGTGATGTCAATACAAAAAAAATACGAAAATTCTTAGTGTGGATAATTTAATTTTTTTTATTTTAGGAGTTGAAATACTTTATTAAAATTATATAAAAGTTTTATGGCAACAGTAAATGTAACAGATGAAAATTTTGAGACGGAAGTCATTAAATCTGGGAAACCAGTCATAGTTGACTTCTGGGCTGAATGGTGTCGATAGTCCCCTTGGTCTTTTGATCAGGGGGACTATCGACATAAACCCAAGAGGACCTTGCAAACAAATTGCTCCGACCTTAGAAGAAATTTCTAATGAAATGGCAAATGATGTTGTAATTGCAAAACATAATATTGATAATGAACCTAATACTCCTACAAAATATGGAATCAGAGGAATTCCTACCATGCTTCTTTTTTCAGGCGGTGAATTAAAAGCTACTAAAGTTGGAGCTACTACAAAATCTAATATTGTTGCCTGGATAAAAGAAAATATTTAATTTAGATTTAGAACTTCTCCAGCCAAATATAAGGATCCGGTAATAATAATTATGTCATTGTCATTTAAATCTATTGAATTAATTGCTTCTTTAATTGATTTCTTATAATTAACATTTTTAAAATTTTTTAATTTTTTCATTAAATCTTCACCATTGATTGCATTCGGTTGATTTGGAATATCTACTGTAGTTAATGAAGATATTTTATCTTTAAAATAATCAATATACTCGAGATGATCTTTATTATTCATCATTCCTAAAATAATATGCTTATTACATTTTAGTGAATCTAAATGTTTACTTAAAACATTTGCTCCGAGGGGATTATGAGATCCATCAATATAGATTTGATTTTTTTTTACTAAATCTTTTAATTTTCCATTTTTTATCTCAGAAAATCTTGCAATACTCTTAATTTTTTTTATTCCATTTATAATATTTTGATCGGAAATATTTATTTCTTCTATATTTCTTATAGTGGCTATGGCTGTTGATATATTAGATAATTGAAATTCACCCTCCAAATTTGGCATTGGAAGCTTAATTCCTCCATATTTATCTTCATAATAAAAAAATCCATTTTCATTTAAAGTGTAGTTAAAATCATTACCAAAAGTTATTTTTTTTGAAGAATTTTTCTCAATTGAGTTTTTTATTTTGTTTAAAGTTTCATTTGAGCTTTGTTTTGAGACAATAATTTTTGAATTTAATAAAGATGAAGTTTTTTCAAATATTATTTGATCTATTGTTTGTTTATTTTTTGGTAGCCAGTCTAGGTGATCTAAACCAATAGCAGTAATTACACTTGCTAAATTTGATTTAATTATAGAACATGCATCTGCTCTATGAAATAAACCACTTTCGAGTAAGTTAATATTATTTTTGAAGTTTCTGGCATTATAAAAATAAGCAGCAGTTAATATTTCAAAATAAGTAATAGGCTCACCCGCATTAATATCTTCTACCTCAGTTAATAATTTTACAAGATTTTCATCAGAAATTTCCTCATCATTATAAATAAATCTTTCATTAATTTTTTGTATATGAGGACTTGTATAAATATTACAATTTATATTAGCATCTTTAAGGATTGCTCTAATTGCTTGAATTGTAGAGTATTTTCCATTTGTTCCAATTACAGATATATATTGTAAATTATCTTGAGGATTTCCAAGCTTTTTACAGAGTTTTTTAATTCGATCTAAACTTAAATCTATTTCTTTAGGATACAGCTTTTGTATGCTGCTCAATATTTGTTGAAGTTTCATTTGATAATCCTGAATTTACCTCAGAATTTTTCTTTAGCAATATTTCAAGTAATTTTCCAACTTCATTTGTCAAATCTTTTCTATTTACCACTTTGTCAACAAAACCATGTTTTTCAACAAATTCAGCTGTCTGAAAGTCTGGACTTAATTCTTCCTTAACTGTTGCTTGAATTACTCTTTTTCCAGCAAATGCTATTAAACAACCTCTTTCTGCAAAATGAACATCTCCTAACATAGCAAAAGACGCTGTTATTCCTCCAGCTGTTGGATCTGTAAAGCACACTATATAGGGAAGGTTATTTTTTTTTAGTTCATTTATAGCCAATGTAGTTCTGGTCATATTTGCTAAAGCAATTGGACTTTCAAACATTCTTTGACCTCCTCCACAAGGAAAAAATATATAAGGAGTTTTGTTATCTATCGCATGCTGTACCCCATAAATTATAGCTTCTCCTTCAGCCGCACCTACAGACCCTCCAATAAATTCGAAGTTTATTGCTCCAACTGTAACTTGAATGCCATTAACTTGACCTTTTGCAATCATCGCCGCACAATTTTGTCCAGTTTTTTTTCTGGCTTGTATTAATCTTTCTTTATACGATTTAGTATCTTTCCAATTCAAAGGATCTTCGGCTGGAACAGGTGTCTCAAGAATTTCATATCTATTTTTTCCAA
>CACILF010000024.1 GCA_902587435.1 uncultured Pelagibacteraceae bacterium
AAATAATATTAAAGGTAATAATGAAAAAGCGCTATTTATAATAAAGTTAATAAATTTAATAAAAAGAAAAATAAAACAATGAGCACAAAAATATATTGCGATATCGCTGACCTTCACCAAATAAAAAAATTTAGCAAAAAAAAAATTGTTGAAGGCTTTACAACAAATCCGAGCCTAATGAGAAAGGCTGGCGCAAAAAATTATGAAGCTTATTCAAAGCAAATTTTAAGGATTTGCAAAAAAAAACCAGTTTCACTAGAGGTCTTTGGTGATGATTATTTAGGCATGAAAAATCAAGCTTTTAAAATTACTAGTTGGGGTAAAAATGTTTATGTCAAAATACCTGTTGTAAATTCAAAAGGAATTTTTATGGGTAAAATTATAAAACAACTAAATAATAAAAATATAAAAATTAATATAACTGCAGTATATAGCGCCAAACAAGTTAGCAAAATACTAAAAAAAATTAATAAAAAGTCAAAAGTTATAATTTCAATTTTTGCAGGCAGGGCAGGAGATGTTGGGAAAAATCCAATTCCTGAATTTAAAAAAAGCTTATCGTTATCAAAAAGATTTAAAAATGTAAAAATACTTTGGGCAAGTGTAAGAGAGCCATATAATTTTTTAGAAGCAAAAAAAATTGGATGTCATATTATAACAATTCCACCTTCTATAATTGAAAAAATTGAAAAATTTGGCAAAACTTTAAATCAATTAAGTATTGAAACAGTAAAAGGTTTTTTAAAGGACAGCAGGAAATCAAATTTTAAAATTTAATTGGTTGCGGGGGACGGATTTGAACCGCCGACCTCAAGGTTATGAGCCTTGCGAGCTACCAGGCTGCTCCACCCCGCGGTAATTTAAATTCTATTTTTGAGTTTGTTTAATTTTTTAACTCTTTTAATATTTTCTTGCAGGATTCTCTTTTTTTTTTCAGAGGGTTTTTCGTAAGTATTTTTTAATTTAATAACTTTAAAAAAACCATCTCTCTGAAGTTTTCTTTTTAAAACCCTCAGTGCTTGTTCTACATTATTATCTTTTACTTCTATTTTAATAACAACCTCCAAAAATGATGTGTACTTAACATTTAATATATTATTTGTCTATAATCATATTTAATTTTAATTTTTTAATTTTTCTTTTTCCTTCAGCTTCTTTTCTCTCTTTATTCTGCGATCAGCTTTCTCTAAAGCTTCTTGAAGTTCTTTTTGGTTAAATAATCCTATGGCCACCGGATCTTTAGCATTAAGATTATTATAATTCCAATAACTTTTATTTCTTATAGTTACCACTGAATTTTTTGTAATACCTACAAGCTTTGCAATTTGTGAATCTTTTAAAATTGAATGTTGTCTAATTAGCCATAGAGCAGAATCAGGTTTATCTTGTCTTTTAGACAAAGGAACATATTTTTTTATTTTTTCATTTGAACTTGATATTTCTAAATTGTAATTATTTATTTTTAGAGGTCTTGATTGATCCTGTGAAGATAATTCAATTTCTTCTTTTGTTAACTGTCCTGCAATAATAGGATTATAACCTACTATACCTTTTGCAACTTCACCGTCAGCTATACCTTGTATTTCAACCTCGTGCAAATTGCAGAAATCTGCAATTTGTTTAAACGTTAATGTAGTATTTTCTACTAGCCATACAGCTGTTGCCATAGGCATTAAAGGAGCGTTCGTCATCAAGCTTTTTTCTCAGATCTAAAATTTTGAAATTTTTTATTAAATTTACTTACTCTTCCTTTATCAAGGATTTTTTGTTTTCCACCAGTCCAAGCTGAATGAGATATAGGATCAATCTCCAACTTTAGGGTTTCTCCTTCAGATCCCCAGGTAGATTTTGTTTCAAATTGAGATCCATCAGTCATTTCAACTTTAATTTTATGATATTTTGGGTGTATTTTTTTTTTCATAGCAGGCTTTATAGCAAAAGAAAATTTAAAAACAATTAAAAGTTAATAAGGCTTTCTGACATTTTTTCATATATAGAGTTACTTCCCACTAATACTTTAACTACTTCGCTAGAAGAATAATCTATATCGTTTATTTTTCCACCTGCTTCTTTTACTATAATTATTCCAGCTGCAATATCCCAAATATTTAAATTTTTTTGAAAATATCCATCATAACGACCCGCACCAACATAAGCCATATCTAATGCTGCACTTCCAGATTTTCTCGTATTTAATTTATAAACTATGTTGTCTTTGCCACCAGTTGCAAATAAGCACTCGTTAAGATTTTTTTTTTTCGAAACTCTTATTCTTTTATTATTGAAATATGCTCCATTATTTTTTTCAGCATAAAACATTTCATTTTTAATGGGATCAAAAATTAATCCACTAACAATCTCCTCTTTCGTTTTTAATGCAATTGATATTGAAAAATGGGGGACACCATGCAAAAAATTTGTAGTTCCATCAATAGGATCTATGATCCAATAGTTCTCTTTATCTGAATTTTTTACTTCACCAATTTCTTCACTGAGTATAGAAAATTTCTTTCTTGATTTACTTAATTCATCTATAATAATTTTTTCAACTTTTTTATCAGAATTAGTAACAAAATCTGAAGGTCCTTTTAAAGATACTTGTAATTTTTCTAGTTCTCCAAAATCTCTTATTAATACTTTTGAAGCTTTTTCTGCAGCTTTAATCATAATATTTAAATTGGCTGATATAGAATTCATTAATATTTATATTTTTTTTACGTACTCAACAGTTCTAGTATCAACAATTATTTCATCTCCACTTTCAATAAATGGTGGTACTTGGATTTTTGCTCCATTATCTAATATTGCTGGTTTGTATGATGAAGAAACTGTTTGACCCTTTAAAGCCACATCTGTACTTTCTATTTTACAATTAATCTGGTTTGGTAATTCAATAGATATAGGCTTTTCTTCATAAAAACATATTTTTACTTCTAGCTCTTCTTTTAAAAATTTACCTTTTTCTCCTACAATTTCTTTTTTTATATTTATTTGTTCAAAAGTTTTTTGATTTATAAAGTAATAATCTCTTTCGTCTTCATATAAATAATTTAGATTAATTTCTTCAATTGAAGCTTTTTCAACTGTATCGCTAGATCTAAATCTTTCATTTAGTTTAGTTTTTTTATTAACACTTTTCATTTCAACTTGATTAAAAGCACCACCTTTTCCTGGCTTTACATGTTGAGTTTTAAGAACTTCCCACAAATCATTTTTATGCTCTAAAAGCATCCCAGGTTTAATTTCATTTCCAGATATTTTCATATTATTTTATTTATAGCTTCTTTTGGATTTAGTTTTTTATTATTCCAAATGTAGCCTGAAATAGCTAAAAAGTTAGCTTTATTCAATAAAAGTTTTTTATAATTTGTATTTTTTATTCCTCCTATTGCTACCAAAGGAATATTTGTTAATTTTTTAGCCAAACTAAGTATTTTTAAACTTGCTTTGTATTTAGTTTTTTTTGTTTTAGATGAATAAAAAGCTCCAAAAGCTAAATAATTCGCTCCATCTTCAATTGCCTTTCTTGCAAGATTTATTGAATTATGGCAAGTTACACCAATAATTTTATTTTTTAATATTTTTTTAGCATTTAAAATATTCATATCTTTTTGTCCCAAATGACAACCATCTGCATTTAACTTTCTTGCAACCATTGGATCGTCATTAATTAAAAATTTAACATTATGTTTTTTACATATTTTTTTTATTTTTTTCCCAATATAAATTTTTTTTTTATGGCTTTCATTTTTCAATCTTAGTTGAAAAAAACTTACTTTTTTTGAGCTTAAAACTTGATTTAGTTTAATATAAAATTCCTCATTTTTAATCTTATTAGGAGAAATCAAATATACAAATCTCTTATTTTTTTTATTTTGCCTCAAGTTCTTTTGACCATTTTCCTTGAGCTGCAAGAGAGCACATATTTGCTCTATGATTAAAGATTTTCTGTGTACCTTCGATGTTCTTTATATCTTTTGACCAAAATTTAATGGCACTTTGCTGCAAAGCTCTTCCATATGAGTAGCTCATTATAAAATTTGTGTCATTATATTTATTAATCAAATTTAGGTTTTCTGTTGCCTCTATTTCAGTTTGTCCACCTGACAGAAAAGCTATACCAGGCACTTCTTTTGGAACAGAATTTTTTAAACACTTTAAAGTTAATTTTGCAATTTCCTCATTGCTAATCTTTTTAGTCGATCCACTTCCAGGGAGTATCATGTTCGGTTTTAATATCACTCCTTTTAAGTCAACATTATTTTTATTTAGTTCTTCAAAACATTCTTTAATAACTTTAGTGGTTTTGATTAAACAATCTTCAGCAGAATGTTCTCCATCCATTAATACTTCTGGTTCTATAATTGGAACCATTCCACTCTCTTGAACAAGTGAAGAATATCTTGCAAGAGCATGAGCATTTGAATGAATTGATAACTTACTAGGATACTTATCAGAAATAATATAAACACCTCTCCATTTTGTAAATCTTGCTCCAAGTTTATAGTATTCTTTTAATCTTTCTCTTAAACCATCTAATCCCTCTGTTATTTTTTCATCTGGTGAACCAGCTAAAACTTTCGCTCCTGTATCAACTTTTATTCCAGGAACAGCCCCAGAAGTTGAAATTAATTCTGGTATAGTTTTTTTTGACTTTGAGTTTTGTTTTATTGTTTCATCGTACAAAATAACTCCACCTATACATTTTTTCATACTTTCTGATGAAAAAAGAGTTTCTCTAAATAGCAATCTATTTTCTGTAGTCGATTCCACACCTACAGCACCAAGTCTTTTAGTCATGGTTCCCGTACTTTCATCCGCTGCCAAAATACCTTTTCCATTTGATAAAATTTTTAAAACGATGTTATTTAGTTCAGACATTTTGATTTAATGCTTTTATACCAGGTAGAGTTTTTCCTTCAAGATATTCTAAAAATGCTCCACCAGCAGTTGAAACAAAAGTAAATGAATTAAATTTTTTAAACTTGTTTATTGCTGCAACTGTTTCGCCACCTCCTGCTACAGAAAAAATTTTATCATTCTTTGTTTTTTGAGTAATTAATTCTAATATTTTTTTTGTCCCATTTTGAAAATTTGGATTTTCAAAATATCCCGCAGGACCATTCCACAAAATTGTTTTAGAATTATTTATAGTTGCTTCAATATCAGATATTGTTTTTGAACCGATATCCAATATCATTTCGTCATCATCTATTTCATTTAAATTTTTTTCTTTTCCATTTCCGTTTAGACTAGTGGATACAACTGCATCTTTAGGAATAGTAATTTTACAATTATATTTTTTTGAGTTTTCTAATATTTCTTTAATTAAATGGCCACACTCATTTTCACACACTGATTTTCCAATATTTGAACCAGTATGTTTTAACATTGTATTACCCATTCCACCTACAATTATAATATTATTAAATTTTTTTATTAAATTATTTATAATTTTAATTTTAGTAGAAATTTTTGAACCTCCAATTATTAGAGAAATAGGTTTTTCAATTTTGGAAGTTATTTTTTTTAATGCATTAATCTCCTCTGTAATTTGAAGCCCAAAATATGAAGGAATATACTTAGTAATTCCTTCAACGGAAGCATGAGATCTATGTGAACAAGAGAAAGCATCATTTACATATATGTCTCCCAGTGTGGATATTTGTTTTGAAAACTGGCTATCATTTGTTTCTTCACCTTCATTGAATCGAATATTTTCTAACATCAAAATAGATCCATTTGGAATTTTATTTATTTCTAATATTGTGTTTTCACTAACAAGATCTTCGCTAAAAAATATTTTCTTTTGCAATAAAAGAGATAACTTTTCTGAAATAGGTTTTAAAGTCATTCCACTAACCACCTTTCCTTTAGGCCTTCCTATGTGTGACATAATTATAATTTTAGCCTCTTTTTTTAATAAAAGTTTTATAGTTGGTATTATTTTTTCAATTCTTGATATTTCGGTTATTGCTCCATTTTCCATTGGAACATTTAAATCGACTCTCAGTAAAACTTTTTTTCCCTTTAGATCAAGATTGTTATTTGTAATGCTGTTCATGAAAAAATTAAATTTTATGGATATATTCTACCAAATCACACATCCTTGAAGCAAATCCCCATTCATTATCATACCATGCTGAAACTTTACCCATGTTATCTCCAACAACATTTGTTAAAGATAGATCAACTATAGAAGAATGAGGATTGTGATTAAAATCAATTGATACAAGTTTTTCTTCAGTTGCAAATAGTACATTTTTCAATTCTTTTTTTGAAGCTTTTCTAAATGATTCATTAATTTTTTTTACAGTTAGTTTGTTTTTTGAATTAAATACCAGATCTACTAGCGAAACATTTGGAGTTGGCACTCTTATAGCCAGACCTTCGAGTTTGCCTTTTAGTTCAGGTATAATTTCTCCGATAGCTTTCGAAGCACCTGTAGAAGTTGGCACCATAGACTGAGTTGCAGATCTCGCTCGTCTTGGATCTTTATGAGAGTTATCCAATAGTCTTTGGTCAGTTGTGTATGAATGAATTGTTGTCATAAAACCTTTTTCTATTTTAAATTCCTTATTTAACACGTATGCGATTGGCGCAAGGCAATTAGTAGTGCAAGAAGCTGCAGAAATTACTAAATCTTTTTTGCTAATCGATTTGTGATTTACTCCATAAACTATAGTTTTGTCAGCATTTTTACAAGGTGCGGAAACAATAACTTTTTTTGCACCATTTTTTATGTGAGTATTGAGCTTTTCTTTTGAATTAAATTTTCCTGTACATTCTAAAACATAATCCACACCATATTTCTTCCAATTAATTTCATTTAAATTTGAATGTTGTGAGCATGTAATTTTTTTACCATTTATGTTTAAGTGGCTATCTCCATATTTAATTTCACAATTAAATTTTCCATGAATAGAATCATATTTTAATAATGAGGAAACAACTTTGGAATTTGATCTACTATTGATGTGTTTAATTTCTACTTTTTTATTATTATTTTCAATCAATGATCTGATTATCATTCTTCCTATTCTGCCCAAACCATTAATACCAATTTTTACTGTCATGTTTTATTATTTATCATTTCTTTAACTTTTTTTACTATATTTTTACTTGTTAAACCAAAGTGTTCATATATCTCTTTGTAAGGAGCGCTTTTTCCGAAGTTATCTATTCCAAAAGCCATTCCATTTTCACCTACATATTTTTTCCAATAATCAGTTGTAGATGCTTCTATTGAAATTTTATGTTTTGTTTCATTTAAAATTTTAGATTTATAATCTTTTTTTTGTATATCAAATAATTCGTGGCATGGCATGGATATAACTTTTGAATAAATCTTTTCTATGGCCAATTTTTGACTAACTTCAATTGCTAATTCAACTTCTGAGCCAGTAGCCAATATAGTTAAATCAATTTCACTTTTTGTTCTTGATACTTCATAGGCACCAGCCGAACATTTGTTTTCGTTTGTAAATTCTTTTCTAATTGGATTAACTTTTTGTCTACTTACTGCAATTATACTGGGACCGTTAAGACCCAGACCCGCTATGGCTTTTTCCCAGCATTCAAAAGTTTCAGCACTGTCTGCTGGTCTAAAAACATTTAAATTTGGAATAGATCTTAGCCCGGCCAACTGTTCTATAGGCTGATGAGTTGGACCGTCTTCTCCTAGGCCGATTGAGTCATGACTCATTACATAAATTACTGTTTGTTTCATTATTGCGGCCAACCTTATTGATGGTTTACAATAATCACTAAAAATTAAAAAAGTTCCGCCGTAAGGAATTAAAACACTATGCAATGCAAGGCCATTCATTATTCCACACATTGCATGTTCTCTTACTCCATAATGGATGTAATTCCCTTTAAAATCTGCTGGTTTAATTATTTGGTGGCTTTTTGTTTTTGTATTATTTGAACCAGAAAGGTCTGCAGAACCTCCTATTATATTAGACATTTTTTTTACTAAAAAATTTAATATTTTTTCAGATGATTTTCTGGTTGCCATAGCTTCGGATTCATTAATTATATTTTGTTTTTCTTTTAGAAAATCTATATCTAATTTCGTATCAAAATAAGGATTATTTCTTACTGCATTATGTCCAGTCAGAATTTTATTTTCATCTCTAAAAAAATTAAATAATTTATTTTTATTATTTTTTTTATTCCATTTTTCTGCTTCTTTAATTCCTCTACTTCCAATTTTTCTCCACTCATCTAATATTTTTTTTGGTACCTCGAAAGGAGAATAGTTCCATTTTAATTTTTTTCTTACTAATTTTATTTCATCTTCACCAAGAGGGCTTCCATGAGCAGTTTCTTTTCCTGATTTATTAGGTGAACCAAAACCAATAACAGTTTTACAAGATATCACTGTAGGTTTTTTTGCTTTCTGTGCTTTCTTAAGTGCTTTTGATATTTGTTTTTCATTATGACCATTAATTAAAATATAATCCCATCCATAACTTTCAAACCTTTTTTTAAAATTATCAGATACCGCAAGACTAGTTGGTCCATCAATCGATATAGAGTTATTATCAAAAAGCATGATTAAATTTTTTAATTTTAAATGACCAGCTAAACTTAAAGCCTCATGACTTATCCCTTCCATAAGGCAACCGTCTCCAGCCAAAACATAAGTTTTGTGATTTATAATATTTTTACCCATTTTCTCTTTTAAAATTTCTTCTGCAATTGCCATTCCCACTGCATTTGCTATTCCTTGTCCCAAGGGTCCAGTCGTAGTCTCTATCCCTGAATTAGGAATGTACTCAGGATGTCCTGCACAAATTGAATTTAATTGTCTAAAATTTTTTATATCGTTCAAAGAAATACTTTTATATCCAGTGAGATATAATAAAGAATACAACAACATAGAACCATGACCAGCTGATAAAACAAACCTATCTCTATTAAGCCAATTTGGATCTTTTGGATTAAATTTTAGAAAGTTTTTGAACAATATCGTGGCCACATCTGCCATACCCATTGGCATACCAGGGTGCCCAGAGTTAGCTTTTTGCACAGCATCCATGGACAAAAACCTTATTGCATTGGATAAA
>CACILF010000025.1 GCA_902587435.1 uncultured Pelagibacteraceae bacterium
TTTTTGACTTTTTTTTTAAATCTAATTACTTGATTTCCTCTTAATTTATACTATAAGCGTCACACTCAACATAAAAAAGTTGTTTATTATTAGGCTTTATAGGCCTAATTAGCTATTTTATTAGTAAAAATTTAAGAAGAGAAGTGTGGACGGTTAAGGTTACCAAAATTTGTCGTACACACTTCAACATTATATAAATTTTATTCTTAGAATTTATATAGAAGCTAGTGTGCGCCGTTTTTAAACTTGAGAGTTTGATCATGGCTCAGAACGTACGCTGGCGGCACGCCTAATACATGCAAGTCGAACGGAGTAGCAATACTTAGTGGCAGACGGGTGAGTAACATGTGGGTATCTTCCCTTTGGTGAGGAATAACACGAGGAAACTTGTGCTAATACCTCATAAGTCTTTACGGAGAAAGCTTTATGCGCCGATGGATGAGCCCGCACTTGATTAGTTTGTTGGTAGGGTAATGGCCTACCAAGACTGTGATCAATAGCTGATTTGAGAGGATGATCAGCCACATTGGGACTGAGACACGGCCCAAACTCCTACGGGAGGCAGCAGTAGGGAATCTTGCACAATGGAGGAAACTCTGATGCAGCGATGCCGCGTGAGTGAAGAAGGCCCTTGGGTTGTAAAGCTCTTTCGTCGGGGAAGAAAATGACTGTACCCGAATAAGAAGGTCCGGCTAACTTCGTGCCAGCAGCCGCGGTAATACGAAGGGACCTAGCGTAGTTCGGAATTACTGGGCTTAAAGAGTTCGTAGGTGGTTAAAAAAGTTGGTGGTGAAATCCCAGAGCTTAACTCTGGAACTGCCATCAAAACTTTTTAGCTAGAGTTTGATAGAGGAAAGCAGAATTTCTAGTGTAGAGGTGAAATTCGTAGATATTAGAAAGAATACCAATTGCGAAGGCAGCTTTCTGGATCATTACTGACACTGAGGAACGAAAGCATGGGTAGCGAAGAGGATTAGATACCCTCGTAGTCCATGCCGTAAACGATGTGTGTTAGATGTTGGAAATTTATTTTCAGTATCACAGCGAAAGCAATAAACACACCGCCTGGGGAGTACGACCGCAAGGTTAAAACTCAAATGAATTGACGGGGACCCGCACAAGTAGTGGAGCATGTGGTTTAATTCGAAGATACGCGCAGAACCTTACCAACACTTGACATGTTCGTCGCGACTCTAAGAGATTAGAGTTTTCGGTTCGGCCGGACGAAACACAGGTGCTGCATGGCTGTCGTCAGCTCGTGTCGTGAGATGTTGGGTTAAGTCCCGCAACGAGCGCAACCCTCACTTTTAGTTGCCATCATTTAGTTGGGCACTCTGAAAGAACTGCCAGTGATAAGCTGGAGGAAGGTGGGGATGACGTCAAGTCCTCATGGCCCTTACGTGTTGGGCTACACACGTGCTACAATGGCATTTACAATAGGAAGCAAGATGGCAACATCAAGCAAATCCTAAAAAAATGCCTCAGTTCGGATTGTACTCTGCAACTCGAGTACATGAAGCTGGAATTACTAGTAATCGCGGATCAGCGCGCCGCGGTGAATACGTTCCCGGGTCTTGTACACACCGCCCGTCACACCATGGGAGTTGGTTCTACCTTAAGGCAAAGCTTAAAACCTTTGACCACGGTATAGTCAGCGACTGGGGTGAAGTCGTAACAAGGTAGCCGTAGGGGAACCTGCGGCTGGATTACCTCCTTTCTAAGGATGATTAAGGATTATTTCTTAATCTAAATATTTAACAGGTTAATGTTGACCGTCCTCATTTCTCTTCTTAAAGTAGTGTTTCTCTTTTCTGAATACGGGCCGGTAGCTCAGTTGGTTAGAGCACACCCTTGATAAGGGTGGGGTCGAAAGTTCGAGTCTTTCTCGGCCCACCAATTTAATGGGGGATTAGCTCAGCTGGGAGAGCGCCTGATTTGCATTCAGGAGGTCAGCGGTTCGATCCCGCTATCCTCCACCATGAAACACTTAGTTATTTTATTTGTGAATATTTTTTTAATATTATCAATATCTATATCCGATTGTTCGAATAGATGAACAATCATGAATGTTCAGTTATATGAACATTCCAACAAAATTTGATTCAACACAGAATTTTTTTCTGTGCATAAATCAAGCGTTTAAGGGCGTGTGGCGGATGCCTTGGCACTGAAAGCCGATGAAGGACGTGGTATACTGCGATAAGTTACGGGGAGCTGTATGCAAGTTTTGATCCGTAAATTTCCGAATGGGGAAACCCACCACTTTATGTGGTACTTTAAACTGAATACATAGGTTTAAAGTGACAACCTGGAGAACTGAAACATCTAAGTAACCAGAGGAAAAGAAATCAATTGAGATTCCGTTAGTAGTGGCGAGCGAAAACGGACTAGGCCTGTAGATTTGTTAAAAAAATTTGAATAGTTTGGAAAAGCTAACCATAGAGGGTGATAGTCCCGTATTAGTAATGTTTAACAAATTTCTTGAGTAAAGCGGGACACGTGAAATCCTGCTCGAATATAGGGGGACCACCCTCTAAGCCTAAATACTCTTCAGTGACCGATAGTGAACTAGTACCGTGAGGGAAAGGTGAAAAGAACCCCTATTAGGGGAGTGAAATAGAACCTGAAACCGCATGCCTACAATCAGTCGAAGCTCTTTTTAGAGTGACGGCGTACCTTTTGTATAATGGGTCAGTGACTTAATTTATTAAGCAAGCTTAAGCCATCTAGGTGTAGGCGTAGCGAAAGCAAGTCTTAATAGGGCGATTAGTTTAATGAATTAGACCCGAAAACGAATGAGCTTACCATGAGCAGGTTGAACGCAAGGTAACACTTGCCGGAGGACCGAACCAGTTGACGTTGAAAAGTCTTTGGATGACTTGTGGTAAGGGGTGAAAGGCCAACCAAATTCGTAGATAGCTGGTTTTCCGCGAAAACTATTTAGGTAGTGCGATGAATAAATATGCGTTTAGAGGTAGAGCACTAAATGGGCTAGGGGGAAGAGATTCTTACCAAACCTAATAAAACTCCGAATGCTAAACGTAGTTCTTCATCAGACAGACTGTGGGTGCTAAGGTCCATGGTCGAGAGGGAAAGAGCCCAGACCACCAGATAAGGTCCCAAAATTGTGATTAAGTGTGAAAGGATGTGGAAATTCCTTAACAGCCGGGAGGTTGGCTTAGAAGCAGCCATCCTTTAAAGATAGCGTAACAGCTCACCGGTCTAATAGAGTTTCTGCGCCGAAGATGTAACGGGGCTAAAATCACATACCGAATCTGTGGGTTTACAAAACTTTCGAGTTTTGTAAGCGGTAGCGGAACGTTCTGTAAGCCTGTGAAGGGATACCCGCGAGGGATCCTGGAGGTATCAGAAGTGCGAATGCTGACATGAGTAACGATAAACGAAGTGAAAAACTTCGTCGCCGAAAATCCAAGGGTTTCTGCGCAAGGCTAATCCGCGCAGAGTTAGTCGGCACCTAAGGCGAGGGCGAAAGCCGTAGTCGATGGAAATAAGGTTAATATTCCTTAACCAGATGGAAGTGACGGATTTTGTAAGTTGTAAGTTCTTAATGGATTGAACTTGCCGCGAAAAAGTCCCAGGAAATAGCTCCATCATTAGACCGTACCCTAAACCGACACAGGTGGATTAATAGAGTATATTTAGGCGCTTGAGAGAATGATGTTGAAGGAACTCGGCAAAATGCTTCTGTAACTTCGGAATAAAGAAGACCTTTTTTTGGGCAACCATTAAAAGGTGGCACAAGCCAGGGAGAAGCGACTGTTTATCAAAAACACAGGGCTCTGCTAACACGTAAGTGGATGTATAGGGTCTGACGCCTGCCCGGTGCTGGAAGGTTAATGCGATGGGTGCAAGCTCATTTCTGAAGCCCCAGTAAACGGCGGCCGTAACTATAACGGTCCTAAGGTAGCGAAATTCCTTGTCGGGTAAGTTCCGACCTGCATGAATGGCGTAACGATTTCTCCGCTGTCTCCAACATCAACTCAGTGAAATTGAATTCTCCGTGAAGATGCGGAGTTCGCGTAGTTAGACGGAAAGACCCCGTGCACCTTTACTGCAACTTTACATTGGTGTTAGGAAGAACATATTTAGCATAGGAGGGAGACATTGAAGCAAAGGCGTCAGCTTTTGTGGAGTCGTCAGTGAAATACCTCTTTTGTTTTTCTTGGCATCTAACTGATTACCGTTATCCGGTGTCAAGACATTGTATGGTGGGTAGTTTGACTGGGGCGGTCGCCTCCCAAATAGTAACGGAGGCGTGCGAAGGTAAGCTCAGAACGGTCAGAAATCGTTCGTAGAGTGCAATGGCATAAGCTTGCCTGACTGTGAGACTGACAAGTCGAGCAGAGTCGAAAGACGGTCATAGTGATCCGGTGGTTCTGAGTGGAAGGGCCATCGCTCAACGGATAAAAGGTACGCCGGGGATAACAGGCTGATACTGCCCAAGAGCTCATATCGACGGCAGTGTTTGGCACCTCGATGTCGGCTCATCACATCCTGGGGCTGGAGCAGGTCCCAAGGGTTTGGCTGTTCGCCAATTAAAGTGGTACGTGAGCTGGGTTCAGAACGTCGTGAGACAGTTCGGTCCCTATCTGCTATGCGTGTAGAAGAATTGAGAGGAGCTGTCCCTAGTACGAGAGGACCGGGATGGACGTACCACTGGTGGACCGGTTGTAGCGCCAGCTGCAGTGCCGGGTAGCTAAGTACGGACGAGATAACTGCTGAAAGCATCTAAGCGGGAAACTCACCTCAAAACTAGTTCTTCCTATAGAGCCGTGGTAGACCACCACGTTGATAGGCTGGATGTGGAAGCGCAGTAATGCGTGCAGCTGACCAGTACTAATAGCTCAATTGGCTTGATTTATGCACTGAAAAAAATTTTTGATATTATTTCTACAATCTAATGGTTTTAATTTAATCACCATATCATTTTTTAATTTCTGAAAAATTTTCTAAAATATTTTTTTTAAAAAAAATATTTATTTCTATAAAAAAAAATGATAATAAAACTCATTACTGAAGTATAGGTGGGGAATCAGTGTGAAATACATTGGCTGTACCTGCAACCGTAAAGTCGGAGCGCCGCCCAGTATAAGTCCGCTGTTGAATGATGGCCAGGAAAAGTCTAGTTCTACAATGAAAAATTAGCATCGGCACTAAATTAAAAATTCTAAAGGATTTTTAATTAAAAAAAGATGTTTAAATTTTTTGTTTTTATTTTAATTTGTATTATTTTTAATAGCGTTAGTGTCTTCGCACTAGAAAATTGCAAGTGGTATAATAATGATGGCATACCCTGCATAGCTGTCAGTAAAACAAATAATAGTTCTTATCATAATAAAGATAGTATTAATAAAACAATTATTACTAAAAAAGAAATAATTGAATCAGGAGCAGTCGACACAGTTGATGTTTTGAAATTTGTATCTGGACTTGATGTATTTCAATCCGGTCAGAGAGGTCAACAAACTTCAATCTTTACCAGAGGCTCAGAATCAAACCATACACTTGTATTACTTAATGGTATAGCAATAAATGACCAATCAGTTACTGATGGATTGCATGATTTTGGTCAAGATTTTGTGCAAACAATTCAACAAATCGAAATATACAAAGGCTCAAATGGAGCACATTTTGGACCTGGTGCGATTGCTGGAGTAATTAATTTTGTAACCGCAATTGATTATAAAAATAGTTTATCAGTTAGTGGTTTTAACTCTAAAAATAACTCTTACGACGTTAATTATACTTCGATTTCTGAAAATGATTGGCATATGAATATTAAGTCTGCATTTTCACAGAATGAGACGGATAGCGCAATTGCAAAAGGTAATGAAAATGATGGTTCAAAAAATTATCAAATTAATTTCAATGCAGTAAAGTGGTTAAATAATAATTTAAAGTTTAAATCAACATTATATTCAAGAAAAACTTTAGCGGATTATGATAATAGTGCAACAGATGAGCATGGTTATGTTTCAGATAATCGTATGCACGCATTACAAACAGGAATAGAACATATTTCAACAAGATCCGAAACAGATATAAAATTTCATTATCATAATTATGACAGAGAATATCAAAATGGTGGTTACCTTGATGAATATTATAGCGAGTCACTCGTTCTTAAAGGTGAAAAAAGAAGTCAACTAAATAACAATTTCTCTTTAGGTTTCGGAAGTGAATACAAATATGACTGGGGATATTTTGAAAACCGTGGGAGTTATAATGCCTCAACAAAAGGTGACACGAAAGACCTAGGAATTTTTGGAAATTTTGGTTTTAAATTAAATGAAAATCAAATTTTTTCATTTTATTCAAGACTTGATGATCATAATACAACAGGATTAAATCAAACATTTAAGATTAATTTTTTGCAGAATATTGACAAATTTTCATTTGGGATAACTCACACAAATGCTCTAAGAAATCCAACTTTATATGAACTTTATGGTACTGATAACTACGGTATAAAAGGTAACAAAAATCTTAAACCTGAAAAAAGTGAAACTAATGAGTTAACAATAATTTATGATATTAATGAAAATTATAAATTAGAAACAACAGGTTATAGAGCCAAAGTTTTTGATCAAATTGAAACAAACGCAGGTTATACTACATATGAAAATCAAAGTATTGACATAAACCAAGAAGGATTGGAAAGCAGTCTATCTTACTCAAATAATTTCCAAAAATTTTCATTATTCAGTATTTTTTCAAAAAGCAGGAAATCAAATGGGCAAGCACAAAATCGTCGTCCAGATTTGTCTTATGGACTTAACCTATTCCAAAAAATAAAAAAAAGTCCAATTGGTTTATTTGATATTAATTTAAATTATAAGTTTACTGGAAAATATATTGACTATGATGGATCAAAAAATTCCAGACAAAAAGAAACTGATATTTTAGATTTATATTTAATAAAAAATATTATTGGTAATAGTTTTAGTATTAAAATAACAAACTTGCTTGATGAAAAATATGAAAAACCCGCAACTTACAGTCAAAATGGGAGGAAAATAACATTCGCATATAAAAAATTATTTTAAAGTTGTGGTTTTATTATCGATTTAATATAACTTTTTTTATGGAGAATAATTTAAAAATATTTGTTGGAATTTTTATAGCATTAGCTGCAAGCAGATTTATTCCTCATCCTCCAAATTTTACAAGTTTAATCGCCCTTAGTTTCTATGTGCCCGCATTATTAGGTATAAAATTTATACCTGCATTAATTATAAGTTTTGCTATTACCGACATGTTCATAGGATTTCACAATTCAACATTCTTTACATGGGGGAGTGTTTTATTAATAGGACTTTTGTCAAAGTATTTTGGTGGAGGTGTAAAAAAAAGAGTAGTTGGAGCACTATTGGGTGCTACAATTTTTTACATAATAACAAATTTTGGCGTATGGTCATTGGGAATGTATGGATATACTTTGCAAGGATTAATTAAATCATATATTTTAGCCATTCCTTTTTTTGCATTTAGCTTTTTATCAACTTTTATATTTTCTTGTGTAATAGAAATTTTATACAGCATAAGAAGTTTAAAAATTTTGGTAAAAGATATAAAAAAATAAAAGTAATTTTAATATGAATATTTGGTTATGTGACTTAACTTATGACCAGCAAGTAATAGCTGCAGATACTATGCCCACAAATATAGGATATTTAGCATCTTATATACTGGCACAATCAAATAATAAAAATAATTTTAGATTATTTAAATATCCTTCAAAACTAGCTAAAGCAATAGATAACGATACATTGCCAGAAGTTATAGGATTTAGCCATTTTGTTTGGAACTCAACTTTAGCGATAGAATTTGCAAAAAAAATAAAGAAATTAAAAAAAAATATTGTCATTGTTTTTGGTGGGCTACAATATCCAGAAGAAGATTTTAAAAAAAAAAATTTTTTAGAAGAACATAAGGAAATAATTGATTTTTATGTTTATAAGGAAGGAGAAATTGCTTTTTTAAATTTAGTTAATCTTTTGCACCATTATAATTTGGATAAAGAAAAGATTAAAAAAAATAATAAAATTATTGGAGTTCATTATAGAATAAATGAAGATGAGTTTAACTTAGGTCCCCCGGCGCAAAGAATAAAAGATTTAATGTCTATTCCTTCACCATATTTAACTGGATTGATGGACGAATTTTTTGATGAAAATTTGATGCCAGTGTTAACGACAAATCGTGGTTGTCCATTTACGTGTACTTTTTGTGCTGAGGGCAATAAATATTATTCAATCGTAAACAAACTCAATGTCAGTAGAGTTAGAGATGAATTGATATACATTGCTGAAAAAATTACAAATTCAAAAACTATGACAAGAAAAGATGTTTATATATCTGACTCAAATTTTGGTATGTATAAAGAAGATTTAATTGTTGCAGATGTTTTTGCAGAAGTTAAAAAAAAATATAAATGGCCTCAGTATATTTTGGCTACCACAGGTAAAAATCATAAAACTAGAGTTATAGAAGTATCAAACAAGCTTGATGGAGATTTAAAGTTATCTGGATCAGTACAATCTTTAGACCCTGTTGTGCAAAAAAATATAAAAAGAGAAAATATAAATACCCAACAGCTCATGGATTTATCGAAAGAGTCTCTTAAATCAGGAGCAAACACATATTCTGAAATAATATTAGGCTTGCCAGGAGATAGTTTGGCAGGACATAAAAAATCTTTAGAGATAGTTATAGATGCCAAATATAGTTTTGTTTTATCCTGGCAATTAGTAGTTCTAAAAGGGACAGAAATTGATGACGACAAAACTAGAAAGGAATTTAAACTACAAACAAAATATAGAGTTTTAAATAAATCATATGGCAATTATGAATTTAAAAATTCCAAAAACTTAGCTGTAGCTGAAATAGAAGAAATAGTAGTTGGAGGTAAAGATTTAAGTTTTGATGATTATCTTAATGCTAGAGTTTATCATTTAATCATAAATATTTTTTATAATGATAATTTTCT
>CACILF010000026.1 GCA_902587435.1 uncultured Pelagibacteraceae bacterium
TGAAAAAAAAATCAAACTAATTGCTATGAGCACAAGGAAAGTTTATAAATCTGGATTTAACTTAAATGAAAATAGCCCCAAGAAACCTCTGTGTAATTACTCTAAAAATAAACTATTATCAGAAATAAATTCAAAAAAAATTTTAAAAAATAGAATTCTAGTATTGAGAATTTCAAATATTATAGGTTTACCAAAAAAAAATAAAAAAAAATTACACAAAACATTTATAGATAATTTTATTAAATATTCAAATAAAGGGTTTTTGTTTGAAAATTATAAAATATATAAAGATTTTATATCTATTAATTTTTTTTGTAGGGTTTTGCTAAAAATTATTAAAAAGGATATTTATGGTACATATAATTTGTCTATTGGTAAAAAAGTGTATTTAAATCAACTAGTAAGATGGCTTAATTTTTACAATAAAAGAAAGATTGTAACGCTTAAAGTAAAAAAAGGTTTTAATAAGGATAGTTTTACTCTAAATAATCAAAAGCTAATGAAAAAACTAAATATTCAATATTCCATTAAAAAACTTAAGAAAGATTGTATAAATATAAGTAAAAATATTTTTTAAGACTGATGAAAAAAAAAGTAGCTTTAATTTTTGGTATTACAGGACAAGATGGTTCATATTTAGCTGATCTTTTGCTGAGAAAGAAATATACGGTTCATGGTGTAAAGCGAAGATCTTCTTCATTTAATACTGGAAGAGTAGACCACCTTTATCAAGATCCTCATGAAAAAATTAGAAAATTTATATTACACTATGGAGATATTACAGATGCGATATCAGTATCTTCATTGGTAAAAAAAATTCAACCAGATGAAATATATAATTTGGCAGCTCAATCACATGTAGCTGTATCATTTGAAGTGCCTGAATATACTGCAAATGCAGATGCAATAGGAGCACTAAGAATTTTAGAAGCGATAAAATTTCATAAATTAGAAAAAAAAACTAAATTTTATCAAGCAGGAACTTCCGAAATGTTTGGAAAAGTCCAAGAAGTCCCGCAGAATGAAAAAACTCCATTTTATCCAAGAAGTCCCTATGGAGTTGCAAAAGTATATGCTCACTGGATAACTGTTAATTATAGAGAAGCTTATAAAATTTTTGCGTGTAACGGCATTTTGTTTAATCATGAAAGTCCAGTACGAGGTGAAACTTTTGTTACAAAAAAAATAGTATCTGCGTTATGTAAAATAAAAAGAAAAAAACAAAATAAATTATTTTTAGGAAACGTAAATGCTAAAAGAGACTGGGGTCATGCAAAAGATTATGTACAAGCAATGTGGAAAATGCTTCAAAAAAATAAACCTGACGACTATGTGATTTCAACTGGGAAACAATATTCAGTTAAAGAGTTTGTTAATTTGGTATTAAATGAATTAAAAATAAAATTTTCATGGAAGGGCAAAGGAATTCACGCTAAGTGTTTTGACGAAAAAGGAAATTGTATTGTAGAATGTGATAAAACTTATTATAGACCATTGGAAGTGGACACTTTACTGGGCAACTCTAACAAGGCTAAAAGAGAATTAAACTGGAAACCAAAATATTCAATAAAAATGCTAGTTAAAGAAATGGTTGATTTTGAACTAAAAAATTGACTTTAATGATATCACTTAATTCAAAAATTTATTTAGCTGGACATAATGGTTTAGTTGGTAGTGCAATATTAAGAAAACTAAAAGAAAAAGGTTATAAAAAAATTTTAACTTTAAATAGAAAAAAGCTTGATTTAAAAAATCAAACAAAGGTACTTTCATTTTTAAAAAAAAATAAACCTGACTTTATAATTATAGCAGCTGCAAAAGTAGGTGGAATTTATTCAAATAATAAATTTAAAGCTGAATTTATTTATGAAAATTTAACAATACAAAATAATCTAATTCATTCAGCTTATTTATCAGGTGTTAAAAATCTTATTTTTTTAGGCTCTAGTTGTGTTTATCCAAGAAATTGTAAGCAACCTATTAAGGAAGAATATTTATTATCAGGTCTTCTAGAACCGACAAATGATGCATATGCTATAGCAAAAATAGCAGGAATAAAAATGTGCCAAAGTTATAACGAACAGTACAAAACAAATTATATCTGCTTAATGCCAACAAATACTTTTGGTCCAAATGATAATTATCATCCTTTAAATTCACATTTTTTACCATCGTTAATAAGAAAAATTGATTTAATAAAAAGAAAAAAAAACAAATATCTTAATTTGTGGGGTAATGGAAAAGCTAAGAGAGAATTAATATATGTTGATGATTTAGCTGATGCATGCTTATATTTTATGAAAAAGAAAACAAAGCACCATTTAATTAACATAGGAACAGGGAAGGATTATTCTATAAATTATTTTGCAAAAAAAATATTAAATATATTAATTCCAGATAGAAAAATTATTATAAAATATGATAAATCAAAACCTAATGGAACTCCTAGGAAAGTTTTGAATATTGCGCTTGCAAAGAAATATGGTTGGAAAGCAAAATCAAATTTTAAAAATTCTATAATTGAAACTTATAATTCGTTTAAAAATAAATAAATTACAATGAAAAGAAATATTATTATTGTTACAGGCGGCGCAGGCTTTGTTGGGTCAAATCTTATTTCTTACCTGTTAAAAAAAACAAAATATAAAATTATTAGTATAGATAACTACTCATCTGGAAATAGAAAAAATGAAATAAATAACAATAGAATTAGATATATAAAAGGTAACACTAAACAAATTTCACATTTACTTAATAGATATAAAAAAAATATAAATTCAATTTTTCATTTTGGAGAGTTTTCAAGGATATATCAAAGTTTTTTAAAATTTAATCAATGTATAGATTCAAACTCTATTGGAACACATGAAGTTTTTAATTTTTGTTTAAAAAATAAAATTAAATTAATATATTCAGCAACATCAGCAAGTTTAGGCAACAAAGGAAGAGACAAAGATCTATCCCCTTATGCATTCTCAAAAGCAAAAAATTTAGAATTATTAGAAAATTTAAACAAGTGGTTTAACATGAAATTCGAAATAATTTATTTTTACAATGTCTATGGACCAAAACAAATTTGTAAAGGAGATATGGCTACTGTAATTGGTATTTTTGAGGATAGATTTAAAAAAAAACTTCCTTTGCCAGTTGTTAAGCCGGGAACACAATCAAGGAGATTTACACATATTAACGATACAATCAAAGCATGTTACTTTGCCTGGAAAAAAAATAAATGCAGACATTACTCAATCACTAATAAAAAAAGCTATAAAATTATAGAGGTTGCAAAAATGTTTAATCATAAAATAAAATTATTATCTCCAAGGAAAGGAGAAAGATTTGCATCAGCTCTAACAACTATGATTTTATCTAATAAAGTTTATAAAATTTATGGAAAAACTATGCTTAAAGACTACATAAATGAGTTTATAAGTAGTAAAAAAGTTAAATAAATCACTGTTTACAATAATTTTTTTTTATATATAAAACTACTGCCTGGTGATTTTTGCGAAGGTGTAATACCCGATCCCATTCCGAACTCGGAAGTTAAGCCCTTCAGCGCCGATGGTACTTTGTCTTAAGGCACGGGAGAGTAGGACATTGCCAGGCTAAAATATTTAATATGAAAATTGCAAGTTCTTTAAAATCATTAAAAAAAAGAGACCTTAATTCTAAGTTAGTTAGAAGAAGAGGAAGAGTTTATATTATTAATAAAAAAAATCCAAAATTTAAAGCAAGACAGAAGTAGTCTTAAAGTTTTATGATAATAGGTTCGATATCAGAAAACAAAGACTTGGAGAAGAGAATTTCAATAACTCCTGAGATCGCAAAAAAATATATAAACTTAGGATTTGAAATTCAATTAAGTGAAAATTATGGAAAGCATCTAGGTTTTGATGAAAAAGAATACAATGAACTTGGAGTTAAATTTATAAACGATGATAGAAAACTAATAGAAACTTCAGATATTATCATTCAAATGAGTTTACTAGAAAATAACAAAACCTCCTTTTTAAAATCAGGCCAAACTTTTATTGGTATTTTAAATCCTTATGAAAATAAAAATAAGCTTGATGAATTAGTAAAAAAAAAGGTTAATCTTTTTTCTTTAGAATTATTGCCAAGGATAACAAGGGCTCAGTCAATGGATATACTTTCATCTCAAGCAAATTTAGCAGGATATAAGGCTGTAGTAGAATCATTCTCAACTTTTGAAAAGGCTATACCAATGATGATGACTGCAGCAGGAACTATTCCTGCAGCAAAAGTATTAGTTTTAGGTGCTGGAGTCGCCGGGCTACAAGCAATAGCTACAGCAAAAAGAATGGGAGCAATTGTATTTGCAACAGATGTAAGAGCAGCCTCAAAAGAACAAGTAGAGAGTCTAGGTGGAAAATTTTTAACAGTACAAGGAGCAGAGAACTTAGAAACTGAAGGTGGATATGCTAAAGAAGCATCTGAGGAATTTAAAAAAAAACAAGAAGAATTATTAAGTGATACGCTAAAAAAAATTGATATTGTAATTTGTACAGCTTTGATACCAGGAAAAAAAGCTCCATTAATTATCAAAGAAAATATGTTAAAAAATATGAAACCTGGATCTGTAATCTATGATTTGGCAGCAGTTCAAGGAGGAAATGTAGCACTTTCAGAAGTAGATAAGATTATTGAAAAAAATGGTGTTAAAATAATTGGAGAAAGAAATATTTTAAATAAATTACCAACCTCATCTTCCAGTCTTTATGCAAAAAATATATTTAATTTTATTTTAAATTTATATGATAAAGAAAAAAAAAAAATTAATATAAATTTAGAAGATGAAATAATTTCAAAAACTATAATAAAATAAATTTATGGAAATAGACCCATTCATATTTAGACTTAGTATTTTTATACTTTCAATTTTTATTGGATATTATGTTGTTTGGAGTGTTACGCCATCTTTGCATACACCTTTGATGTCAGTAACAAATGCAATTTCTTCAGTAATTATAGTTGGGGCAATTATAGCAGCCCTAGCGGGTGGAGCCGATAACATACTTGATACAGCAAATATTTTTGGTTTTTTAGCCATCATTTTAGCAGCCGTGAATATTTTTGGGGGCTTTTTGGTAACCCAAAGGATGTTAGCCATGTACAAAAAAAAAAAGAAAGATAAAAAATGATTTCAGCAAATTTGTTAGCAGTATTTTATCTTATATCTGGTGTGCTATTTATTTTAGCTCTTAGAGGTCTTTCTTCGCCAGAAACATCTAGACAGGGTAATTTATTTGGAATAATTGGGATGGCAATAGCTATTGGAGTTACAATTATTTCAGTTGGTAATTTTTCAACAGGATTTCTATATTTAATGGTTTTAATGCTTATCGGTGGATCGATCGGAGCATTTATTTCATTTAAAATACCAATGACAGCAATGCCAGAGTTAGTTGCAGGTTTTCACAGTTTAGTTGGTTTAGCTGCTGTTTTCGTTGCCATATCAGCTTTTCTAAACCCCGAGGTATTTAATTTAGGTTCACCAAGCAATATTAAAATTGCAAGTTTAATTGAAATGTCTCTTGGTGCAGCGATAGGTGCTATAACATTTACAGGTTCTATTATAGCTTTTTTAAAACTAAGAGGAATAATGTCCGGTTCCCCTATAACTTTTTTTGGCCAACACTATATAAATTTATTTTTAGGTTTATCTTTAGCAGGTTTAATCTTTTATTTATGTAAAACCCAAGCTGATACTTGGTTTTGGACAATAATTTTTATTTCATTTTTACTAGGGGTATTATTAATTATTCCAATAGGAGGAGCTGACATGCCAGTAGTAATATCGATGCTAAATTCTTATTCTGGATGGGCTGCTGCAGGCATTGGTTTTACTTTGGAGAATACTGCACTTATAATCACAGGAGCATTAGTTGGTTCTTCAGGTGCAATTTTATCTTATATTATGTGCAAAGGAATGAATCGTTCATTCTTCAACGTGATACTTGGAGGTTGGGGTGCAACAGATCAATCTTCTTCAAATAAATCTAAAGAACAAAAACCTGTAAAAAGTGGAAATGCAGATGACGCAGCTTTTTTGATGAAAAATGCATCCTCAGTAATAATTGTACCAGGTTATGGAATGGCCGTTGCACAAGCCCAACATGCGTTAAGAGAAATGGTAGATGCTCTAAAAAAAAATGGTGTTAAAGTTACTTATGCAATACATCCAGTTGCTGGAAGAATGCCAGGACATATGAATGTTCTGCTAGCAGAGGCCAATGTTCCTTATGACGAAGTGTTTGAATTAGAAGAAATAAACAATGATTTTGCTAATTGTGATGTAGCATACGTTATAGGCGCAAATGATGTAACAAACCCAGTAGCTAAATCTGATCCTCAAAGTCCAATTTATGGAATGCCAATATTAGATGTTGAAAAATCCAAATCAGTATTATTTGTTAAAAGAAGTCTATCTCCTGGTTATGCGGGTATTGATAATGATTTATTCTACAGGGATAATACACTCATGCTTTTTGCTGATGCAAAAAAAATGACTGAAGAAATTATAAAGAGTTTAGATTAATATAAAATAATTTAAATTAATATTTATTAATGAAGTATACTAATCAATTAATGTTTTTTTATCCATCAATTGAAATAGGTGGGTTAGAAAAAAACTTATTTTCACTAATTAATTCATTATCTAAAAAGAACTATCATATAAATTTAATCACATTTAAAGGTATAAAAAGTAATAATTTTGCAAAAAAGCTGTATTCTTTAGATAAAAAAGTAAATGTAATTACTCCAAATTTTTTTTTCGATACTAATAAAAGATATATAAAGTATTTTTTTTGTTTTTTAACATTATTTAAACTTTGTAGTAAAAATAAATTTTTAATAATTTCATTCCAAAGCAATATACTATCAATTATTGCTGCTAAATTCTCAAATAACCAAATTATAATTAGATGCAATACAGCTCCATCAAAATATGTTTCAAATTTTAATAAAAGAATTTTTTTTAAGTTTTTTTATTCACTAGCAGATAAAATTTTAGTTACTTCAAATGATTTTAAAAAAGAAATTAAAAAATATTTTAATCTTAAAAGTTTTGTTCATAGACAGTCTTTGGATATAGAAGGAATTAAAAAGAGATCCAGAGAAAAAGTAAATTTTGATTTTTTTAAAAAATATAAACATTTAAAACTTATTAATGTAGGTAGATTAACTGACCAGAAAGATTTAACTGTATTGTTGAAAGCTTTTTCAAAATTACTGAAAATAAGAAAAGCTAGACTACTGATTATAGGAAATGGATCGGATAAAGAAAAATTAAAATTATTTATTAAAAATGAAAAAGTTTCCGATAATGTAAAAATTATAGACTTTCAATCAAATCCTTACAAATTTATTTCTTTAGCTGATGTTAAAGTTTTAACTTCAAAATACGAAGGTAATCCAAACATCTTATTGGAAACTGCATGTATAAAAAAATTAATAGTATCTTCAAACTGCAAAGTTGGGCCAAGTGAAATTTTACAAGGAGGAAAAGGTGGAATACTATTTAGAGTTGGTGATCACAACGGTTTATTCAATATATTGAAAAATTTAAATATCAAGAGCAAAAAAATAAAAAAAAAAATAAATATTTCTAATAACTACGTGAAAAAAAATTTTAAAAAAGATATAAGCGAACCATTCATTAATATAATAAATAAACTATAAATGAAAATAGCTGTTATAGGTTCTGGGTTTTATGGATCAACAATTGCTTTACTTTTATCAAAAGATCATGAAGTTGAACTTTACGAAAAAGAAAATACTATTTTCAACGGAGCTTCATCTTCTAATCAA
>CACILF010000027.1 GCA_902587435.1 uncultured Pelagibacteraceae bacterium
TTAATCATTGTACTTAAGTCTCCATAATTTTTAAGTTTAGGATTTAAATATATATCTCTCAAAAGTCTTCTTAAAATTTTTCCACTTTTAGTTTTGGGCATTTCTTTAATATAAATTATATCTGAAGGCACAGCAAAAGAGCCATGAAAATTTGAAATTTTACTATTTATAAATTTATCTAATTTTTTTTTTCCACGTGATGATAAAAATATTACTAATTTTGAACCTTCTAATTTATCATCTATTGCAATCGCAGAAACCTCAATTATGTATTTATTTGAAAGTAACAATGATTCTATCTCCTCAGATCCAATTCTGTGACCTCTTATATTTATCACATCATCAGTTCTTCCATGTATTAAAAAATTATTGTTTAAATCTAAACTACCTATGTCAAACATTCTAAAATTATCATTTTCATCCCAATATTTTTCAAATTTTTCTTTTTTGTTTATTAAGCCAATCATACATCCTGGCCAAGGATTTTTTATTTTAATCTCATTTTTACTTTTTATTAAATTTTTTTCTATAAAAACTCCCAAATTTTTCGATATAGGCTTACCTACACTGCCATAAGGTACTTTAGAAACATTATCATTAAACTTTGGTGAACAAATAATTCCTGCTGTCTCAGTTTGATAATAAGTATTAACAATTTGGATTTTTTTTTCTGAGAATGTTTTTGCAAACCATTGACCAATATATTTAGATAAAGGTTCACCCATTGAACCAAGTGTTTCAAGATATATGGATTTTATTCTTTTTTTAGAACTAACTGATTTAATAAGTCTTATTAAAGTTACTGGTAGATAAAGAATATTAACTTTTAAATCAAACAAAATATTTTTTAAAAATTTTTCCGAAATTAAGGATATTGGTTTTTCAATTAAAATTGTTGTTGCTCCAATTGATAGTGGTCCATAAAGTGAGTACGTGTGTCCATTAATCCACCCAGCGTCTGATGCTGTTAATATAGTTTTATTTTTATTCAAACCAAATTGATTAATGCAAGTATATTTTGAATATAATAAGTAACCCCCTGTTGAATGAATTATTCCCTTTGGATAACCTGTTGAACCTGATGTGAACAAAATAAAAGAATTTTTATTACTTTTAACAAATTTATATTTGTGAAACCTTTCTTTATTATCAATCAAATCATCAAAATATACCGTCGATTTAGTGTCTTTATTTTTTTTTTTATTTTTAAATAATCTACTTTTTTTAAAGTGTAAAACTTTAATATTTAAATCATTTTTTATTTTAGTAATTTTTAAATTGAAATCTTTATTAGAAGCGTTGGTTATTAAAAAATTTGTTTTTAAAATTTTTAGTCTAATTTTAATAGCATCTATTGATAAATCATCAAAGAAAACACAATGAGTTAAACCTAATTTTGTACAAGCTAACATCGAAATAGCACTGAAAATATTTGCAGAAGAATGAATTGCTACTATGTTGCTGGTTAGAAATTTTACAGTATATTTTTTTTTTAAATAACTAATAAAATTATCTACTAATATTTCTAATTGTTGAAAAGTATATTTTTCAGTTGATCCATTTGAGTCAATGGTAATTATTGCAATTTTATTACCAAGGCCATTATTTATATTATTTTTTAAACAATTGTACGCAATATTTGTTTTTCCATCTAAATAAAACCATTTATTTTTGTAGATTATTTTAGGTTTTTTTTTCCAATAAATAATTTTACTTTTTTTTTTCCAAAAATTTATAAGTTCTTTATTCATAGATATTTTTTTAAAAAATTTTATTAAGAGTGTATTGCTCTTTTATCTACTGATAAAGCTGCTTCTTTTACCGCTTCCGAAAATGTTGGATGCGCATGACAAGTTCTCGCAATATCTTCAGCACTTGCACCAAACTCCATTCCAATACCAATTTCTGCAATTAATTCACCTGCATTTGGGCCTATAATGTGTGCACCTAGAACTCTATCTGTGACCTCATCAGCTAGAATTTTAACAAATCCTTCAGCTTCATCAATCGCTTTAGCTCTTGAGTTTGCCATAAATGAAAATTTACCGACTTTGTATTTTGTATTAGATTCTTTTAACTGTTCTTCTGTTTTTCCTATAGTTGCTACTTCTGGCATTGTATAAACAACGCCTGGAATGACATCATAGTTAACGTGTCCAGATTGTCCTGCTATGTTTTCCGCAACTGCAATACCTTCATCTTCAGCTTTATGTGCTAACATAGGTCCTTCTATTACATCACCAATAGCATAAATGTTTTTCATATTTGTTTGATAATTTTTATTAACTTTTATTCTTTTTTTTTCATCTAATTTTATTCCCATTTTTTCTAAATTTAAATTTTTTGTATAAGGCTTTCTACCAACAGAAATTAAAACTACATCACTTTCAAATTTTACTTTTTTTCCATTTTTGTTTGAGGTTTCAATTATAACTCCATTTTTTGATTTTAAGATTTTTTCAACTTTGGTTTCTAAGTGAAAATTTAAACCTTGTTTTTTCAAAATTTTCATAAATTCATTTGAAATTTCTTTATCCATACCCGGTGTGATATGATCTAAAAATTCAATAACATGCACTTCAGAGCCTAATCTTGACCAAACTGATCCCATTTCTAGTCCAATATAACCACCACCAACAACTATCATTTTTTTTGGAACAGATTTTAAAGATAACGCACCAGTAGAAGATATTATTTTTTCTTCATCAAATTCTATTCCTGGAAGTGGCATAGGTTCTGAACCAGTGCTTATAATTATATTATCTGATTGAATATTTGTTTCTTTATTTTCTTTATCTAAAATTGTTATTTCATTTGGCGATTTTAATTTACCAATTCCTTTAAAATAAGTTATCTTATTTTTTTTGAATAAAAATTCTACACCTTTTGTTAAAGTCATTACAGCTTTATCCTTATTTTCCATCATTTTTTGAAGATTAAGCTTAACCTCACCTACTTCAATTCCAATTTTTGAGAAATTTTTTGCTTTATGAAAATTTTCTGAAAGATTTAACAAATTTTTTGAAGGTATACATCCAATATTTAAACAAGTTCCTCCAAGAGTTCCTCTCGATTCAATACATGCAGTTCTAATACCTAATTGGGCTAGTCTTATTGCACAGACATAACCTCCTGGACCTCCTCCAATTATAGTTGCTTGAAATTTGTCTGCCATTTTAAAGGTCTAAAAATAACTTTCCTGGATCCTCAAGGTTTTCTTTTATCAACTTTAAAAAAGAAACTGAGTCTTTTCCATCTATTATTCTATGGTCATACGATAAAGCCAAATACATAACTGGTCTAATTTCAATTTCCCCATCTATAGCAATTGGTCTTTCAACAATATTATGCATTCCAAGAACTCCTGATTGTGGTGGATTAAGAATTGGAGTTGAAAGCATAGAGCCATATACACCACCATTACTTATAGTAAATGTTCCACCTTGTAAGTCATCAATAGCTAATTTTCCTTCTCTAGCTTTTTCAGAAATTGTTTTTATATTTTTTTCTATTTCTGCAAATGATAGTTCATCTGCATTTCTTAATACTGGAACTACTAATCCTTTTTCAGTTCCAACAGCAAAACTTATATTATAGTAATTTTTATATATAATTTCTTCACCTTCTATTTCAGCATTGATTGCTGGGAACGATTTTAATCCAAGTACAGAAGCTTTAACAAAAAAAGACATAAAGCCAAGTTTTATACCAAATCTGTTTTGAAAATCTTCTTGGTTATTTTTTCTCATTTCGATAATGTTTGTCATATCAACCTCATTAAATGTGGTTAACATAGCTGCATTTTCTTGAGCTTCCTTTAATCTTTTTGCTATAGTTTGTCTTAGTCTACTCATTTTAATTCTTTCCTCTTCACCATATTTTAATTTTCTTTCGGATGGTTGCGGGGCTGATCCCATTAAACTAATTAAATCACCTTTTAAAATTCGACCAGACTTACCTGTTCCTTTGATTGATTTTATATCAATCTTATTTTCTTCTACAATTTTTCTTACTGCAGGAGATAAAACTTTTTCACTAATTATTTTTTGTTTGCTAGGTATCTCTTTTGTTAAAACTAATGCTTCTTCCTTTTTTAAAGTTAATGGTTTTTCTTCAGTTAAAATTAGTGGTTCTTCCTTCTCTTCTTTTTCTTCATTTTCAAAAATTTTTGGATTTTGTTTTTTTTCTTTCTCAAAATTAATTACATTATCAGATGTTTTATTTTTAGGTTTCTCAATATTTTTGTTATCTTCTTGTTTTTGATCTCCTGGTCCTTCCGATATTTCACCTAAAACAGCACCAACTTCTACAGTGTCACCATCTTTAAAATTAATTACAGTCAATTTTCCATTTATAGGAGATGGAACCTCCAAATTAACTTTATCTGTCTCCAACTCTACAATTGGTTCATCTGCATTAATATTGTCACCTTTACTTTTCAACCATTTAGAAACAGTTGCTTCAGTAATGCTCTCTCCTAAAATAGGTACTAAAATTTTTTCTGTCATTTTTTATTTAAAAACTATATCAATTATTTCTTTTTGTTCAGCTAAATGTCTTTTTGCATAACCTGTAGCTGGAGTTGCATCAGGATTTCTCCCAATATAAGAAATTTGTCTATTTTTAGCTTTTATATAATCTAATGTCCATTGTATATAATCTCTCACTAACAACCATGCACCCATATTTTTTGGCTCTTCCTGGCACCAATAAAATTTGGCATTTTGTGCAAATGGTTTAATTTCTTTTACTAAGCTTTTTGCTGGAAAAGGATAAAGTTGTTCAATTCTAAATAATATAACATCATCTTTTTTTAGTTTTTCTCTAGCTGATAAAAGATCAAAATATATTTTTCCCGAACATAAAATTACTTTTTTTATTTCATTACCTTTTTTTAATTTAATAAATCCCTTTGTTTTTGGATCCATTGAATGGTCCCATAAAACTCTATGAAAAGAATTTTTCTTACTAAAATCATCAATTTGTGAAACACAATATTTATTTCTTAGTAAAGATTTTGGTGTCATAATAATTAATGGCTTTCTAAAATCTCTATGCATTTGCCTTCTTAAAGCATGAAAATAATTTGCAGGAGTGGTACAATTCATTACTTGCATATTGTCATTTGAACACAACTGCAAAAATCTTTCTAGTCTTGCAGAAGAATGTTCTGGGCCTTGGCCTTCAAAACCGTGTGGTAACAACAATACTAAACCAGAAGCTCTTAACCATTTTCTTTCCCCTGAAGAAATAAACTGGTCAATTATAACTTGAGCTCCATTTGCAAAATCGCCAAATTGAGCTTCCCAAATAGTTAATGTGTTAGGTTCAACCAAACTATAACCATATTCAAAACCTAAAACTGCTAATTCAGATAAAAAGCTATCAACTATTTCAAAATTTTTTTGCTTTTCTGAAATATTATTTAATGGAATATATCTTGAATTATCAATTTGATTTCTTAATACTGAATGCCTCTGACTAAAAGTTCCTCTTCCAGAATCTTGTCCAACAAGTCTTACCGGATATCCTTCTTCTAATAATGAACCAAATGCAAGAGCCTCGGCTGTAGACCAATCAATTTCTTTACCTTTATTCATAGAATTTTTTCTAGCTTCAAAAATTTTTACTATAGTCTTGTGGATATTTAACCTAGGCGAAAGCGAGTGTATTTTATCTGAAATTTCTAAAAGTTTAGTAGTTGAATAGCCTGTATCTCCTCTTTTATCTTGTCCTCTTCTTGGCTTATATCTTGACCATGTTCCTTCAAACCACTCAATTTTTGGCTTATAATTTTTTGCATTTTTGTATTGATCATCAAGAAGATCTTTAAATTTTTTAATCTGATTATTTAAATCTTCAGATGAAATAATTTTTTCATTAACTAATTTATTTCCATATATTTTTACTGTGGATAGATGAGATTTAATTTTTTTATACATTAATGGTTGAGTAAATGAAGGTTCGTCTCCTTCGTTATGACCAAATCTTCTATAACAAACTAAATCAACTACTACGTCTCTATTAAATTTAAGCCTGAATTCAACAGCTATTCTAGCTGCATATACAACTGATTCTGGATCATCACCGTTTGCGTGTATAATTGGCGAGTCTACCATTTTTGCAACATCTGAAGGATATGGGGATGAACGAGCAAATCTTGGACTTGTTGTAAATCCTATTTGATTGTTAATTATAAAATGAATTGTCCCGCCAGTATTATGACCAGGTAAACCTGACATCGCAAAACACTCAGCAACAATTCCTTGGCCAGCAAATGAAGCATCACCATGAATTAATATAGGAATTACTTTTTTTCTCTCTTTATCGTTATGAAAAAATTGCTTTGCTCTTGTTTGTCCCAGAACTACAGGGTTTACAGCTTCTAAATGAGATGGATTATCTGTAAGACTTACATGGACTGAATTGCCATCAAATACTCTGTCTGATGATGCTCCTAAATGGTATTTAACATCACCAGCACTATCATCGTCTGAGGAAGAATCTATTTCTCCAGCAAACTCATTAAATATTCTTTTATATGATTTTTGTAAAACATTTGCCAAAACATTCAGTCTACCTCTGTGAGACATTCCAATTTTGACTTCTTTTACTTTATTTTGACCACCAATTTTTATTACTTGCTCTAATGCAGGAATTAAGCTTTCCGCGCCATCTAAACCAAATCTTTTGGTTCCAACATATTTTGTATTTAAAAATTTTTCAAATCCTTCGGCTTGAATGATTTTATTTAAAATAGCGTCCTTACCATTTTTTGTAAATTGTAAAGCATTTTCATCTTTTTCAACTCTATCCCTAAACCATTTTCTTTCTGTTGGATTTGAAATATGCATATATTCATAGCCAATTTTTCCACAATAAGTTTTTCTTAAGAAAGATAAAATTTCTTTTATATTTGAATAATTTCTATTTGCTATTCCATCTAAGTAAATTTTTTTATTATAGTCTGATTTATTAAATCCATAACTTTCTGGATGTAATTCGTCTAAATATTCAATTTTTCTTAATTCTAAGGGATCAAGATTTGCAATTAAATGGCCTCTTTGTCTATAAGAC
>CACILF010000028.1 GCA_902587435.1 uncultured Pelagibacteraceae bacterium
AAAAGCATTTAGAAATTAAAAATAAATTAAAAGAATATAAAAATTTTATTAAAGAAAATTTTAAATATGTTGGTGATAATTTTGCTTATGAAGCAAGATTAATTCATTATAATAATAAAAAAAAACCCAAAGGTATTTACGGCAATGCTTCGTCTCAAGATATTAAAGAATTATCAGAAGAAGGAATCGACACAGAAACTGTACCTTGGATAAATGATAATGAGAATTAAATTTTTTTGAACTTAGTTATATAATTTACAGAGCTATCCTCAGAAGTCATCCATTCATTTTTGAGTATATCAAATTTAACACCACTAATTTCTACCAATTTTAAATTATTTTTTTTACCTAATCCAATTAATTCTTCTGGCTTTACAAACTTGCTCCAATCATGAGTACCAATTGGTAACCATTGCAAAATATACTCTGCTCCAACTATAGCGAAAATATATGACTTTAGAGTTTTGTTTATAGTAGCTACGAACATTAATCCGTTTTTTTTTAAAAGTAATGAACTTTTTTTTAAAAAAAGATTTAAATCCTCAACATGTTCTACAATTTCCATATTTAAAATTACATCAAATTTTTTCTTTAAATTTATTTTTTCTGGAGATGAGCATAAGTAATTAATTTTTAAGTTATTTTTACTTGAATGTAATGATGCAACATTTATATTTTTTTGCGAAGCGTCAATTCCAGTAACATTTGCACCCAATCTACACATTGGCTCAGACAAGAGGCCTCCTCCACAACCAATATCTAAAAGTTTAATGTTTTTTAAAGGTTGGGACTTTGACTTAATATTAAAGTGTGTGATAATTTTTTTCTTTATATAATTTATCCTTAATGGATTAAATTTATGTAATGGCTTAAACTTACCTTCAGTATCCCACCATTCGTCAGCCATTTTTGAAAATTTTTCAATTTCTTTTTTATTTATAGTGCTCATAATTGATTGATTGTTGACATTACAATTAAGATGTATTTTATCAACATAATTTATTTAAATAAAAAAATTAAGGTCAATGAAAATTGTAGTATTAAAATTTGGCGGAACATCTGTAGGTTCAATAGATAGAATAAAGAAAGTTACAAATATAATTATTTCGTTTGCTAAAAAAAATTATAAAGTAATCGTTACTTCTTCTGCAATGAGTGGGGTAACTAATGATTTAGTCAAAAAGTCAAAAAGTATTTCTAATGAATTTATACCTGAAGAGTATGATGTTTTAGTATCTTCAGGTGAACAAATTGCGTGCTCACTTATCGCAGGAAGACTCAATCATTTAGGATATAAATCTAGATCTTGGATGGGATGGCAAATACCAATTCTAACAGAAGGAAGTTATTCTTCATCGAGGATACAAAAAATAGATAAAAAAAATATTATAAAATATTTAAAATCTGGAGGAATACCAATTGTTGCGGGATTTCAAGGAATTAATTCTATAAACAGAATAACCACCATAGGCAGAGGAGGAACGGATGCTAGTGCAATAATGCTTTCACGATTCTTCAAAGCAGAAAAATGCATAATATTTACAGATGTAGATGGTGTTTATACCACTGACCCGAATACGATTTCAAAAGCAAAAAAAATAAAAGTTATTTCATATGAAGAAATGTTGGAGATGGCCTCACTTGGAGCAAAAGTTATGCAACCACATTCAATCCAGGATGCGAGGTTAAATAGAATTGATATTGATGTAAGATCATCATTTAAAAAATCTTCAGGAACTTTAATTACTAAAAGAAAAAATATTGTTAGTAATAAAATTATTCGTGGTGTGTCTTTTACAAAGAATGATGCAAAAGTAACTTTAATTGGTGTTAAAGATAAACCAGGTATTGCCGCAGCTATATTTGAGCCACTTTATAAAAACTCTATTAATGTTGATATGGTTGTTCAAAATATATCCTCTAATGGAAAAGAAACAGACTTAACTTTTACAATTAAATCTGAAAACCTATCTAAAACTGAAAGACTCTTAAAAAAAAATAAAAAAATTAGTTTTAGAAAAATTATTGTAGATAATAAAGTGTCAAAAGTATCGATTGTTGGAGTTGGAATGGTAACTACTCCCGGTGTAACCTATAGAATGTTTAATGCTTTAGCAAAAAAAAATATAAATATTATTGTAATTTCGACATCAGAAATTAAAATATCTGTATTAGTGAATAGAAAAAATATTAATAAAGCAGTATCAGCTCTGCATAAAGAATTTAATTTAGAAAATTAAACTAAAAAAATGAGTATTAGACCTTTCAGGGATATAAAACGTAGAGTCACAAAAGTTATAAACGTAGGAAATGTGAAAGTTGGTGGAAATAATCCAATTTCTGTTCAATCAATGACTAATACAATAACAAAAAATATTAAAGATACTTTAAATCAAATTAATCAAATTTCTGAAGTTGGAGGCGACATCGTAAGAGTTTCTTGTCCAGATGAAGATTCCACAAGTGCTCTAAAAGAAATTACAAAACACTCTCCAATTCCTGTTGTAGCTGATATACATTTTCATTTTAAAAGAGCCATAGAAGCCGCAGAGAATGGTGCAGACTGCTTAAGAATTAATCCAGGCAACATAGGAGATAAAAATAAAATTTCAGAAGTTATTTCTGCAGCAAAAAATAATAACTGTTCAATAAGAATAGGGGTAAACTCTGGTTCATTAGAAAAAGATATATTAGAAAAATTCAAAGAGCCTTGCCCTGAGGCGCTAGCGGAAAGCGCAATTAGAAATATAAAAATTCTAGAAGATTTAGATTTTTTTAATTTTAAAATTAGTGTTAAATCCTCTGATGTGTTTCTATCTATTAAAGCATATAGGGAACTCTCAAAAGCTACAGACTATCCTTTGCATTTAGGCATTACTGAAGCAGGAAGTTTCGTTCCTGGAAGCGTAAAGTCCTCTATAGGTTTAGGAAATTTATTATTAGATGGTATTGGTGATACTATCAGGATTTCACTTTCGGATGACCCAGTGGAAGAAATAAAAGTAGGTAATGAAATTTTAAAATCATTAAATCTAAGAAATAGAGGAGTTAAAATAATATCTTGTCCCTCATGTGCGAGACAAGGTTTTCAGGTTATAGATACTGTTAAAATTTTAGAAGAAAAACTATCTCACATTAAAACTCCAATAACGCTTTCAATTATTGGATGTGTTGTAAATGGACCTGGAGAGGCAGCATTAACTGATATAGGCATAACTGGAGGTGGCAAAAATAGCAATATGCTTTATTTAAATGGTGTTCAAACTGAAAAATTAGACAATCAAGATATTATTTCAAAAGTTGTTGAGTTAGTGGAAAAAAAGGCTGAAGAAATTGAAAAACAATAAAAATGATTCCATCAAAAAAAGTTGAAGAGTTAATATTAAAACATAAAAGTCTTGAAGGAGAACTATCGTCGGGAAGTATAGATAAAAAACTATTTGCCGCAAAATCAAAAGAATATTCTGATCTTAATGAAATAATAGACCAAGCAAAAAAGTATCTTAATTTTGAAAAAAATAAAAAAGATTTAGAAAAATTAATTCAAGATAGTGATAAAGAAATCATGCAAATGGCTCAACTGGAATTAGACCAGTTGATTAAAAATAATAGTTTAAATGAAAAAAAAATTAAATTATTTTTACTTCCCAAAGATGATGCAGATTCAAAAAATGCAATAATTGAAATAAGAGCTGGTACCGGTGGTTTAGAAGCAAGTCTATTTGCATCAGATTTATTTAAAATGTATGAAAAAGTTTCAAACAAAAAAAAATGGAATTTAGAAATAATAAGTATTTCAAAAAGTGAAGCCGGAGGGTTAAAAGAGGTAATAGCAAATATAAAAGGAAAAAATATTTATTCTCTTTTAAAGTATGAAAGTGGAGTACATCGAGTTCAGAGAGTACCAGATACAGAGACGCAAGGTAGGGTTCATACATCTGCAGCTACAGTTGCTGTGTTGCCTGAAGCAGAGGAGGTTGATGTTAAGATTGAAGAAAAAGATTTAAGGATTGATGTTTTTAGAAGTAGTGGACCAGGAGGACAAAGTGTAAACACAACAGACTCAGCTGTTAGGATAACCCACATTCCAACAGGGATTGTTGTTAGCCAACAAGATGAAAAATCACAAATTAGAAATAGAGAAAAAGGATTAAAAATTCTTAGATCAAGAATATATGAATGGGAAAGACAAAAGATAGATGATGCAAGATCTAAAGATAGAAGAAGTAAAATAGGAACAGGCGATAGATCAGAAAGAATAAGAACCTATAATTTTCCACAAGGAAGAGTCACAGATCATAGAATCAATCTTACTTTACATAAACTTGAAGAATTTATGCAAGGGGAAATATTTGAAGAAATGATTGAAAGTTTAACTCTACAAGCTCAAGAAGAGGAACTAAGCAAATTAAATTAAAATGAATTATCAAGAAATACTATATCAAGGATCTAAAATTCTAAGATTTAATGAAATAAAATCTTATAATTTAGATACTGAAATTTTGTTATCTTCGATACTTAAAGTAGACAGAACTCAATTACTTTTAAATTTAGATAAGAGAGTTGGAAATAAAGAAAAAAAATTATTTTTTAAACTTATTCAAAGAAGAAGTAAAAATGAACCAGTAGCTTATATTACAGGTTATAAAGAATTTTGGAAAAGTAAATTTAAAGTTAATAAAAATGTATTAATTCCAAGACCAGATACAGAAACTATAATTGAGCAAGTTCTAAAAGAATTGGATAAAAATTCTTCAAAAAAAATATTAGATATAGGCACAGGATCTGGATGTATTATAATTTCAATACTTAATGAAAGAAAAAAATGCTCAGGAGTTGGTATAGATATTTCAAAAAAAGCAGTAAAATTAGCAAAATATAATGCAAAAATACAACACATTGATAATAGAATTAAATTTTTTAACTCTAATATTGACAATTTTTATGGAGATAAATATGATCTAATCATATCCAATCCTCCTTACATTGAGCAATATAAAATTAATGGTTTGGAAAAAGATATTAAATATCATGAACCTAAAGTTGCTCTCGATGGAGGGATTGATGGTTTTAGTAAAATTAAGCTAATAATAAAAAAAAGTTCAACTTTGATAAAAAAAAAAGGCAAGTTATTTTTGGAATTAGGAATAAATCAAACAAGAGAAACTTTAAAGATTTTAAACTTAAATGGTTTCTATAAAACTAAGGTAATTAAAGACTTGGCCAATAAAAACAGATGTATAATTTCTACAAAAATTTAGAACAAAAGCCTATTTAATGAGGAATTTTAAGAACAATTTCAGAAGAAATAGATATAAAAATCATTCAGATAGAAATAATCATAGAAATGAAAATGGAAAGATTATGAATGATTTGCAAAATGGTTCAAATTTTATAAGAAAAAATGCTGGTAGGAACAACCACAATGCTCCTAAGCTTATAGAAAAGTACTCTAATCTAGCAAGAGAAGCTCTTTCTAATGGTGATAAAATTTTATCAGAAAACTACTTTCAACATGCAGAGCATTTTATAAGGGTTCTTGAGGAAAGAGGTTCGCAATTTAATAAAAGTCAAACACCAAAAGAAATAGTGAAAGTAGAAGAAAAAAAAGACCAAGATCAAAATAATTCAAATGGTACAGACTCTAAATTATTTGAAACAAAAGTTTCTACTGAGAGCTAATCAGTTTTGATTTTAATACATTTAATTTAATTTTACTTACTTCAAAAAGCTCTCTCTCTTTTTTTTTTAGAACTTTACCCGATGGTAGTTTTAAAGTTTGCGAATTTACTTTTTTTCCATTAATAATAACTTCATAGTGCAGATGTGGCCCAGTTGATAATCCTGTAGATCCGACATAACCAATTATCTGACCCTGTGTAACTCTAGCACCTTCTCTTATACCTCTTGCAAAATTTTTTAAGTGTGCATAAACGGTAGTGTAGGTAGAGTTATGTCTTATTTTTATACAATTTCCTCCACCCCCACACCATCTAGCTCTTATAATTTTTCCATCTCCCGAAGCCATAATTGGTGTCCCTTCTGGTGCAGCAAAGTCTGTTCCTCGGTGCATTTTATTATACCCAAGTATTGGATGTTTACGCATACCAAAACTTGAAGATAATCTTGCTCCATTGATAGGAGTTTTCATTAGACTTTTTTTTATACTTCTTCCCGCATAATCAAAATGCTCATAACCATCTTTAGTTTTAAAAATATATAAATTATTTTCCTTACCCTGCAAAATTAAGTTTGCATATAAAATTTTTCCAGTATCTAAAATTTTATTGTTTGAATCTAAAAACGTTTCATAAATTATTTGGAAACTATCATTTTTCCAAATGTCCCTTTGAAAATCGACTTGAAACCCATATATTCTTGCAAATTCAATTATGACATTTGGTTCTATTTCAGCACTAATTGCACTTGAATACAAACTATTTGTAATTACTGATTCCTTATAAACAATTACTTGATTTAAATTTTTATTTATTTCTTTACTTTCAAATTTATCAAGACCATGCTTACGATTTAAAACAAGACTTTTTGTTTTTGATTTCTCAATCGATATTTCAATAATCTTAATTGGTCTAGAATTATCTATTTTAAAAGATATTTTTTGACCTCTATATAAATTATTGACAAATTTAAATTTTGATAGCTGTTTCAATACCAATTTTTTTTCAGCCAAAGGTAAATCTAATTGTTTTATAATTTTTTCAAATGTATCTCCCTTTCCAATTTCAAAATCTATATTAACAAATTTAG
>CACILF010000029.1 GCA_902587435.1 uncultured Pelagibacteraceae bacterium
TTAATATATTCATGAGCTTCCATTCTTCTTTTCCACCACGAAGAGGATAGAAAACTAAAATTTGATGAAACATTATTTGAGGATTGTCTATAATAGGTTAAATTATCGTTTAATATAAAATAGTTTTTACTTATATATTTTAAATAAATTGCAATTCTAAAATCCATCCAAATATTAGGAAATTTTTTAAAACTAATACTATTCATTATTTTTGAAAAATATTTTCTTCTAATTGAAATGCAGCTTTGTGGAGGAATATAGGGCCAATAAGTTCTAATTAGTTTATCTTTTTTATTAATTTTAATTTTTTTTTTTCCATGATCAAATATTGGAAGATCATAAATTCCTTGTAATTTTTTATTTTTTGTAAAATTTTTAACAACTTGACTAATTTTATTTTTTTTAAAATGATCATCGCTATCCATAAGAAAAATTATTTCGCCATTTGATTTCTTAAAAGCTCTCTCGCAAGCTTTTAATTGATTGTAAGATCCGTTTTTATCTCTTATTTTATTCTTTATAATTTTTATTCTCTTATATTTAGAAGCAATTTTAATAGATTCATCTTTTGAACAATCATCATGAAATATTATTTCTACATTTTTATATGTTTGATTTAATAAAGATTTTATACATTTATTTATGTAATCTTTATTATTATAGTTGGCAATAAGAATTGATACTTTAATTTTATTATTCAATTTATTAATCCAATATTAATATAAATATATTCAAAAGTTTTTCTTAAAGGCATCTTTGCTTTAAAAATCATTTTAAAATTGTTTTCTTTAAGTAAATTATTTATTTCTGTAAAAGAATAATTTTTTTTTATCATATTATCGTAGTGATGCTCAAACATAATTAGTTTTATAGATTTTATTTTGTCCTTTAAACCTAAAAGTACTTCGTATTCATATCCTTCTGTATCAATTTTTAAAAAATCTACTTTAGTTAGATGGTGTTGTTTAAAATAATTATCTAAAGTTTCTAATTTTATCTCTATCGGCTGATACAGTTTTTTATTATGAAAAAGATTTAATATTTTAAATTTTTTCTTAAAGTATAAGGAATTTTTATTTATTTGGTTAATTGTACTAGATGAACTTTCTGCTAACTGCTTTAAAGTTACTATTTTACTATCAGATCCCAGTGCAATATTTTCTATTTTTATATTAGTATTGTAAAATTTTTTTTTTAATTTTTCATGGTTTTTTTTTAAAAAACTAAAATTTATTGGACTTGCTTCAAATGAAATAATTTCATTTACCTTTAAATTTTTTAAAAATAACTTAATGGATTCTCCTTTGTGCGCGCCAACATCAAAGATTAAATTAAAGTTGGTATATTTATTTTTTTTTAAAAAATTAATTATTTTTTTATTATGAAAAAAATCTAATATACTAATTATAAATATAACTATTTTTTGAATCATTTTCTTGTTAAAAAAATTATTTTACCAGATCTTATAACTACTTGTTTTTTATTAAGATCACAATTTGAGCTTAAATTTTCACAATTGCTAAAATTTAATAACAATTCGTCCATTTGTTTTTTAATCCGAAAATTTTTATCTTCTAACTTATAAAAAGTCTTAGTTATTGGCTTATAACTGTAAATATTAATTTCTTTATTAATTCTGTGTAAATTTCTTCCAAGAAATATAACTATTGATAAACAAATAAGTATAACAACTGAAAAATAATATTTTTTATAATTTAATTTATACCTTTCAACAAAAATTGAAACAGGAATAAATATAATAAGCGCAAATAAACAATATCCTCCATATCTAAGTGCTGGGTGATTGTAAAACCACTCAATTACTAAAATAAATAAAAATAGATAAACCGCTAAAACAAATTTATCTACTGAAATTTTTTTAATTTTTAAATTAGGTTTAATAAAAAATAATAAAAATATTAAAACTAGTAATATAATACCAAAAATTAAGTCTGATACTTTATTAAAGAAATAATCTTTCATCCAGTTACCTACCCAATTAAACTGCTGAATATATATTTCGGGATTACTAACCCTATAATTTGGATTAGCTCCAGCTTTTGACCATAATTCATACCAGTCGTTCATTCTGTTTACTTCTGAAACTGGCAAAGCCCAACCTAGGTTTTCAAAACATGTAAAGCTTAGTGGATAAAGAATACAACCTGTATTAAAAAAATAGGAAGTAATGACTAATATGATTAATAATGAAAGATATATAGAAAATTTATTAAAAAAATATTTTATTGTTAAAAAAAACTTTCTTGTCTTTTTGAAAATTTTATAAATAACAGGTGTTAATAAAATAAAATATAAAATATAAAAAGCTTTTAAAGATACAATTAATCCTAAACATATATATACATAATTTAAATTAGATTGATAATTTTTTTCTAAAAAAGTGAATTCTAGAATTAAAATAATAAATATAAAAATAAGAATTTGGGCTGATCTATCGGTTCCATGTTCAGAAATCCTATAAAAAAAAATATTGATAAATATAAAAGATAATAGGCTTAAATAACTTAAATAATTTGTACTTTTTTTATAATTTTTGAAAGATTCATAAATCTTTTGCAATAAAATTATGTTCACAAATCCCATTATATAAATTTGGGTAAAATTAAATAAATAATATTTTGCAGAAGGTAGGAAAAATAGTGAGTTTAAGTAAAAAATAGATGATGGTGTTCTAAATCCATGATTGAATTGTCCTGCGCCCAAGTAAGAACTATTTTGAGTAAGATAGTAAGTGTAAGGAAAGTGATAATATGTAAAATCATCATGATTTTTAAAAATAAAGGCTGAGATAATTAGAATTATAAAAATAATTAATGAAAATAAAAATTTATCTCTAAATTTATGGAATTTATTTACAACATTTAAAGTAAATAAAACCAGTCCAATAATTACGAGTATTGCATTGTGCAAAATTGAGTGGGCATAAAAAAAATTGCTTAGATATGAATATATTAATAAAATAAATAATCCAGACAAACCAATGAAGCCAAAATTATCTAATTTATATTTTTTTATATTTAGATTTAAAAATGCTAGTCCATAGCCATATATTGCGATTAAGATTAAAAAATAATAAAAAATAAATAAAAATAAATTATTTAACATATGGTATTTATATGGAATTCTAATAAATTACATATATTTTAAATCATAACTTTCTGAAATATTTAAATGTTTAAATCAATTTATCTTGTTTTTTTACTTTATGCATTATTATTAATTGGGTTTTTTTTAAATGCTGATCCAAATGGTGGTGCGTTTACTGATTACCAAAATCATATTTTTCTATTAAATGATTTAAAAATAAATTTAATCAATACTATACTTGATTATGATAAATATAATACAAGGCACTCACCTATTTTATATATTTTTATATCATTTTTTTATAAATTAAATTTTTCAGATCAATTAATAAGATTCATAAGTGTTCATTTATGTTTGTTGCTCCCCTTAATATTTTATAAAAGTTTACTGCTTAAATATAAAAATATAAATAAAAATTATATCCTTTTGTTTGCTGGTTTAGTTTTTTTATCTCCCTCGTTTTGGTCTTTATCAATTTGGCCTGATAGCAGAATTTTTGGATTAATTTTTTTTTGTTTAAGTATTTTTTATTTTTTAAAATTTGAAAATGAAGATCATTTTAAAAATGCAGTTAAATGTATTTTTGCTTACGCCATTGCCTCATATATTAGCCCAAATTTCGCAGTTTTTTCAATTTATTTTTTTTATTTCTTTTATAAAAAATTTAATTTTAGTAAGAAAATTTTTTATATAATAATTATAAATATTGCACTATCTGTACCAGCAATAATTTATTTATTTTCACTTGATACAATTTTTTTATTTACGACAGCTGTTCCATCAAAAAGTATCGAAAATTTAGATGTTTTGAATATGTCTAATAAAATTTTAATTATTTCCTCATTAATATTTTTTTATTCAATTCCCTTTCTATTGACAAAATCTATTATGATTAATTTCAAAAATTTAAAACTTGCTATAATTTCTATTTTTATAACATTTATTTTAGCAATTAATTTTAACTACAATTTTGATTATACTGGGGGAGGAATATTTTATAAAATTTCTTATTATTTATTTAAGAATAATATTCTTTTTTTCATAATTTGCATATTTTCATTAATTTTCAATTTAAGTTTATTTAATACTGATAGAAAAAATTTATTTTTAGTAATTTTGCTTATATTAAGCAACCCTCAATACACAATTTATCATAAATACTATGATCCATTTCTTTTAATTCTTTTTACATTGATTTTTAATCTAAATTTAAATACAAAAAAATTATTTAATTATAAATCGGTTATTATTTTTTACATATACGCTAGTTTATTTTTAATTTTTAATTTTATAAAATGAGCGACCTAACTTTAATAATTCCAGCTAAAAATGAATCTGAATCATTGCCAAATGTTTTAAATCATTTAAAAAACTACGATCACAAAATAAATATAATTTTGCACTCAAGCGATTCGTCAACTATTGAAGCAATTAAAAATCATAGTACAGAAACAATTTATCAAAAAAATTTGGGATACGGAGATGCTCTAATAGAAGGGATTAATCAATGTAAAACAAAGTTTTTTTGTATTTTTAATGCTGATGGATCTTTTGATCCAGAAGAAATTAGCATTATGTTAGATAATTTAAATTCAAAGAATTTAGATTTTGTATTTGGTTCAAGATATGAAAAAAATGCAGGGAGTGAAGATGATACATTAGTAACGCTAGTCGGTAATTTTATTTTTACCAAAATTGGAAATATATTTTTTAGATTACCCATTAGTGATATTTTGTATACATTTGTATTAGGTAAAACAGAATTGGCAAAAAAGCTTGATTTAAAACAAAAAGACTTTTCTTTTTGTGTTGAACTACCTATTAAGGCCCAAAGAAACAAAATGAAAATGGGCTCAATTAGCTGTTATGAAAGAAAAAGAATTGCAGGTAAAAAAAAAGTACATGCATTTAAAGATGGATTAAAAATATTGCTGTGTATGATAAAATTGTTTTTTATAAATAAATAATGTCTTTTTTAAGAGAAAAGTTAACAAGTAATTTGAGTTATATTTCGTTATTAATAATATCACTATTCCCAGTAATAATTTTTTTAGGATCTGGAATTTTAAACTTTTCAATAATATTATTAGATATTTTATTTATATCTGAAATTTTATTAAAAAAAAATTTTAAATATTTTAATAATAAATTTTTTTATTCTTTCATTTTTTGTTGGCTAATTTTATTAATAAATTTAAATTTTAGTATTAGCTTCTATGACAGCTTGCCTAGGTCTCTTGGTTTTTTGAGATTTATTTTTTTTGTATTTGCAATAAATTATTATTTATTTGAAACGAGTAATAAAAATGTAAAATTAATTTTTAAATTTTGGACAATTGTTTTTGTTATAATTTCAGTTGATCTAATTTATGAATATTTTATAGGTGTAAATACCTTGGGATTTAAATCTTATATGCCAGGAAGGTTAAGTGGGTTTTTTAATCAAGAACTAAAAATTGGTCATTTATACTCCGCATTTATATTAATATGTTTATCATCAATATATTTGTATCTTAAAGATTTAAAATTAAAAAAAGTAAATTTGTCTTTTGATTTTATTAAAAATAATATTTTTTATTTAATTCTAATTTTATTTTTATTCATTTCAATTATTATAGGTGAAAGATCTAATTTCATTAAAACATTCATAATGACAATTATGTTTTTATTTATTTTTGAAAAAAAAAATATCTTAAAAAAAACAACGAGTATTATAATTGGCTTATTTATAATTTTTTTTATTATTATTAATAATGCAGATTATAAAGAAAGATTCTGGAGAACTTTTTTATTGCCACTAATAACTGACCCAATAAATTCTGTATTAGATTCTCATTATGGCAATCATTATGAGGTTGCTATTGAGGTTTACAAAAATCATAAGTTAATGGGTGTTGGTCTTAAAAATTATAGGAAAGAAGTTGTAAAAGAACAATACCCTAATAATGCATCAATACATCCACATCAAATTCATCTAGAATTATTGTCAGAAACTGGAATTGTAGGATATATTTCTTTTTTATTTTTATTCTTTTACCACCTGTTTTTTTCAATAAGCAATTACATTAAAAATAAAAATATTTATCAATTATCAGGAATTTTATTTGTTATAGTAAGTCTAATTCCGATAATTCCTTCTGGTAGTTTTTTTACTACTTATGGAGCTGCATTATTTTGGTTGAATTTTGGATTAATGTTACCAAAAAA
>CACILF010000030.1 GCA_902587435.1 uncultured Pelagibacteraceae bacterium
TATAAAGCCTTAGAATGTGAAGCAATAATTCTTGGTGCCGTAGGAGGTCCCAAATGGGATAACGTAGAATTTTCAAAAAAGCCTGAGAGGGCTCTATTAAAATTAAGAAAAGAGCTGAAGCTATTTGCTAATTTAAGACCAGCAATATGTTTTAAACAATTAGTTGATGCTTCAACTCTTAAACCTGAAATTGTTTCTGGATTAGATATTATGATTGTTAGAGAACTTACAGGTGGAATTTATTTTGGAGAACCAAGAGGAATTAAACCAATTGATAATGGTGAGAGAAAAGGAATTAATACTCACACTTATATTTCAAGTGAAATTCAAAGAGTTGCAAGAGTTGCATTTGACTTGGCTAAGAAAAGAAAAAATAAAGTTACATCGTGTGAAAAATCAAATGTAATGGAAGCGGGTTTACTCTGGAGAGAAGAAGTTCAAGAATTGCATGATAAAGAATTTAAAGATGTAGAATTAAATCATATGCTTGCAGATAACTGTGCAATGCAACTATTAAGAAATCCAAAACAATTTGATGTTATAGTTACTGATAATTTATTTGGGGATATGCTATCTGATCAGGCATCTATGTTAACTGGCTCTTTAGGGTTGTTGCCATCTGCATCTTTGGGAGCAAAAAACAAAGATGGAAAAATAAGAGCAATGTATGAACCGATACATGGTTCGGCACCTGATATAGCTGGAAAAGGAATAGCTAATCCAATTGCCACGATATTAAGTTTTGCGATGGCTTTAAAATATTCTCTTGATCTAGATAAAGAGGCAGATGCATTAGAAAAAGCGGTTCAAACTGTTCTAGATGAAAAACTTAGAACCAAAGATATTTTGTCTCCAGGGATGAAGGAAGTTTCAACTTCTGAAATGGGTGATGCGATAATTTCAAAATTGCAATAACTAATCAATTATTCTAAACTTATAAAATGCCAATTTATAATGCTCCAATTGAAGATATGATGTTTCTTTTCAACAAGTTAAGAAATAATAAAAATTATAATGAAATCGAAAAATATAAGGAAGTTAATTCAGAATTAGTAAAAAATATACTTGATGAAGCTGCCAAAATTAATGAAAATATAATTTTACCTTTGGCTAAATCTGGAGATGAAAATCCAACTATTTTGGAAAATGGAGTTGTAAGAACTCCTCCAGGATATAAAGAAGCTTATGCTAAATTTATAGAAGATGGATGGACATCACTTTCTTGTGATCCTAAGTATGGAGGACAAGGTATGCCAAAAACTGTTAGTGCTTTTTTTGATGAAATGCTTTCATCTGCAAGTCTATCATTTAAGTTATATAGCGAATTAAGTATAGGTGCATACAATTGTATTCATCATCATGCAACTGAAGAAATAAAAAATAAATATTTGCCAAAAATGGTTGAAGGAAAATGGAGTGGAACAATGTGCTTAACTGAACCAGTTTGTGGAACAGATTTGGGTTTATTAAAAACAAAGGCAGAAGAACAACCTGACGGAACTTACAAATTAAATGGTCAGAAAATATTTATTACTTCGGGAGATCATGACTTAACAGAAAACATTATTCATTTAGTTATAGCAAGGGCAACCGATTCTCCAAAAGGCACAAAAGGAATAAGTTTGTTTTTGGTCCCCAAGTTTAAAGTTAACGATGATGGATCAATAGGATCTAGAAATGGAATTTCTACTGGATCGATAGAAAGCAAAATGGGAATCAAGGGATCTGCCACATGTGTATTAAATTTTGATGACGCAGTTGGTTATATGATTGGACCAAAAAATAAAGGACTTAATGCTATGTTTACAATGATGAATTTAGAAAGAATTGTTGTTGGAATACAAGGCCTGGGTATTTCAGAAATTGCTTATCAAAATTCAGTAAGTTATGCAAAAGAAAGGAAACAGGGAAAAACAAATAATAGCAAATCTAATAATGGTGCTGATTACATAATTGATCATGCCGACATTAGAAAATCTTTACTAAATATGAAATCAATTATTGAAGGAGAAAGAGCCCTTTGCTTTTGGCTGTCACAACAAACAGAAGTTAGTCTTAATCATAATGATGAAAAAGTTAAGCAAGAAGCATCAGATTTTGTATCTTTAATGACCCCTGTAGTTAAAACAATGTTTACAGATTTAGGAATGGAAATAACAAGCGATGCAATGCAAGTTTATGGAGGCTATGGTTATACAAAAGATCAAGGTATAGAACAATTATATAGAGACAATAGAATTACACCAATTTATGAAGGAACAAATTCTGTTCAGGCTGCAGATTTAGTATTTAGAAAATTAGTTAATAAAAATGGCGATATAATTGACAAATATTTGAATATGATTCAAAATGACGTCAATATCGAAGGTGAAAAAATTAAACCTTTTATTAAAGATTTAAATCTTCATATAGAAATACTAAATAATTTCACATTATGGATCAAAGAAAAATTACAAAACTCAAAAGATGATGCTAGCGCTGCATGCAATGATTATTTAAAAGCATTGGGATTTGTTTCTATAGCTCATGCATGGATAAAAGTTTTGGAGGTTAGCTTTAGAGATTATGATAGTAATAAAGGATTTTATGAAGATAAAATTCAAACTGCAAAATTTTATTTTAAAAGAGTGTTGCCAAGGATGGAAAATCATTTTAAAACTGCCGCTACAGGAAGTGAATACATAATGAATTTTAAATTTAAATAATATGAACCATTACGAAACAAATCTTGATAAAAATGATGCAAATTTTGTTCCACTTACACCATTAAGTTTTTTAGAAAGAGCAAAAGATATTTATCCAAACTATGAAGCTTTAGTATATGAAAACAGAAGTTACACTTGGACTGAGGTATATAAAAGATGTACAAAATTTGCTAGTGCTTTAGAAAAAATTGGTATTGGTGAAGGCGATACAGTATCTGTAATGGCCTTTAATACTCCTGAAATTTTTGAAGCTCACTATTCAGTTCCAATGGCAGGAGCAGTTTTAAATACGATAAATAGCAGAGTAGATGCAAAAACTGTTGCATACATTTTAGAACACAGCGAAGCAAAAGTTTTAATCGTGGATAGACAGCTACATTCAGTTATTGAGAAAGCATTAAGTCAAATTAAATCTAAACCAATAATTATAGATATTCAAGATAATTTTGCAGACCAATCTTTATTAAATAAAATTGGAGACAAAGAGTATGAAGATTTTTTGAATTCTGGAGATGATAACTATATTTGGAAAAGACCAAAAGATGAATGGCAGGCTATCTCGTTAAGTTATACATCTGGAACAACTGGAAATCCCAAAGGGGTTGTTTATCATCATAGAGGTTCATACTTAATGTCCACTGGTAGTGCAGTTGCATGGAACATGCCAAATAGATTAAATTTTTTAACAGTTGTGCCAATGTTTCATTGTAATGGGTGGTGTTATCCATGGACAATTCCAATGTTGAATGGAAAAACAATATGTTTAAGAGCGATAGATATAAAAAAAATATTTGAGTTAATAGAAAAACATGAAATTACCCACTTTGGTGGAGCACCAATTGTTTTAAATATGATAACAGGAGCAGCTGAGTCTGATAGAAAAAAATTAAATCATAAAGTTCATGTTTTAACGGCAGGCGCCCCTCCTCCAAGTATAATATTCAAAAAAATGGAAGCTTTAGGGTTTGAGGTAATGCATGTTTATGGACTTACAGAAACCTATGGACATATTTTACAATGTGCCTGGAACGATGAATGGAATTCTTTTGATGAAGATAAAAAAAATGAAATAAAAGCGCGACAAGGAGTAAGGTATCCAAATACTGAAGATGCTATGGTTATGGATCCTGAGACAATGAAACCCGTTCCAATGGATGGAAAAACAATTGGAGAAATAATGATAAGAGGCAATATTGTAATGAAGGGCTATTTTAAAGACAAAGAAGCAACAGAAAAAGCAATGTCTAATGGCTGGTTTCATTCTGGCGATTTGGCAGTTACCAATCCTGATGGTTATATAAAAATAAAAGATAGATCAAAAGATATAATAATTTCCGGGGGTGAAAATATTTCTTCAATTGAAATTGAAAATACATTAGCTAAGCACCCAGGCGTTTCCATTGCTGCAGTTGTTGCAAAACCAGATGAAAAGTGGGGAGAAGTACCCTGTGCATTCATTGAAAAAGTTAAAGATAAAAATGTTACTGAAGAAGAACTAATAAGCTTTTGTAAGGAAACTTTAGCGGGTTTTAAAGTCCCTAAAAAAATTGAGTTTTGTGAACTCCCAAAAACTTCAACAGGAAAAATTCAGAAATTTGAACTAAGAAAAAAGGCTAAAGAATAATTAATTTTAAAAAAATATGAAAAATTATTCTATAGCAAGATCTAGAAGACTTAGAAGCACACCTTATACATCTAGAATTGAAAAGCAAGGCGTGACCGCTTACACATCTTATAATCATATGCTTTTGCCAGCTGCATTCGGATCTTTAGAGGATGCATACCATCATCTAAAAGAAAATGTACAAGTCTGGGACGTTGCTGGAGAAAGACAAGTTGAAATTTCTGGAAAAGATTCAGGAAAATTAGTACAACTAATGACCTGCAGAGATCTATCAAAATCCAAAATAGGAAGATGCTATTATTGTCCAATTATAGATGACAAAGCAGGTTTGATAAATGATCCAGTAATTCTAAAACTTGGTGAAGAAAGATGGTGGATTTCAATTGCAGACTCCGATGTAATTTTATTTGCAAAAGGATTAGCAATTGGAAACAAGTTTGATGTTAAAATATTTGAACCAAACGTTGATATATTGGCTGTACAAGGACCAAAATCATATATGCTTATGGAAAAAATATTTGGAAAAAAAATTACTGAAATGAAATTTTTTGGTTTTGAATATTTTGAATTTTATGGAGCAAAACACTTGATTGCAAGATCAGGCTGGTCAAAACAAGGTGGTTATGAGATTTATGTTGAAAATACAAAATCCGGTTTAGCTTTATACGATAAATTATTTGAAGTTGGAAAAGAATTTAATGTCAAACCAGGGTGCCCAAATTTAATCGAGAGAATTGAAAGTGCTTTATTATCTTACGGTAATGACATGGATAATAATGATAACCCACTTGAGTGTGGATTAGATAAATATGTAAATTTAGATACTGAAGTCAATTTTCTTGGAAAAGAAAAATTAAAAGAAATTAGAGAAATGGGCATTAGAAAAAAACTGATGGGTGTAATAATTGATACAAAAGAAATAAATGTATCAAAATCTATAGACCTTGTTGATGATAAAGGTTCAAAAATAGGAGAACTTAGGTCTGGCGTATACTCTCCACATTTTAAAAAAGTAATAGGAATTGCAATGCTAGACAAACCCTACTATGAAGTTTCTCAGGCCTTTAAAATATCAATAAATGATAGTACTTTTGAGGGAAAAGTTTGCGATTTACCTTTCATTTAGTATAACTAAATCATCATGAATATAGCAATAGTGGGAGCAACAGGAAATGTTGGAAGAAAGATAATAGAAGTTTTAGAAAATAAAAATTTTCCAATTTCTGAATTATATTTAATTGCTTCATCCAAAAGTTCAGGACAAAAAATTAATTTTAAGGGCAAAGAACATACTGTTATTGATTTAGAAAAATTTGATTTTTCAAAAGTAAAGATTACTTTTTTTGCCGCAGGAAGCGCTGTGGCTGAAAAATGGGCACATAAAGTAGCAGAAAATTCAATAGTGATTGATAATTCAAAATTTTTTCGAAAGGATCCTGATATTCCTTTGATAGTGCCTGAAGTGAATTCAAAAGAATTAGTTCATGTTAAAAATAAAAATATAATATCAAATGCAAATTGTTCAGTTATTCCACTTGTTGTTGCTTTAAAACCTTTGCATGATTTATATGTAGTTAGAAGAATTGTTGCCTCAACATATCAATCTGTTTCTGGAGCAGGCAAAGCTCCAATGGATGAACTTTTGTCTCAGACTCGAGATTATTTTAATAATAAAAATTTACAATCTAAACATTTTACAAAACAAATAGCTTTCAATGCTATACCACATATTGATAGTTTTTTAGAGAATGGCTATACTAAAGAAGAACAAAAAACATCTGACGAAGTTAAAAAAATTTTAGATAAAAAAATTAAAATTACATCTACTTGTGTAAGAATTCCTGTTCTTGTATCTCACTCTATTAGTGTAAATGTTGAATTTGAAAAAAAAAATAATTTAGATGAAATAAGAAATGTTTTATCTACATCACCAGGATGCAAGGTTATTGATGAACA
>CACILF010000031.1 GCA_902587435.1 uncultured Pelagibacteraceae bacterium
GTGAGACTCATTGACAATTCTTCTAGCAATCAATCCTGCAATTTGAACGACAATAATATCTTCTCCACTGCTATTTTGAACTTTGTAGTAATTTCTTTCATTTTCTTCACTTGCTTTGTCAAGAGAAGCATTAAAAAATTTTCCAGGTTTATAAAAGATTTGTGAAATTTTTCCTGCACAAGGAGTTCTATTTACATGGCAATCAAAAACATTCATAAATATACTTATCTTGGTAAATTTTTTATTTTCAAGTTCAAGTTCTTTTGGTCCATTCGTTTCTAGCACTTGTAATACTAGCCCGTCTGCTGGGCTTGTTAGGTAATTATCGTCATCAATTGATATCCTATCAGGGTCTCTAAAAAAATAATAAACCCAAATTGACAATACAAATCCTACAAAGCCTAAAAATCCATGAATAAAATATAAGACTATAGTTGCGGCTATGAATATAACTAAAAATTTATATCCTTCTGTGTGTATTTTCGGAAAAATTTTGTCTAGCATATTTATTTCTTTTGATAATTTTTAGGTTAATATGTATATAAAAAATCGAAATTCAATTACTTAGATACATCTAAATATGAGCAAAATTAAGGTAAAAAACCCAATTGTTGAACTTGATGGTGATGAAATGACTAGAGTCATATGGGAGTTCATCAAAAAAAAATTAATTCTACAATATTTAGATTTGGGAATTGAGTATTACGATTTGGGAATGAAAAGTAGAGATGCAACTAATGACCAAATTACAATAGACTGTGCAAAAGCTATTAAAAAAAATGGTGTGGGAATTAAATGTGCAACTATTACTCCTGATGAAGAAAGAGTAAAAGAATTTAATTTGAAAAAAATGTGGAGATCGCCCAATGGTACTATAAGAAATATTTTAGGAGGAACAGTTTTTAGAGAACCAATCATCTGCAAAAATATTCCTAAATTAGTTCCAAGTTGGACTAATCCAATTTGTATAGGTAGGCACGCATTTGGAGATCAGTATAGAGCAACAGATTTTAAAGTCCCTGGTAAAGGAAAATTAGAAATAAAATGGACTTCAGAAGATGGGAGTGAAAAAAAAGAATTTGAAGTATTTAATTTTCCAGGTTCTGGCGTTGCACTATCAATGTATAACTTGGATCAATCAATAAAAGATTTTGCTAGAGCATGTATGAATTATGGACTTAATAGAAAATGGCCAGTTTACCTTTCAACAAAAAATACGATACTAAAAAATTACGATGGTAGATTTAAAGATTTATTCCAAGAAGTTTTTGATAAAGAATTTAAAGAAAAATTTAAAAAAAGAGAAATAACTTATGAACATAGGCTTATAGATGACATGGTAGCATGTGCTATGAAATGGAATGGAAACTATATCTGGGCATGTAAAAACTATGATGGCGATGTACAATCTGATACGGTTGCTCAAGGATTTGGGTCTTTGGGTCTTATGAGTAGTGTTTTAATGACACCTGATGGAAATACTATAGAAGCCGAAGCTGCACATGGAACTGTTACTAGACATTATAGACTGCATCAACAAGGAAAAGAAACATCAACAAACCCAATAGCATCTATATTTGCGTGGGCAAGAGGTCTTTATCACAGAGGAAAAATGGATAATAACGAAGAACTTAAAAAGTTCGTAAAAACTTTAGAAAAAGTTTGTATTGAAACAGTTGAAAGTGGCTTAATGACAAAAGATTTAGCAATTCTGGTTGGACCTTCAAGCAAATATCTTACAACAAATCAATTTCTAGATGTAATTGATGGAAATCTTAAAAATAAGCTAAATTAAAGATTTAATTTTATTGATAGCATTATCAATTTTGGAAATATCAATTCCACCTGCTTGAGCAAAATCAGACCTTCCTCCTCCACCTTTTCCTCCAATAATTTCAGATCCAATTTTGACTAATTTAACTGCATCGTATTTTTTTGTAAGATTTTCAGTAACACCAATTGCTAAACCAATTTTTTCATCTTTAATTGCAAAAATAACTATAACACCTTCTATTAATTCTTTTTTTCCATTATCAACTAGTTTTCTTAAATCTTTAGGAGGTAAATCAATTACTTTTTGAAATCTAACTTTGATATTATTTATAGTTTCATCATTAATGATATTTTTTGATTTATCGTTTAAAGTTGATTTGACCAAAAGTTGCTCATAATGTCTTGTTAAGTCTTTAATTAAAGTTTGATGATTATCATCAGTAATATTGGGTTTTCCACCTAATTTAATTATTTTTTGAGATAAATTTTTAATTGTTTCTTCAATTTTCTCATTTTTAAGGTCGCTAAGTTTTTCCTTTTTATTTAAATATTCTTGTAGCTGTTTATCCCTTAAAGCTTCAACTCTTCTCACTCCTGCTGCTATAGAAGATTGGCTAATAATTTTAAATTTTCCTATATCGCCCGTATTTCTTACATGAGTTCCACCGCACAATTCTGTTGAAAAATAACGGTCTTTTTCACTACCCATTGATAAAACTCTAACTTCGTCTCCATATTTTTCACCAAAAAGGGCTAATGCACCGTTATCAACAGCTTGTTTTGGTGTCATAATTCTTGTTTTTACTTCAGATTTTTTTTCAACCATAGAATTTACAAAATTTTCTATTTTTTTTATTTCATCGTTCGAAATAGGCTTCATATGACTAAAATCAAATCTTAATCTATCAGGTTCAACTAAGGAACCTTTTTGGGTTACATGGGTACCAAGCACTCTTCTCAATGACTCATGTAATAAGTGAGTTGCAGAATGATAAGCTCTAACATCATTTCTTCTATTTATATCGATTTTCATTTCAACATTATCATTCACTTTAATAGAACCTTTGGTTACTTTGCCATAATGAACAAATAAGTCTCCTAGCTGCTTTTGAACATCATGTACTTCAAATTTAAAATCTCCAGAGATAATTTCTCCGGTATCTCCAACTTGGCCTCCAGATTCTCCATAAAAAGGTGTTTGATTTGTAATTATCATACCTCCATCATTACCTGATAAGCTTTTTACCTCTTTATTATCTTTTAATAATGACAAAATCTTTCCTTCAGCATGATCAGTTTCATAACCTAAAAATTCTGATGGGCCTAATCTATCTTTAATTTCAAACCATATCTTATTAACTGAACTATCGCCTGATCCTTTCCAATTTTTCTTAGCGAGTTCTCTGCTTTCATTCATTAAAGTTTCAAATTTTTTATTGTCTATTTTTAATGACTTATTTTTTAAAATATCTTCGGTTAAGTCTAGAGGAAATCCGTATGTATCATATAATTTAAAAGCTACTTCACCAGGTAAAACTTTATCGATTTTTGAAATTTCATCATTTAGAATTTTCATCCCTCTTTCTAATAAAACTAAAAATTTTTCTTCTTCTGTTTTTAAAGTTTCTTTAATTAAAGACTCTGCTCTTACAAGTTCAGGATAATTTGATGACATCTCATCCATTAAAGTTTTAAAAATATTATAAAAAATTGGATGTTTCGATCCTAGTAAATGGGAATGTCTCATCCCTCTTCTCATAATTCTTCTTAATACATAGCCTCTTCCTTCGTTTGATGGTAAGACACCTTCTGCAATTAAAAACGAACTTGCTCTCAAATGATCTGCGATTACTCTAAAACTAGAAACATTTTTTTGATCAGGTTTAACTTTAACTTCTTCAGAAATTGAATTTATTAATTTTTTAAAGTGATCTGTTTCATAATTATCATGTGTTCCCTGAAGCAAAGCTGCAATTCTCTCTAGCCCCATTCCTGTATCAACTGATGGTTTTGGTAAATTTATTCTTTTTTCTTTAGAAATTTGTTCAAACTGCATAAATACCAAATTCCAAATTTCGATGTATCTATCGCCATCTTGATCTTTTGTTCCGGGTAATCCACCTTTTAGATGGTCGCCATGATCATAAAATATTTCTGAACAAGGGCCACAAGGACCTGTTTCACCCATCGACCAAAAATTATCAGATGTTGCAATTTTTATTATTTTATCTTCTCCTAATCCTGTTATTTTTTTCCAAAGATTAAGTGCTTCTTCATCTTCGTTAAAAACTGTGAAATAAAGCCTGTTTTTGTCTAAACCAAAGTCTTTGGTTACTAAATTCCAAGCTAGTTCAATTGCTTTTTCTTTAAAATAATCTCCAAAGGAAAAGTTACCGAGCATCTCAAAAAAAGTATGGTGTCTCGGTGTATAACCAACATTTTCAAGGTCATTATGTTTTCCCCCAGCTCTTACGCACTTTTGGGATGTGGTTGCTGTCTTATAATCTCTCTTTTCTAACCCAGTAAAAACATTTTTAAATTGAACCATTCCAGAATTTGCAAACATTAGCGTTGGATCATTATTTGGAACTAAATTACTAGAATCTACAATTTTGTGATTATTCTTCTCAAAATATTTGAGAAAAGTAGTTCTAATTTCATTAAGTGATTTGTCTGCCATATTTCTAAAATACAGCTTTTTTGTATGATGTCTATATATCTGTAGGGAAAAAAGGCGCCCAAAAGAGCGCCTTTTAATAACTAAAAGTTATATGCTAATTTTTTTTTGTAGGTACTTCCTCTGGAGATTCTACTTTTTCTTTCTCGATTGGATTACCCTCTATTTTTTCAGAAATAAGGCCAGCCTTTTCTCTTATTGCCATTTCTATTTCTGCTGCAGCCTTAGGATTTTGTTCAAGGAATAATTTTGCATTTTCTTTTCCTTGGCCAATTTTTTCACCCTTGTACGCATACCAAGCACCTGATTTTTCAACGATGTCTGCTTTTGCCCCAAGATCAATCAGTTCTCCAGTTTTGCTTATTCCTTTTCCATACATTAAGTCAAATTCAACTACCTTAAATGGAGGTGCAACTTTATTTTTAACAACTTTTACTCTAGTTGCATTCCCAATAATTTCATCTTTATCTTTAATAGCGCCTATTCTCCTAATATCCATTCTAACTGATGAATAAAATTTAAGTGAATTTCCTCCTGAAGTTGTTTCTGGACTTCCGAACATTACGCCAATTTTCATTCTAATTTGGTTAATAAAAATAACCATTGTATTTGTTCGAGAAACTGAGCCAGTTAATTTTCTTAGTGCTTGGCTCATTAATCTTGCTTGAAGGCCAACATGGTGATCTCCCATATCTCCTTCAATTTCTGCTCTTGGAGTTAGTGCCGCAACTGAGTCAATTACAATAACTGACATTGATCCTGACTTAATCAAAGTATCAGTAATTTCTAAAGCTTGTTCGCCAGTATCTGGTTGAGAAATTAATAGTTCTTCAGTATTAACACCTAATTTTTTTGCATAAACAGGGTCTAACGCATGCTCTGCATCAACAAATCCACAAATACCACCTGCTTTTTGCGCCTCAGCTATAACTTGTAAAGCTAGTGTTGTTTTTCCAGATGACTCTGGTCCATAAATTTCAACAATTCTTCCTTTTGGTAATCCTCCAATACCAAGCGCAAGATCTAAACTTAGAGATCCTGTTGAAACAGACTCTACATCCATAGCTTTTTGTTGACCTAATTTCATTACAGATCCTTTTCCAAAATTATCTGTAATTTGGTTAATTGCTGCTTCTAGAGCTTTATTTTTTTCTTTATTTTCCAATTCTT
>CACILF010000032.1 GCA_902587435.1 uncultured Pelagibacteraceae bacterium
TAAGAGTCCATGGTACTAATAAAGCTGTAGCAACTTCAGTGGATTCTTCAGCTGTATATTGCTATGCACACCCTCTTACTGGTGGAAAGCAAGTTGTGTGTGAAAGTTGGAGAAATTTAATTTCATGTGGTTCAAAACCAATTGCTATTACTAATTGTTTAAATTTCGGTAACCCTGAAAAAGAAAAAAATATGGGTGAATTTGTTGAGTGTGTTGAAGGAATTAATGAAGCGAGCAAATTTTTAGATTATCCAATAGTTTCAGGAAATGTATCTTTTTATAATGAAACAAAAGATAAAGGAATTAAGCCTACTCCTACTATTGGAGGTGTTGGATTAATTAAAAATTACAAAAAAATGACTACTATGGACTTAAAAAATAGTGAAAATTTAATTTTGGTTGTTGGGAAAACTGAAGGTCACTTAGATCAAAGTGTTTTTGCAATAAACATTTTAAATGAAAAAAAAGGACCACCCCCGGAGGTTAATTTGTTTAATGAAAAAAATAATGGTGAAACAGTCTTGAAATTAATTAATGAAGGATTGATTAGCTCTGCACATGATATTTCATTAGGAGGCATTATTACAGCAGTTTCTAAAATGGCTATAAAGGGCCAAAAAGGATTTAAATTAAACAAACTTAAAGTTCTAATGAATAAATTTGATTATTATTTTGGAGAAGACCAAGGAAGATATATAATTGAAATAGAAGCAAAAAATCTTTCAAAAGTACAAAAAATTTTAAAAAACAATTCAGTTCATTATGATGAGATTGGAATTGTAACTAAAAATGAGATAATAGTTGATAAAGAGCCAATTCTGCATATTGACGATTTAATTGAATGTAATAAAAATTGGTTAAAGGATTATATGGATAATTAATATGGCAATGGATTTAAAAGAAATAGAAAAATTAATTAAAGAATCAATGCCTGATGCCAAAATAGAAATTCAAGATTTGGCTGGTGATGGAAATCATTATTCTGCTACAGTTACATCGTCTACTTTTGCAGGAAAAAGTAAAATTGAACAACACAAAATGGTATACAATTCATTAAAAGGAAGAATGGGAAATGAATTGCACGCTTTAGCAATTAAAACAAAGGAATAGTATGGATCAACAAACAAATGAATTAATCAGTAAAGAAATAGAAAGTAATGAAGTTTGCTTATTTATGAAAGGAACGCCTGATGCACCACAATGTGGATTTTCAATGGCAGTTTCAAATATGCTAAAAATTTTAGAAATAAATTTTAAAGGTGTTAACGTTTTAGAAAACGAAAAACTAAGACAAGGTATAAAAGAATTTAGTGATTGGCCAACAATACCTCAACTATATATTAAAAAAGAATTTGTTGGTGGTTGTGACATTGTAAAAGAAATGTACGAAAATGGTGAACTTAAAAAAATTCTTGAAGATAAAGGAATTAATTTTAAAAAATAATTATCTAGAATAATATTCGATTACTAGATTTGGCTCCATCACAACAGGATAAGGAACTTCTTCAAACTTAGGTACCCTTACAAATTTTACTTTTTTGTTTTTTTCATCTAATTGTAAATATTCTGGTACTTCTCTTTCTTTATTAGCAAGAGCTATATCAATTAAAGCTAATTGTTTTGATTTATCTCTAATCTCTATAGTATCTTCTTCTTTAACTTGATAGCTTGCAATATTAACTTTTTTTCCATTAACTCTTACATGGCCATGATTAATTAATTGTCTTGATGAAAAAATTGTATTTGAAAGCTTAGATCTATAAATTACCGCATCAAGCCTTCTTTCTAATAAACCAATTAAATTTTCTGCTGTATCTCCTCTTTTCATTATGGCTTTTTTATAAACATTTCTGAATTGTCTTTCATTCATATTGCCATAATATGATTTTAACTTTTGTTTTGCGTTTAATTGAATTCCGTAATCTGATGGTTTAGCTGATTTAGTTTGACCATGTTGTCCTGGAGGGTAAGCTCTTGTATTAAACGGGCTCTTTGGTCTTCCCCATAGATTAACTCTTAGCCTTCTATCAACTTTATGTTTAGAGTTTAATCTTTTTGTCATTTAATAGAACGCTTTATAAACACAAGATCAATTTTGTCAATCAGCCTTTTTTTTTAGCTAAACTGGCAAATACACTTGATAAAATACGTGTTTCCTTTTCTGATAAATCCATTTTGTAAAATATACTTCTCAGATTTTCAAGCATCTTAGGTTTTTTTTCTTTTGGTTTGAAAAAATTTATCTCTTCTAGGTGTTTGATGCATAAATTTGCCATAGCCTGTATATTTTTTTTTGATGCAGGTTTAATTTTCTTTGATTTAGAATATTTAGATTTTTTCATATTTAATAATTGAAAAATAGTTTGTGCTACAATTATTAAACTATGGGATAAATTTAATGATTTAAATTTAGTATTGCTAGGTATTTGTAATACATAGTTTGAAAAGCTTATTTCATTATTTGATAATCCAGAAGCTTCAGGTCCAAATAAAAAAGCAACTTTTTTACTAAAGTCTATTTTATTTAGTTCATTTAACTTTATATGTTTAATATTTTTGTTTCTAAATCTTGAAGTTGTTGAAATTAAAATATCAATATTTTTCATTGCTGGTTCTAAAGTCAAATAAACCTTACTTTTTTTAATAATTTCATTAGCACCTACTGAAGTAGCAACTATTTTATCATTTGGAAAAATAGGTTTGGGGTCGACTACAATTAGCTTAGAAAAATTAAAATTTTTCATTGCTCTAGCGCAAGCACCAATATTTTCTGATAATTGAGGCTTATGTAAAATAAAAAAAATATTATTAAACATTAAAGGCTTGCAGGTGCTTTATCCTTAAACAGTTTATAATCTAAACTATCAACAAGTGCTTTAAATGATGCATCGATAATGTTTGGAGAAACTCCAATTGTAAACCAGTTTTTGCCTTTAGAATCTGTGCTCTCAATTGAAACTCTTGTTACAGCTTCCGTTCCGGTATTAAGAATTCTAACTTTATAATCTACTAACTTTAAATCTTTTAAATACTGAGAATATTTTGCAAGTTTGTCCACATTGTTTCTTATTGCATTATCAAGTGCATGGACAGGACCATTACCCTCTCCTTCACAAAGAATTAATTTCTTATCAACTTCTAACTGGGCCTTTGCAGAAGAAATAATTTCTCCTGAACTGTTTTTTTTTACAGAAACATCGTATTCTTTAATTGAGATATACCTTGGAATTTCTCCCATTATTCTTCTTGCTAATAGTTCAAAAGAAGCATCTGCACCATCATAGCTGTAACCGATGAATTCTCTATCCTTAACTTCTTCTAAAAGTTTTTTAATTTTTGGATCATCTTGTTTAAAGTCAATTCCAATAGATTTTAACCTTGAAACTATATTTGATTTTCCAGATTGATCGGAAACAACAATATTTCTTACATTACCTACATCTTCAGGATTTATATGCTCATATGTTTTTGGATCTTTTTGTACCGCTGAAACATGCAAACCACCTTTATGCGAAAAGGCAGCAGCTCCAACATAAGGTAAATGTTGATTTGGTTTTCTATTTAATATTTCATCAAGTAATCTTGAGCACTGAGTTAATTTACCAATATTTTCTTTTTTAATGTTTGTTTCATAACTATTTGAATAAGTTTCTTTCAAGTGTAAAGTTGGAATTACAGACATTAAATTTGCATTTCCACATCTTTCACCTAATCCATTAATAGTTCCTTGTATTTGTCTAGCACCTGATAAAACTGCTGCTAGTGAATTTGCAACTGCATTTCCTGTATCATTATGTGCATGAATACCAATATTTTTTCCTGGTACTGCTTTGATAACTTCATTTACAATATCTGTAACTTCATTAGGCAAGGTTCCTCCATTTGTATCACAAAGTACAACCCATCTAGCTCCATTATCGTATGCTGATTTTATACATGAAAGTGCATATTCTTTATTATTTTTAAAACCATCAAAAAAATGTTCTGCATCAAACATAAATTCCTTTTTTTCTTTCACAAAAAGTTTTGCACTTTCTGAAATATTTTCTAAATTTTCTTCATTTGATATTCCTAACGCAACATCAACATGAAAATCCCAAGATTTACCAACTAAGCATACAGCTGATGTATTGCTATCTAAAATTGATGAAAGTCCTGGATCATTATCAGCACTTCTGCCTGATCTTTTTGTCATACCAAAGGCTGTTAATACTGAATTATTAAATTTAATTTTTTTTTGAAAAAACTCAGTATCTGTGGGGTTAGCACCAGGCCAACCTCCTTCTACATAATCCACTCCTAAATCATCTAAAGATTTTGCTATTTTTAATTTATCATCTATTGAAAAACCACCAGGAAGAACAATTAAGTCACTTTTAGGAATTTCTAGATCATCGTGCCAAATCATTTGATTTTTAAAACCAAATTTTTTTAATGCTACATCCATATCTCTATCACAATTGGACCCAGGAAAAATTATCACAGATGATTTCATTAGTTTTATAGAATTTTATAATCTTCAATTACCAAGTTTGCTAAAAGTTTTTTACACATTTCATCAACTATAGTTTTCGCTTTATTTTCATCGTTTGCATTAACTTCAATATCAAAATATTTACCTTGCCTAACTTCTTTTACTTCAGAAAAGTTCATACCATTTAATGTTTGCTGTATAGCTTTACCTTGTGGATCTAATACACCATTTTTTAGTGTGACTATTACTTTAATTTTCATTATTTTTTTTTAATTTTTACTGCAGTAGGTTTAGAAAATTTAATTGGTCTAATATTATTTGATTGTTCATGTAAAATTCCTAGTCTTCTAGCAACCTCTTGATAAGCATCAATCACATTTCCCAAATCTTTTCTAAATCTATCTTTATCTAATTTTTTTTCTGTATCGGCATCCCACAATCTACAAGTATCAGGGCTAATTTCATCAGCTAAAATTATTCTTCCATCAGATTTTCTTCTTCCAAATTCAAGCTTAAAATCAACTAATTTAACTCCAACACCCTTAAACATTCCTTGTAAAAAATCGTTAATTCGTAAACATTGTTCAGATATCCAATCTATTTCAAAAACAGAGGCCCATTCAAAAGCATAAATATGTTCTCTTGACACCAACGGGTCACCAAGTTCATCGTTTTTATAACAAAATTCTATTAATGGTTTTTTCAATACTGTTCCATCTTCAATACCAAGTCTTTTTGTCAAAGAACCAGTAGCAATGTTTCTTATCACAAATTCAATTGGTATAATGTCAACCATATCTATCAATTGTTCTCTCATATTAAGTCTTTTGATTAAATGATTTTCAATTCCGACCTCTTTTAAAGAAGATAAAATATGCTCCGATATTCTATTATTTAGAATTCCTTTTCCTTCTATATTTGATTTTTTTTGATTGTTAAATGCAGTTGCATCATCCTTAAAGTGCTGAATTACAGTATTTTTATCACTGGTAGCAAAT
>CACILF010000033.1 GCA_902587435.1 uncultured Pelagibacteraceae bacterium
TTTGTTTACTAAAAAATCAAAACGAGTTTCTTTATTATAAAACACTTCTGGCTGGATATTATTTAAATTATTAAACTCTTTAAATGAGTTATTTTTAAGACCTTCTGCAACAATCTTATTTGCTAAATGAGTGTTAACACCAACAAGATTATTTTTTGCCTTAATTATTTCCAATGTATATTTGAGTTTTCTTTTTGGATCATCATTTTTTGAAACCCAAACATCATTATCTTTCTCCAATAATCCCATCATTGAACCAGTATTAGGACAATGTGCTGTAATAATTTCTTTATTTGCTTTGATATCAGCAAAAAATCTCTTATATCTTTTTACAAGTTTGCCTTTAATTAAAGACTTGGTAAATTCCATATTCAAAATATATATAAGAAATGTCTGAAAAAACAAAAGTAAATGCTGCAATACTGATAATAGGTAATGAAATTTTATCTGGAAGAACCCAAGATACTAATACAAGCACATTATCATTATGGCTAAACTCTATTGGAGTAAAAGTTCAGGAAGTTAGAGTAATTCCTGATGTTGAAGAAACAATTGTTAGTTCAGTAAATTTATTAAGAAATCAATATGATTATGTTTTTACAACAGGAGGAATAGGTCCTACACACGATGATATTACCGCAGCATCTATATCAAAGGCGTTTAATCTTAAATATGAGATGCACAAAGAAGGTTATAAGCTTCTTGAAAAATATTATAAACCAGGAGAATTTAACGAAGGCAGACAAAAGATGATTTGGATGCCCGAAAATGCAAAACTAATATTAAATCCTACAAGTGGAGCGCCAGGTTTTAATGTTGAAAATGTTTTTTGTTTACCTGGAGTTCCTTCAATTTTAAAATCTATGTTAGGTGGTTTAAGAAACGAAATAGTAGGGGGAGAACCAATATTAAGTCTTACTATTAATCTTCGTACTGTTGAAAGTGAAATAGCAAATTCATTAACAAAAGTTCAAGACAATAATAAAGATGTCGAAATAGGAAGTTATCCATTTTTTCAGGCAGGAAAATTAGGAGTTTCAATTGTAATCAGATCTGAAGATCAAAATAAAATTGATGTTTGTAACTCACAAATATTAGAGTTTGTTAATGAAAAAAAAATAGAAGTAGTAAGTAGAGATTAACATGCTTTATTTTGCGTATGGGAGTAATCTTAATCATCAACAAATGGAAAATAGGTGTGATGGAGCCAAATATTTCAAGCCTCATACATTAAAAGGCTATAAACTTTGTTTTAGTCATAAAACTCAAACTTCAGTTTATGGACATGCAAATATTGTTAAAAGTAAAACTTCTAAAGTTCCAGGAGCAATTTGGAAAATTACGAAAGCTGATGAAAAAGAATTAGATGGCTACGAAGGAGTAGACTATAACTATTATTCAAAGCATTATTTGTCAATAAATGGTAATAAAGTTTTAGTATATATACAAAACATTTATTATTTAAAAAAACCTAGTTCAACATATTTACATACAATTATAGAAGGGTATAAAAACTGTGGTTTAGATTTAAATTATTTAAAAAGAAAAATTTCTAACTACCATACAAATTATATTATAAATTGGTAGTCACAAGTCACTGAAAATTTTTACCTTATGATTTAAATTTTTATTTTTTGTTGCTAACTTGAGTTAACAAACCACCAACAACAATTAATATTATTGGTGAAAAACTTGATGCAGCACCCATGAATCCTGTAAGATTAATCTGTGCAAAATTTCCAAGTAAAAAATCTATTGCTCCTAAAGCTATAAGTATATATCCAACTATTTGCATAAGTTTAATTTACTATTTAAATATATATTAGTAAAATCATTATTCGTTATTTTTAAAAAGAAAAATCTCAATATACGTCACAACCTACAAGTGCTTAAATATTATATATATTTAGAGAAACCTCATAATAATTGATTTGCATTAGTTTATAATATTTGAAAGTCTAATCATGAAAGAATAATTATGTTTATTTTGTTCGGTACTCGAGATAGAGCCGTAGAAACTGATAATGGCCAGTTTCATTGCCCAAATTGTAATGTAAAAAAAGAGTATGGCAAAAAATATGTACAAGATTGGTTTACTTTATTTTTTATTCCAATTTTTCCAATTAGTGGAAAAAAAAATGATCACATAGAATGTAAGGAGTGCCAAAGTATTTATCATTTAGACGTAATTGATTACAAACCAGCTTTAAATGATGAAGAAATGGAGTCAGAATATCAAAAGGCACTTAAAAATATTCTATGTCTAATGATTCTAGCTGATAAAAAGGTTGAAGATGAAGAAATAAATATTGTTTCAGATATTTATAACAAACTCACAAATAACAAAAAATTTACAAAAAACCAAATAGAAAAAAATCTTGCTTCAGTTAAAAAAAGCACAAAAAATGTCAAAGAATATTTAAAAGAAATAAAACCCTATTTAAATGCTGGACACAGAGAATTAGTTGTTAAAGCAATGTATTATGTGGCATCATCTGACGGACATTTAGATGCAAATGAAAGCAAATTATTAATAAAAACAGCTACTGTTTTAGATATGACACCAGCTCACGTAAAAGGAGTTTTAACAGAACTAGATCAATCAAAAATAAACTAAATTCTATGAAGAGATTTTTATTTTCATCTTTTATTTTAATATTTTTTTTCTCTATTTTAAATTATACGAATAGCGCTCAATCAGAGGAAATATATGCTTATTGTTTAATTAAAAATTCTGACCTTAAACAAGCAAAAGTAGGTGAAGAAGATTATGCAAGATTCCAAGGAAAGGTAATTACTTTTTTAATAAGTTTTGACGAAGATTTGATTGTTGATGTCTCAGATGATGGAGAGGTATCTGTGATTACTGGAATGTATGGTCCAACTGACATGCAATCATTTAAGAAAACCTCAAATGGAATAAATTATACAAATAAAATTGAAGTTGTTGGAGAAACTGAAGATCAAAGATTTACATATAAATACAATAACAAACTAACTATAGTGAATGGTAAACCCAAACTTTTACAAGCTGTAGTCGATCAAACTGGTTTTTCAATGAATAGTTGGAGATTTTTAATAGATTGTAGAGATACTGAATATACTAGTGAGGAAATTAAAATTGCTAAAAACGATCAACCTAAGAAACCAAAAAATTTTGAAGAGTTAATGGAAAAAATTGAAAAAAATAGGGACAGAGTAATAACAAAGATAAAAACCTACTCATTATTTATTGAAGAGGATTATGACACTGTTCTGTTGCTTGAACTTATGGCAAAATCTGCAAATGTTTTTATAATTTCCTATGGAGGTTTTGAATTTTTTGAAAAGGTTTATAATCAAAAAGATAACGAAGGATATACTTTTATTCAACCATCAAACTTAAAAAAACAAGGAGACATGACGAGTTATATGAACGAGGGATATGAAATAAATAACTTTGAATGGAATTTTATTTTTAGAAATGATGATCAAATAATTACTTCTAATAGCTTAGAATTTACGAATGCTATTAAAAAATATAGAGGTGCCAATCAAGAGTTTTCAATTTCAACATTAAAGCCCGATGTTGCTTGGTATGCTGGAACTTTTGATTTAGTAAACAATACTGATGATTTAATAAGAATTTATAAAAAAAATAAACAAACATATTGCAGTATTTTAAATGAAGAAATTATTATAACGGGAAAAAATTTAGAATTAGCATACTTAAATCCTGATTTCAGAAATTTTAACAAAAAAAATAATATTAATTGTAATTAAATACAATGACACTTTTAATAACTATAGTACCATCAATATTGATACTGCTTTACTTTTTCCTGTCAGATAAGTTTAAAGAACCTAAATCAACTGTAGCAATTGTTTTTTTTCTTGGAGTTTTAATTTGCTTGCCAGCGGGAATAATAAATGACTTTATGTATGAAACATTCCATGATGGTTCTAAATTTTCTGAAAAACTACTTTTTAGTTTTTTAGGTCCGGCATGGAATGAGGAGATTTTAAAATTTATTATTTTATATTTTATAGTGTTGAGAAGAAATGAATTTAACGAACCTATGGATGGTATAGTTTATGGTGTTGTTGTTTCTTTAGGTTTTGCAACATTTGAAAATTACGAATATGTATTTTATTGGGCCGAAAAATGGGAAATTGAACCATACACAATGGCAATTATGAGGTCGTATTCAGCAGTACCCATGCACGGCTTGATGGGATGTGTTATGGGATTTTATTTTGGAATTTATTCTTTCACGGCAAATAAAAAATATTTAATTTTAAGTCTTTTTATACCTTTTTTAATCCATGGTTTGTATAATTTTTTAGATTATCCATTCCACTTTATTATTGTTGGTTCAACTTTAATTTATGCATTCTATCTCCACTCAAGCATGAAAATAATTCAAAAGCATAAGAAAAAAGAGGATGAGAAAAAAATTATATAAAAATGAGATTTTTTAGATTTACACTATTTCAATCATATCTAGCCTTTTTAAGTAAAAATAAAACAAAAGCTTTAACATTAATTAATATTGGAATTTTTTTTTCTATTTTTGCTTTAAGCGCAGCTATCATCTCATTTAACATTGAAAGGCAAATATCTATTAAGCAAGATGAACTCCTTACCAATCAAATAGAAGTCAACGACTTTAATCAAATGATAAATGAAATTGAAATTGCTTTAAATACTTATGGATTAAGCTTAGATGCTGAAGAAGTGTACAGGGTTGAAACCCAACTTTTAAGTGAAACAAAATTAGGTGAAAAGATTTTTTCGGAGCATGATTTTTATGGTCCATTTATTACATCCTTCAAAAGAACTTTGATAGATGAAATGGAAAAATTTAAATCAGAAGAAGGAGGAATGGACATTTATAACATTAAAGATGAAACAATGTCTTTAATTATAAATGATGTAGAAAATGCATGGAATGAAGAGGACGCAGATAATTTCAAAAAATACATGATAGCTGCTGGAAAACATCATGAAATAGTCAAAAATATTAATTATGATAAATATGATTTTAAAACAACTCCAAACTTAGAACAAGTAGTTTACGAGATTGAAAACTTTGAGCATTTTCACATTAACAAATCAACGTCTGAAATTTCTGATGATTATTTTAAAACTCTTAGATACGGATTTGCAACAAATCGTTATATGGAGCAGTTATCAAAATACTTTAAAGGTCTTATTGCAAAATTGGAGGATAACATTGTTATTATTAATGATGAAATAATTTTATTGTCTACAAAAGAAAAAAATATAATTTTAATAACTTTTATTTTTCAATTTTTTATTTTCATTATAATCCAAGTATTTGAAATTAATTCT
>CACILF010000034.1 GCA_902587435.1 uncultured Pelagibacteraceae bacterium
CAATTTTTAGATCTTTAAATCCTAACTCATCAATAATATTTTTAACTTTTTTCTTTGGTTCCATAACCCATTGTTGTGTCATTAAACTATTATCTTCCTTAAATTTGTTCATCTTACCAGAACTAATTTTTTTTGCTATATCCACAGGTTTTCCAGAGTTTTTCAACTCTTCAGTAACAAGCTTTTTTTCCTTATCCAAAATTTCTTGTTTAATTTCATCGGGATTAATAGCTATAGGATTTGACGCAGCTATATGCATACTTAATTGCTTTCCAAATAAATCAATTTTTTCAGATTTCACTGTAGAATTTATTGATGTTACAACGGCAATTTTAGAAAGATTATCTTTAACAACTGTATGTAAATAAAAATAGTTTTTTGAATTTTCATGATTCAAAGTTTTTGCCCTGCCTAAAGTAATTTTTTCACCGATTTTTGCAATCATTGAAATTAAATTTTCTTCGACTGTTTTTTTATTATTCATGCTGCTTTTACTTAATTTTTCTAAATTTGAATTAACTGAATTGTTTAATTCACTTAATTCTTTAACAAAATTTATAAAATCTTCATTTTTAGCAACAAAATCTGTCTCGCAATTTACTTCTATAACTGAAGTTTTATTTTGATCTCCACTGATAGCTACAACACCTTCTTTTGCGTTTCTTGACATTTTTTTTGAAGCTTTTGAAATTCCTTTAACTCTAAGAATTTCTGCAGCTTTATTTAGATCTCCTTCTGCTTCATCTATTGCAGTACTGCAATCTTTAAAACCTGCTCCAGTAGATTGTCTTAATTGCTTAATTTTTTCTAAATCACTCATTATATTGAAATTAATTTAAGGAATTATTTTTTTTTACTTTAACTTCAGTTTTTTTTTTAATTTCACTTTTAATTGTTGGATTTACTTTCTCATTTTTAGGAGCTGCTTTTTCTTCAGAAACTGGTACTTCTTTTTTTGCACTAGATATAGTTTCTTTTATTAAATTACAGTAAAGATCTATTGATCTTCTTGCATCATCGTTTCCTGGGATAGGAAAAGTAATACCTTCTGGATCTGAATTTGTATCAAGTATAGCAACTATAGGGATAGATAATTTAATTGATTCCTTAATAGCTAATGATTCATAATTTGTATCAATTACAAAAACTAAGTCAGGTACTTTTTTCATATTAGCTATTCCTCCTAAAGATTTTTGCAACTTATCTCTTTGAACGCTCATTTTTAAAAGTTCTTTTTTTGTAAAACCTCTATTTTCAGAAACTAGATCAAGATTTAATCTTTCTAATTTTTTAATTGAGTTTGAAATTGTTCCCCAGTTAGTTAACATTCCTCCCAACCAACGATGATTAACATAATATTGATCTGTTTCTTTGGCTAACTCAGCAATAGCCTCGGATGCTTGTTTTTTGGTCGAGATAAAAAGAATTTTTCCATTTCCTAAAATTACATTGTAAATTCTTTCAAGTGCTACATTAATCAACTCTAATGTTTGTGTTAAATCTATAATGTGAATTGAGTCTCTTTTACCAAAAATATATTTTTTCATTTTTGGATTCCATCTTAAAGTTTTGTGTCCCAAATGAACACCTGCTTCTAATAGTTGTTGAATTGTTACGTTTGGTATCTTCATATTTTTTCCCGGTTATGCCACCACAATTATTTCCAAAAAAGGACCGGAGGGTTAATAAACCAAAAATTGTGTGCGTATTAATTTAAGCAGGTATTTACAAACTAATTGATAATTTAACAAGAGTTTTTTTTAATTAATTTGTGTAAGAATTCCATCTTTTTTGATTAAATTTAATGTTTCTCTATCTATTTTTCTATTTTTTTTTAATTTAAACACATATTCCTTTTGTTTATTCGAGTATTTCAGAGTTATATTAGTTTTACCTTCAGTTTCATTTAGATTTAGATTGTTAATTTTATTTAAGTCTGTGAATGATAATTCTAGATTTGAAATAGGTTTATTAAATAAATCTTTTATTAAAATAATTTTATTTACATTTATTCGTTTAAATCTATTTTCATCTTCTGACAGATTTTTTGTTAAAGTAATTAACAATGAATTTCCTTCATTTAAAATGTTTCTATTTAAATCTAATACATCGGAGAATAAAAAAAGTTCAAAAACACTAGATAGATCAGTTAATTTTATAATAGCATATGAGTTCCCTTTAGCAGTTTTTCTTTCCTGAATTTTTAATAAAGTTGCGGCAATATTACATTGTCTATCAACATTATTAGATAAAAATTTTTTGTAATCTATAATTTTATAATCATTAAAAATTTCTTTATACTGATTTATAGGATGGTCGGAAATAAAAAAACCTATTGCTTCAAATTCTTTTGAGAGTCTTTCTTCAAATTCCCAATCTTTAATATCAAAAAGTAAATTATCATTTATTTCATCCTCAGTTTCATTTTCATCAAATAAATCAATTTGGTTTGCAATTTTATTATCGAAAATATTTTTGGCTTTTTGTATTAAGCTAGGTATTGAGTTATAAATACTTTTCCTATTGATATTTATACTGTCAAATGCTCCACCTTTAACCAATCCTTCTAGTTGTAATTTATTTATATCTTTTGGTTTTACTCTTTTTATAAAATCATTAATTGATTTAAAATCTCCATTTTTAGTTCTTTCATTAACTATATTTGAAATAGCTTCATAGCCTACACTTTTAATCGATCCTAATGCGTAATAAAAATTATTATCATCAGATCTAAAATCAGCAAAACATTTATTAATATCTGGTCTAATTATTTTAATATTTAATCTTTTTAATTCTTCGTAAAATTCACTTAGTTTATTTTGATTTGATATATCCATAGTCATTGATGCTGCAAAAAATTCATTTGGGAAATAAGTTTTTAAATATGCTGTTTGGTAAGCTATTATTGCATAAGCTGCTGCATGGCTTTTGTTAAAACCATATTCGGCAAATGGTTGGATTTTCAAGAAAATACTTGCTGCAACCTCCCTACTAATTGAATTCTTTACAGCACCATCTATAAATTTTTGTTTTTGTTTTTCTAATTCAGATCTTTTCTTTTTTCCAATTGCTTTTCTTAGAATATCAGCCTCACCAGCTGTAAAGCCTGAAAGCTTTTGGGCTATTTGCATAACTTGCTCTTGATAAATTATAACTCCATATGTTGGCTTTAAAATTTCTTCTAATAAAGGATGTAAATAATCTGGTTTTTGTCTTCCATGTTTGCAATCATTATAGGTTGGAATATTGCTCATTGGTCCTGGCCTATACAGAGCAACCAAAGCTATAATATCCTCTAATTGGTTTGGCATCATATTAGTTAATGCATCTCTCATTCCTGAACTTTCAAGTTGAAATAAACCAACAGTCATTCCTGATGAAAGCAACTCATAAACTTTTTGATCTTCGTAGTTAATATTTTCAATTTTAAAATCTTTTTTTTTTTTATTAACTAATTTTTGTGTTTTATTAATTACTGTAAGTGTTTTAAGGCCTAAAAAATCAAACTTTATTAATCCTGCATTTTCAGCAGAATACATATCAAATTGTGTTGATGGTAATAATAAATTTGATGATGCGTCTTTGTATAATGGTACAGTGTCAGTTAATTTTTTATCAGCAATTACTACACCAGCTGCATGCGTAGCAACATTTCTATTTAGTCCTTCGAGCTTTAAAGATAAATCAATTAATTTTTTTACACGTGGATCATCTTTTATTAATTTTTGAAGCCTAGGTTCATTGTTTATACATTCACTTAAACTTAGAGGTCTTGAAGGATCAAATGGTATCATTTTTGAAATACTATCAACAAATCCATATGGTAATCCTATTACACGACCAACATCTCTGATTACCATTCGTGCCTTTAATTTACCAAATGTTATAATATGAGCTACGCTATCTTTGTATTTTTTATTTAAATAATCAAAAACTAAATCCCTTTTTTCTTCACAAAAATCAATATCAAAGTCTGGCATTGAAATTCGATCAGGATTTAAAAATCTTTCAAAAATTAAATTAAATTGAATTGGGTCTACGTCAGTTATTGATAAACACCATGCTACCAATGAACCAGCTCCTGAACCTCTTCCTGGACCTACTGGTATATCATTACTTTTTGCCCATTTAATATAATCTGAGACTATTAAGAAATAACTTGCATATTTCATCTCAATAATAATTTTTAACTCATGATCAAGCCTTTCTTTGTATATTTTAAATTTTTTGTTAAATTTAACTTCCTGATATGGAACTTTATAAATATTTAAAAATTTATTTACTAATCCTTCTTCGCTACTTTGAACTAAATATAAATCTGCATTACCGCTTTTTTCTGAACTTATATTAGGTAAGATTGGTTTTGATGGAAGTGGTCTAAACGAACATCTAACTGGTAAAATATAATTATTTTCTAATGCTTCAGGAAGGTCAGAAAATAATTTAATCATTTCATCAGAAGATTTAAAATAATGTTGGTTAGAAAATGACAATCTATTTTTATCATTCAAATAAGTTTTATTACCTATACAAATTAAAGCTTCGTGGGCATCGTGCAT
>CACILF010000035.1 GCA_902587435.1 uncultured Pelagibacteraceae bacterium
TAAGTAGAATCCTCCACTTGGTTTAAATCCACAAGAATGTCCTGACTCTTTTTCTATTTCTTTGTAAAGACCAATTGTGTAGGCCATCATTCTAGAAATATTTGGATCATTAGAGATTACATGAACATTTCCAGCAGCATGCCACGATGAACCAGATGTTAACTCGTTCCTTTCAAGTAAAATACAATCTTTCATTCCAAATTTTGAAAGATGATAAAGAATTGAACAACCAACAACTCCTCCACCAATTATTACTACTTTGGCATGATTCTCCATAACTAATATTTAATTTCTTTATTAACTTCTTTTAAAGTTTTGTCAGTTCCATGATGAAAATGTTTACTCATGTCAGGCATATACTTCATAGAAATTGGTTTTTTTCCAATTGCTACTGCCATTTCCCTTACATGATGAGCTTCCGCACCACAACAAATTCCAATAAAATTAATATTTTGTTTTAAACAATCTTTTGCAAATTCTGCCATTTCAAATCTATTGCAAAATAAATTATCCAGAGCTACAGGAAAAGCATTTCCCCCAGGTATACAATCACAACCATGGTCTGTTTGATTTAAAAAACCTGGCTCTTCCTCAGTAGTTCTGTATGGAACAGGTAAACCTGCTACATGACAAGAAACTTTTTTTCTAACTTCTTTAAGTAATTTCATAGTCATTTTTGGGCCTCTATAACAATTTAAACCAACAACATCTGCTCCAAGGTCTTCAATTATTTTACAAGCATCTTCGGCTGTGTATCCATCTCTCGTTAAATCACCTCTTGGTATTGCGTAATTTGCAACTGCTATTAAACCTTCCTCCTTAATAGCTTTTAGAGCAATTTTCATTTCATCAACCCAATTAATTGTTTCTGCTACAACAAAATCAACTCCAGCTTCTTTAGCCCATCTAATTTGTTCTTCGTACATTTTTTGACATTCTTTAAATGTTGATCTGTCTTTTGGATCAAAAATGTTTGTGTTAGCAACATCACCACATACCATTAAATCTAAATCTTTGAATTCATTTGCAGCATCTTTTGCAATTTTAAGTGCATTTTTCTGCATTGGTTCAAGTAAATCTTCTTTTCCAATAATTCTCAATTTTTCTCTATGGCCGTAATAAGTAAATGCTTGAACAACATCGGATCCTGCTCTAATAAATTCTTTATGTAATTGAGTAACTACTTCTGGATTTTCTAAAACAACTGTTGGAACAAATCCTCCAGCCGATAAGTATCCTCTTCTTTCCATTGCAAAAAGATAACCTTCTGCACAAAGAACAGGTCCTTTATTTAGCCTTGTTATTAAATCTTTTTTCATAAATGCAATTTTAAATCTTATTTTTAAATTAAAACCTTTGCAAAAACATTTTGTCTACAACTGGTAGTTGAAATACATTTGCATTTTTTTTTTCTATATGTTCTGATGCTATTTTAATTAATTAAAAGGGAAATAAATAATGAAAATAAAAAATATAATTCTTTCAGCTCTTGTAGTTTTGGGCTTCACTTCATTTAGTGGTGTTGCTAATGCAGGATGTGGAAAGCTAGTTATTGCAGAGCAAAACTGGGCGTCAGCTGAACTAATGGCTAACGTAGACAAGATCATTTTAGAAAAAGGATATGGTTGTGAGGTTGAATTAGTGCCTGGTGCAACTATGCCAACTTTTACTTCAATGAATGATAAAGGAACGCCAGACATGAACCCAGAACAATGGGCAAATGCTGTTTACGAACCTTTAAAAGTAGCAGTAAGTGAAAAAAGAATATTCGTAGCAAATAAAGCTCCGATTACTGGCCTTGGAGAAGGTTGGTGGATAACTCCTGGAACTGTTGAGAAGTATCCACAGATAAAAGGAATGACAGCTCTTGAAATACTTGAGCATCCTGAATGGTTTCCTGACAAAGAAGATCCTTCTAGAGGAGCTTTTGTAGGTTGTCCTGCTGGATGGGGATGTCAGTTAGCAAATGCAAATTTATTTGTAGCTTACGAAATGGAGAAAAAAGGTTGGAATTTAATTGATCCAGGTTCTGCTGCAGGTCTTGATGGTACAATTTCTAAAGCATCAGACTCAGGTAAGCCTTGGTTTGGTTATTACTGGAACCCAACTTCAATGGTTGGAAAATATGGATTAATTCCAGTTCCTTTTGGTGTAGATTTTGCTGGAAGAGATAACTGGGACAATTGCATAATGAAACCAGCTGGCGAGTGTGCAAATCCAAAACAAACTGCTTGGACAAAGTCAGAAGTAAATTCACTTATTACTAAAAGCTTCGTAGACAATGGTGGAAAAGAAGCTGTAGCATATGTTGAAAAACGTACTTATCCTGGTGATATTATGAACGGAATGCTTGTATACATGGCAGACAATCAAGCGAAGGGTTCGGATGCAGCAGTTGAGTTTTTGAAAAAGCATGAAGACCTGTGGGGTAAATGGGTATCTTCATCAGCTAAGAAGAAAATCAAAGCTGGTCTTTAATATATAAATTATTTAACGAGCCTATTTTTTGATAGGCTCGTTAATTTTTTAGGAATTTAATGGAATTTTTTACTAAGTTTCCTGTTATGGAGCGTTCGGCGCTTGCTGAATTTAGAAAAGGTATCGATTTCGCTTTTAGAGATTTTTCAAGAGCATATGGTGATGGTATAGAATCATTTTTTGATCCATTATTATACTTTTTAGTCTGGTTAGAAAAATTGATGATGAATTCTCCATGGCCAATAATCATAGGTATAATTTGTGGTTTGGCTTGGATTGCATCAAAAAGTTGGAAACTTGTTTTAGGTGCAGCAATATCTTTCTTTTTAATAGGTTACTTTGGAATGTGGAAAGATTGTATGGCTACAGTCGCAATCATAACTGTATGTGTAATCATATGTATGACTATAGGAATACCAATGGGTGTTATAATGGCGCGTTCTAATAGGGCTGAAAGAACAATATTACCCGTTTTAGATATGATGCAAACAATTCCAAGTTTTGTTTATTTAATTCCAATACTTATGTTACTTGGTATTGGTAAAGTTCCTGGATTAATAGCTATTTGTATATATGCAGTTCCACCGATAATAAGGTTAACAAACTTAGGTATAAGAGAAGTAGATAAAGAAACAATAGAAGCAAGTGAAGCTTTTGGTGCAACAAAATTACAAAAATTAAGAACCGTACAAATACCTTTGGCTCTTCCAACTGTATTTGCTGGTGTTAATCAAACAATTATGATGGCTTTAGCAATGGTTGTTATTGCTTCTATGATTGGAGTAAAAGGTTTAGGAGTGCCTATTTTAAGAGCAGTTTTAAACCAATATCTGGCTTTAGGATTGTTTAACGGTTTAGCGATAGTAGCTTTAGCGATAATTTTTGATAGGGCTGCTCAAGAATATGGTCGAAGAATACAAAAGCATAGAGGAATAAAAAGATAACCTGAACAATTTGTCTCTTCGATTTTTATAGACAGTCTTTTTAAAATAAATAAATATCCCTGAATGAATTTTTCTTTAGAAATTGGGCCTAAAACTGATCTAGATACTTTGCCAGCATTAAAGGATGTATATGTTACTATGCTACCTGGCGGTGACTATAAAGAAACCTCAGAACAAGCCGCTAAACTAGTCAAAAAAGGCTTCAATCCAATACCTCATTTTCCTGCTAGATCTATAGAAAATGAAGAACAGCTAAAAGATTTTGTTAATAGATGTAAAAATGAGGGTGTAAAGCAAGCTTTAGTTATAGGAGGCAGTAGAGATCCTATAGGAAAATTCGACAGCTCAATTCAACTTTTAGAGACAGGATATTTTGAAAAGATGAAGATAGGAATCGCTGGACATCCAGAGGGGAGTCCTGATATATCCGATTCAAAGTTAGAAGAAGCTATGAAAGATAAAAAGCCTTATGCGGACTATATAGTGACTCAATGGTTATTGGATCCTCAATTAATTGTAGACTTTATTTCTAAACAAACAGTACCAGTTCATGTCGGAATTACTGGGCCACTAAAAATAACTAGCTTAATTAAGTTTGCTAATATTGTAGGTGCAAAAAATTCCATAAACTTTCTTAAATCTAATTTTAGTAAGGCGTTAGATTTATTGAAACCT
>CACILF010000036.1 GCA_902587435.1 uncultured Pelagibacteraceae bacterium
GCGCTTATCTTCTTGGATATTCTAAAACAAAAACTTTTTTTAATATTCATATTCCTTATTTAAGAAATTCACTTCTATTTGTTATCATATTAATTTCATTAGAAATAATCAGAGAATTACCAATCACATTAATTTTGAGACCTTTTAATTTTGAGACATTCGCAACTACTGCATATATTTCTGCTTCAGAGGATTTATTGGAAGCTGCTGCCGTTCCATCATTATGTTTGATAATTATTGCAAGTTTCTTTATTTTACTTACGTCTAAATATATTTTAAGAGATAGTGATGAATAAAAATTTTTTAGAAATTAAAAATGTTAGTTTTAGAGCTGGTGGAAAAACTAAAGTAAAAAATGTTTCTTTTAATATTGAAAACAAAGGAGACATAATTTGTCTATTAGGACCATCTGGTGTTGGCAAAACTACTATCCTAAGAACAATCGCTGGATTAGAAAAAATTAAATCTGGATCTATTAAACTCAAAGATAAAATTTTATCTTCTTCAAAAGATCATATTGAGCCAGAAAATCGAAATATATCTCTATCATTTCAAGAAAATAGCTTATTTCCTCATTACACTGTTGAAAAAAATATACAATTAGGTGCTGAAGCAAAAAAGCTAAATGGAAAAAAGAAAATTAACCCAAAAAAAATAATTAAATTATTAAATATAGAAAAAATATTAAATAAATTTCCTCACCAAATAAGTGCAGGAGAGGCACAAAGAGCAGCACTTGCAAGATCATTAGTTACCCAACCAGATCTACTGTTGTTAGATGAACCATTATCTAACGTTGATCAAAGTTTTAAAGAAGAAATACAAGTTCAACTAAAAAAACTTTTACACGATTTAAAAATAACAACTATTATAGTTACCCACGACTCCTATGAAGCTTTTTATCTTGGATCAAAATGTGGAGTAATTTTAAATGATCAACTAAAACAATATGATGATCCTTACAATGTTTATCATTTTCCAAATTCTGTAGAGGTAGTAAACTTTTTGAATAGAGGAATATTAATTCCCGCAAAAGTAACTGGAGAAAATAGTTTAGAGAATGAAGATCTAGGAACTATAAAAGGTAATTTTATTAAACATTATCCAAAAGGCTCGGATGTAAAATTATTATTACAACCAGAAGACCTTGAACATGATGATAAAAGTAATTTAAAGTTAGAAGTTGTTGATAGAAAGTTTAGGGGAACAAATTTTATCTATACTCTTAAAACAACAACAAATCATTTAATTCCAGTTTTAGTTCATTCGCATCATATTCATCAACATCAAGTAGATGAAAAATTTGGAATTAAAAGACCAATTTATATTGATCATATAGTTTGCTTTTAATAAAACAAAATAAATGTTTTCAAAAAAACAACTATTTACCAGAGGCATGTTGGATGTTGCGCCGCATATGTTGTCAGTAGTTCCATTTGGAATTATTTGTGGAGCAATTGGTATTGAGCTTGGGTTTAATCCATATTTAGTTTACGGAATGTCCATCATTATTTTCGGTGGAGCTTCACAAATTGTATTTTTACAATTAATATCAGGAGGTGCTTCAGCTTTGATTGCCGCCACTTCTGTTGGTGTTATTAATTCAAGACATTTGTTATATGGAGCAGTTTTATCAGAATATTTAGAAAAATTATCTTTTATCAAAAAGCTATTAATTTCTTATTTGGTTGTAGATCAAGGGTTTGCTGAATCTAATAAATTTTTTAAAAAAAATAAAACAGAAAAATATTTGCATTACCATTTAATTGGTACAGGAAGCACACTCTGGATTTGTTGGCAAATTTCAACATTAGCAGGAATTATATTAGGTTCATTCGTACCTGAAGAACTTGGTTTAAAATTTGCAATACCTCTTACTTTTATAGCTATTATTGTTCAAGACTTAAAAAAAATTGATCATGTAATTGTTATGCTTGTTTGTGGCTTATGCTCTTTAATATTTTTTGACGCCCCATTTAAATCTTATATAATTATTTCACCAATTATTGCTTTGTTTGTCGCTGCATTAATATTGAGGTTTAAAAAATGACTTGGTTATCAATTATTATTGCAGGAATATTAACTTATTTCACTAGAATGACTATGATTGCTTTAGTTAGCAGAGATATGTTAGGGGATAGAATCAAAGCCGTATTAGCCTACGTTCCATCCGCAGTATTTCCTGCAATAATATTTCCAGCAATTTTTATTAATGATTATGGTAACTTTATAGAAATGAACGATCCAAAAATATTTGCAGCTATAGTTGCTATTGTTGTTGGTTATTTTTCAAAAAATGTTATTGCAACTATTTTATCTGGATTAATTTCTTATTGGATAGTTCTATTTTTTTAAATATAGTTAATTTTTATTAAAAAAGGGGTGTCGAAAGACTGAGATCAAACCCTAAGAACCTGTCCGGTAATTCAGAAAGGGAATATGTTATCAATAAATATTCTAAGTCAAACATCTGCAATTTTATTAGTTCTTGCATTAAGTGTTTTATTTGTTGTAATTGGAATTTATTATTCAAAAAAATACAAAGGTTTAAATAATTATCTGGTTGCCAATAGAGATATTGGAACATTTTCATTAACTAGTAGTTTAGTTTCATCAGCATTAGGTGCTTGGATATTATTTGGTCCAGCCTCAGCCGCAACATGGGGGGGTGTGGGGGCCGTTATAGGTTATGCCTTAGGTGCTGCATTTCCATTATTTATTCTAATTTTTTTAGGAGAAAAGTTTAGAAAATTGTTTCCAAAAGCTAAAACTTTAATTGAAGTTATAAGGATTAAATTTGGAAAAAAACTATTTAAATTGATTTTATTCTTATCAATTTTTTACATGTTAATATTTTTAATTGCTGAAGTTACAGCAGTATCAATATTGATTAACTATATATCTGGTACAAGTTTATGGATTACTGCTTCAATAGTTATTTTATCATCATTGATTTATACGTTGTATGGAGGTTTAAGAGCTTCAATTTTTACTGACAATATTCAATTTATAATATTTGCAATATTATTATTAATTTCATTTAGTTATCTGATTTCTTTCAATTCTGAGCAATTTGATATTGATTTTATTAAATTAAACAAACCTATACTTTTAAGCTCAGATTACTTACCTAATTTTACTGCAGGATTAACTTTTTTTATAGCTGTTGCAGCAACTAATCTTTTTCATCAAGGAAATTGGCAGAGAGTATATGCGGCAAAAAATAATACTGTATTAAAGAAAAGCTTGTTTTTTTCTTTTTTAATAATCATTCCTGTAGTTTTTTTTATGGGTTTTTCTGGATTAATTGCAATTTCAGCTGATCAAAATATTATTCCCGATCTTGCTTTCTTCTCTCTATTATTAAAAGAAGAAGCAATTATGATCTCAATAATTATATTAATTTTAGCAATTTCATTAACTATAAGTAGTATTGATACATTAATAAATGCCATATCAAGTTTAATAGTAGTTGATGGAAATAAGATTATTAATTTTAAAGGAGATTATTTAAAACTCTCTAAGCAAATAATAATCTTTTTATCTCTTATTGCATTTTTAGTTTCTTCAATGGGTTTTAGCATTTTATATTTATTTTTATTAGCTGATTTATTTTGTTGTGCCGCAGTGTTAAGTATTTTTTATAGTTTTTATACAAAATCACTTAACGAAAAAAATATATTAGTATCCATCATAATTGGATTAGCTGGAGGACTTTTACTGTTTCCTAGTCCAGATTTTTCAAAATCATTATTATTTGGAATAATTTTACCTATAGATTTTGTGCCAGCTTTTATATCTCAATCTTTATTATTTAATTCATTTGTAGTTGCAACATTCTTACCAATGTTTGCTTGGAAGTTAAAATGATTTAAATTTTATTTATTTTTTTTTTTATTTTTTTCAAAAGTATTAAATATAGTTGTTTCTAGATCATGGCCATTTATTTCTATATTTCTTTCTTCTTCCTT
>CACILF010000037.1 GCA_902587435.1 uncultured Pelagibacteraceae bacterium
TCAACAATTTCAGAATTAATTTTTTTTAATATTCCTTTTCTTGCAATACCTTTGCCTAAATCAAAAGACAATCATCAGTTTTATAATGCTAAAGATTATTTTGATAAAAAATTATGTTGGTTAGCTAATCAATCTGACTATAAAAGAGAAATTTTAAAAGATTTTATTTTAAATTTAATACAAAATCCTGACGATTATTTAGAAAAAAAAAATAATATGTCTAAATTTTCTTATCAAAACACCTGGAATAATATAAATCAAAAGTTATTGGCTTTAATAAATGAAAATTAAATTAGCAAAATCAGAATTAATTCACTTTGTAGGAATTGGAGGAATTGGAATGAGTGGTTTGGCACTAATAATGAAAGATTTAGGATTTAAAGTACAAGGTAGTGATATTTCAAATAATAAAAATATTGAAAGACTAAAAAAGAAAAAAATAAAAATATTTATTGGGCATAAAAAGCAAAATATTAATAAATCCACTATATTGGTTATTTCATCTGCAATTAAATCAAATAACTCAGAATTAAAATTCGCAAAAAAAAGAAAAATACCGATTTATAAACGAGGCGAAATGCTGGCCAACGTTGTTTCATTAATGAAAAATGTTGTAGTTGCTGGTTCACATGGAAAAACCACAACTACTTCGTTAATATCTAATATTTTTACTCATGCCAAGATAGATCCAACAGTAATTAACGGTGGAGTTTTAAATTCATTTAGTGGTTCAGCAAAATTAGGAAAAAGTGACTGGTGTATTTTAGAATCTGATGAGTCGGATGGAAGTTTTATAAAAATACCACCAACTTATTCTATAGTTACAAATATTGATAAAGAACATTTAGATTATTATAAATCTTTAGAAGTTTTAAAAAAAAATTTTGTTAACTTCATAGAAAAAACACCAACATTTGGAAAAGCATTTATATGTTTAGATGATAAAAATAATAGAAAAGTAATTAAAAAAATTAGTAATTTAAATTATAATACATATGGTACAAGTAAACTATCAAATTTTAAAATATTAAATGTTTTACAAAAAGAAAATTACTCAAAATTTAATTTAAAAATAAATTTACCTGGAGCAAAAGAAAATTTTATTAAGAATATTAAGGTTCCTCTTATTGGTCTTCACAATATAAGAAATTCAACAGCCGCAGCAGCAGTTGCCTTTTCTGTTGGCATACCAATAAAAATTATTAAAAAAGGATTGGAAAACTTTTCTGGAGTTCAAAGAAGATTTACTAAAGTTTTTTCATTTCGAAATGTTTCTTTTTTTGATGATTATGCTCACCACCCAACAGAAATTATTGAAGTATTGGATGGTGTTAGAAAAGTTTATAAAAATAAGGAAATTATATGTATTTTTCAACCTCACAGAATATCTAGATTAAAAAATTTATACGAAGAATTTTCAAAATCATTTAAAAAAGCTGACACAATTATATTATGTCCAATATTTAAAGCTGGTGAAAATATGAAACTAGGATTTAGCTATAATAATTTTGCTAAAAAAATAATAAAAAATTCAAAAGTAAAATTAATCTTAATCAAAAATAAGCTAGATCTAGTCAAATATGTTAAACAAAATATATATGGCAATAAAATAGCTATTGGAATGGGCGCTGGATCAATTTCTAATTGGATTAGAGATTTGCCAAAATATATTAAATAATGGATATTAAAAATTTTGAAAACCAATTCAAAAATCTAAATGGAAAATTATATTTTAATTATAGTCTTAAAAAACTTAATTGGTTTAATATTGGAGGAGATGTAAAAATTTATTTTAAACCTGATACCTTTCAAAACTTAATAGAATTTTTAAAACTATATGGAAAAGAAGAAAAATTATTTGTCCTCGGTGCTGGCTCTAATGTCTTATTCAAAGATGAATTATTCGAGGGCGCAGTAATAAAATTAAGTAAAAATTTTTCTAGAATTTCATTGTTAAATGAAAATACTATAATTGCTGGAAGTGGAGCCTTAGATAAAACACTATCTGAATTTGCAATGGAAAATAGCTTAAGTGGATTTGAATTTTTATCATGTATACCAGGTTCAATAGGAGGTGGTATAAGAATGAATTCTGGATGTTTTGATAGGGAATTTAAGGATATTTTAATTTCTGTTCAAGCTGTAACCAGATCAGGTGAAATTTTAACAATTCCTGCTAAAGAAATAGTGTTTGGATACAGGTCGTGTAATTTAGATAAAGATTTAATTTTTTTAAGTGCCACATTTAAAGGAAATAAAAAAAAAAAAAATGAAATTGAGAAAGAAGTAAATAATTTAAAAAACAAAAAAGAAAAAGCTCAGCCAACTAAAATTAAAACTGGTGGAAGTACGTTTAAAAATCCAATAAAACAAACTAATAAAAAAGTTTGGGAAGTAATTAAAGAATCTGTGCCTAGTGACATTCAATTTGGCGATGCAATTATATCGGACAAACATGCAAATTTTTTTATAAATAAGAATAATGCAAGCTATAAAGATATGAAAAAGTTGATAGATTTTGTTAAAGAAAAAGTAAAAAATAAAACTGGTGTAAACTTAGATTTAGAAATTATTTTAGTAGAATAAATGAAAAAAAAAATCCTAATTCTTGCTGGTGGATTTTCTAGGGAAAGAGAGATAAGCTTAAAAACTGCAAAAGGAGTTTATAATCAAATTAAACAAAAATATTATGTTAAAATTTGTGAGCCCAATGGTGATTTAATTAAAAACTTGAGATCATTCCAGCCAGACGTAGTATTTAATGCACTCCATGGCAGATATGGTGAAGATGGATATGTTCAGTCAATATTAGAGTCAGAAAAAATAAAATATACTCATTCAGGCGTATTATCTTCTGCAATAGCTATTGATAAGGAAATCTCAAAAAATATATTTATTAAAAAAAATATTTTAACTCCTAAATATTTTAAGTTTAAATTCAATAAATTTAGAAAAAAATCAGAATTAAAAAAAAAAATTAAATCTAAATTAAGTTTTCCTGTTGTAATTAAACCGTTTAATGAAGGATCAAGTGTTGAGGTATATATATGCAGTGAAAAAAATTTATTTAATAAGTTAAGCAAACTTTCACCATATAAAGAAATAATGATCGAAAAATATATTCCAGGAAGGGAAATTCAAGTTGCAATTATGGGAAAAAGAAAGTTAGGCGCAATTGAATTAGTTCCAAAAAGAAAATTTTATGATTATCAAGCCAAATATGATGTAAAATCAAAAACAAAACACATTATCCCAGTTAAAATAAGTAAGAAAAAAATGAAAGAAGTATTAAATATTGCCTTAAAAGCTCATAAAGCTATTGGTTGCAAAGGCGTAACTAGGTCAGATTTTAAATTTTATAAAAATAAATTTTATCTTTTAGAAATAAATACTCAACCAGGCATGACATCTCTTTCCTTAGTGCCAGAAATTGCAAGATTTAATAATAATTGATTGGATTATAAAAGATGCTTCAATATACAGGTAAAAAAAAAAATATTTTATTCCTCTTTTTAACTCTATTCTTTCTTTCCTCAATCAATAATCAATTATTTGTAAAAAAAAAA
>CACILF010000038.1 GCA_902587435.1 uncultured Pelagibacteraceae bacterium
CTGATCTTGATGCGGGATTAAGCTTAATCTCATTTATGCTTGGAATTATTGGTTTTTTATTTATTAACTTAAATAAATTTTTTTTTTCAACTGTTGAAGGCAAATATCTTGAAGCATTTTTATTTTCTGAGTAATTTTTTAAAAAAAATTTTACAATTTTATCTTCAATAGAATGAAATGTTACAATTACAAGCATGCCTCCAACTGGTAAAATTTTAAAACTATTTATTAATCCATTAATCAATTCACTAATTTCATTATTCACAATAATTCTAAGTGCTTGAAAGACTTTTGTAGCATTATGAATTTTTGAAAATCTTTTTTTTTTAACTGAGTTAATAATATCAACTAAATTTTCTGTTTGAATATTTTTATTTTTTCTAAATGATATAATTCTTTTGGATATTATTGAGCTGTTATTTTCTTCTCCAAATATTTTAAATATCTTTGTAAGTTCTTTTTGTCCTAATTTATTTACTATATCGTCTGCTGAAAAATTATTTAAACCCATTTTCATATTCAGTTTACCTTTGCTATTAAAAGATAAACCTTTTTCTGGGTCTTTAATTTGAGTTGTTGAATAACCTAAATCAAAAATTATACCTTTTAAATCTTTTATATTTTCTAAATTTGAAATTTCACTAAATTTTCTATTTTCAAATTTAAATCTATTTTGATATTTTTTTTTAAATATATTTATTGTTTTTATTGAAGTGTAATCTCTATCTATTGCATAAATATTATTATTAATATTTTCTAATATTTTTTTTGAATAGCCACCTTGTCCAAATGTACAGTCAATAAATGTGCCACCATATAGAGGGGAAATTATGCTAATTACTTCATTTAGCAAAACTGGAAAATGTTTTACATTCTCAAGTTTTATGGTGGCATTCATTTATTTTTTTGAAGACCATTAGTTGTTCTTTTGTCTTCTTAAAAATGCCGGTATTTCTAAATCATCTTCATCCAAAGTATCTACTTCCTTAGTCTCTGATATTTGTTCTGATGAACTGTCTTCATTGCCTAAATTGAAAAGTTCAGGTGTTTCTTCTTCAATTTCAAAGTTTTCTAGTCCATTTGAAACTTCAGGTTCGTCAATAGTTTGTGTTTCTTCATTAGTAGAATAATTGGTGTCAAAGTTTTCAATCAGAACTTCACTGCTTTTTTGTTCAAGTTCTGCTTCTTGATTATTAATCGTATCTTCTTGTATCTCATTTTCAAGTTTTAATGCAGTTGCACCATCTGATATTGGTGCTGCTACACTTGATGAAAAATTTAATGACTGATGTGAATCAGAATTTTGAAATTCAGAATATCCTGGATTTCTGTTCTGTATTCTGTGAACCATATTAATTACTGATTTTGACTCAGGCTGCTGACCATCAAGGGCAGTTGCAACAATTGATACTCTCATTTTACCATCAAGTGACGGATCAGTTATTGCACCAATTATTAGTTCAGCTTCTGTATCAACTTCTGATCTCACTTTGTTTACAGCTTCGTCTACCTCAAATAGTTTTAAATCCTTACCACCTGTTATATTAACTAACAAACCTTTCGCACCTTTAAGGGTATAGTCATCAATTAATGGATTGCTGATTGCCATCTCTGCAGCTTTTGAAGCTCTTCCTTCTCCTTCAGCTTCTCCTGTTCCCATCATTGCTTTGCCCATGGCACTCATAACAGTTTCAACGTCTGCAAAATCCAAATTGATTAAACCTGGTCTAACCATTAAATCTGTAATGCTTTGAACTCCATGCAATAAAACATTGTTTGATAGTTCAAAAGATTCTTCAAATGTTGTTTGCTCGCTTGCAATTTTAAACAAGTTTTGGTTTGGAATAACAATAATAGTATCAACATGTTTTCTAAGCTCTTCTAGACCATGTTGTGCTCTTCTCATTCTAGATGGCCCTTCATAAAGAAAAGGAAGCGTTACAACTCCTACTGTTAAAATATTCAATTCTTTAGCTGCTCGAGCAATAACATGAGCCGATCCTGTGCCAGTTCCTCCACCCATACCTGCAGCAATAAAAACCATATTTGAACCTTGTAAACAATTTACAATTTCATTTAAAGACTCGTCCGCAGCTGCTTGACCAATATCAATTTTAGCACCAGCTCCTAGGCCTTTAGTTAAATTTAATCCAATTTGTATTTTAGTATGTGCTTTACTAAGTTTTAAATCCTGAGCATCTGTATTTACTGCAATGAACTCAACTCCTTGCATGCCTGCATCTATCATTTCATTTATTGCATTTCCACCTGCTCCTCCAACTCCAAGAACTAGTATTCTTGGTTTCAACTCTCTAATATCTGGTTGTTTAAAATTTATAGTCATATATACCCCTTTTAGTTATTAAATTGCCGCTCCCATTTAAGGCTAGCTCTATGAATATTTGATTTTCTTTTTGCAGTTACCCTAAATTTTTCAAAGATTGCTGGTTCCCATATTTGGAAAGTTTTGCCTTGACCAACAAATAACATGCTATTTTTAATTTTAGCATGATTTAATAATTTTGATGTTAATAAAACTCTACCTTCGCTATCAAATTGTAGATTAATACTTTCTGACAAAATCGATGTTGCAAAATAATCTTTTTTTTCCTCAAAAGGATTTAATGAGTCAATCGCGTTTGATATTTTTTCAATTCTATCTTGTGGCCATGCCTCTATACATTGATTATTAAAAGAAGGGTAACAAATTACTCCATTATAACCTAGATTAGATAAGTAAGATCTAAAAGAAGCCGGCACAGAAACCCTTCCCTTTTTGTCCAGTTTGTTTTCGTAAGTTGATAAAAACATAGCTCATATATAACCCTTATTTGGGTTTATATGGGATATTATGGGTTTTATAGCAAGACGTCAATACCTAATATTTAAGACCTAAATCTTACTTCTAAGAACAAAAATGAAACGTTTTATTGAAATTTTTTTAATTAAATAAGAAGTGCCAGATAAACTATAAGCCGGGTTCTGTCATTTAAACTTATCATTTCTCTAGGCCTTAAATCACTTTAAGGCTCAAGCAACTAACCCTGATGACTAGCCAAAGACAGCTTTTAGTTATTTCTAACAATGTCATCTCTACTCAGTCTTGCTCTCAGTGGGGTTTTCCATGCGCTGTTTGTTACCAAACAGCCGGTGCGCTCTTACCACACCTTTTCACCCTTGCCTTGATGAGGCGGTTTATTTTCTGTGGCACTATCCCTGGGGTTGCCCCCGCCAGCCATTAA
>CACILF010000039.1 GCA_902587435.1 uncultured Pelagibacteraceae bacterium
GGTACACAACCAAAGGTTTTAGAAAACGCTGAGGGTGCAAGAACAACTCCTTCGGTAGTTGCCTTTACTGAAGGTGAAGAAAAATTAGTTGGCCAGCCTGCAAAAAGACAAGCAGTTACAAATCCAGAAAATACAATATTTGCAGTTAAAAGATTAATTGGAAGAAACTTTGAAGATCCAACAGTAAAAAAAGATATCGAAACATCTCCTTTTAAAATTATAAATTCAGATAGTGGTGATGCATGGATTGAATCTCAAGGTAAAAAATATTCTCCCTCTCAAATTTCAGCTTTCGTTTTACAGAAAATGAAGGAGACTGCTGAAAAGTATCTTGGTCAAGAAGTTACCAAAGCAGTAATTACTGTGCCAGCTTATTTTAATGATGCTCAAAGACAAGCAACAAAAGATGCGGGAAAAATTGCTGGATTAGAAGTTCTAAGAATAATCAATGAGCCAACAGCTGCTTCTTTGGCTTATGGCTTGGATAAAAAACAAAATAAAAAAATTGCTGTTTACGATTTGGGTGGAGGAACATTTGATGTTTCAATCTTAGAGTTAGGCGATGGAGTTTTTGAAGTAAAATCTACTAATGGTGATACATTTTTAGGTGGTGAAGATTTTGATAATACAATTGTAGATTATTTATTAAGTGAATTTAAAAAAGAAAATGGAATTGATTTAAAATCAGACAAACTTGCATTACAAAGATTAAAGGAAGCAGCTGAAAAAGCAAAGATTGAATTATCTTCTGCTGCACAAACTGAAATTAACCTACCTTTTATAACTGCAGATAAAACAGGTCCAAAACATATTAATTTAAAAATGACTAGAGCAAAATTAGAGGCTTTAGTTGAAGATTTAATAGGAAGAACAATTCCACCTTGTAAAACTGCACTTAAAGATGCTGGTATGTCTGCTGGTGAAGTTGATGAAATAATTTTAGTAGGTGGAATGACAAGAATGCCTAAGGTAATTGAAGAAGTAAAAAATTTCTTTGGAAAAGAACCAAATAAAAGTGTAAATCCCGATGAAGTAGTGGCCATGGGAGCTGCAATTCAGGCAGGAGTACTTCAAGGTGATGTTAAAGATGTATTGTTATTAGATGTTACTCCTCTGTCATTGGGAATTGAAACACTTGGCGGAGTATCAACAAAGCTCATAGATAAAAATACAACTATACCAACTAAAAAAAGTCAGGTTTTCTCAACCGCAGAAGATAACCAACCTGCGGTATCAATAAGAGTTCTTCAAGGAGAAAGAGAAATGGCATCAGATAATAAATTACTTGGAAATTTTGAATTAGTAGGAATAGCTCCAGCAGCAAGAGGGGTTCCGCAGATAGAAGTTACTTTTGATATAGATGCTAACGGAATTGTCAATGTTTCGGCAAAAGACAAAGGGACTGGAAAAGAGCAAAAAATTCAAATCCAAGCTTCAGGTGGTTTGAGTGAAGAAGAAATTAATAAAATGGTTAAAGAAGCTGAGTCAAACAAAGAGGCCGATAAGAAAAAAAGAGAAGCAGTTGATGCAAGAAATCAAGCTGATACTTTATTGCACTCTACTGAGAAAAATCTAAAAGAACATGGCAGTAAAGTTTCTGATGCTGATAAGAAAGCAATTGAAACTGCGTCAGCTAACTTAAGAAATGCACTAAAAGGAACTGATATTGAGGATATTAAGAAGAAAACACAAGATTTAGTCCAAGCTTCAATGAAATTGGGTGAAGCAATTTATAAATCTCAGCAAAGTGCTAAGCCTGGCGACACACCAAAAGATGCAAAAGAAAAAGAAGAAGGAAAAAAAGACGATAACGTTGTTGATGCAGACTTTGAAGAAGTAAAAGACGATAATAAAGAAAAAAGCGCCTAAGCTAACAACTATTTGTCTAATTAGTTATGGCAAAAAGAGATTACTATGAAATCTTAGGTGTAAATAAAAGTGCAACTCCCGATCAAATAAAATCAGCGTATAGGAAGCTAGCTGTAAAACATCACCCAGACAAAAACAAAGGGGATAAAACAGCTGAAGAAAAATTTAAAGAAGCATCTGAAGCTTACCACGTGCTTTCAAACTCTGAGCGTAAACAAAGTTATGATAACTTTGGTCATGCAGCATTTGAAAATGGTGGGGGTGGAAGAGGTGGTTTTAGCAATTTTGATTTTTCTAGCTCTTTTTCAGATATATTTGAAGATTTTTTTGGAGAAGGATTTGGTAGTGGAAGAAGATCTAGAAGATCAAATAATAGGGGTTCAGATTTAAGATATGATTTATCAATTACTTTAGAAGAAGCCTATACAGGAAAAAAACAAGATATTAAATTTTCAACATCTGAAAAATGTGGTACTTGCGAAGGTTCAGGTTCAAAACCAGGTCATGATGCTGGCTCATGTTCTATGTGTGGAGGTCATGGTCAAGTTAGATCTAGCCAAGGATTTTTTACAGTTCAGCAAACATGCCCTCAATGTTCTGGGTCAGGTGAAGAGATTACAAATCCATGCAATAGTTGTAATGGACAAGGAAAACAGCAAACTTCTAAAAGACTTTCAGTTTCGATTCCAAAAGGTGTGGACGATGGAACAAGAATAAGGCTTACTGGCAAAGGAGAAGCGGGTTCAAGAGGTGCTGGAAATGGTGATCTTTATCTATTTATAAATGTTTATTCTCATGATTTATTCAAAAGATCTGATGAAAATCTATTTTTTGAATGTCCAATATCAATTGCTGATGCGGCTTTAGGAACATCAATTGAGATACCAACAATTGATGGGGGGAAAGCTAAAATAAAAATCCCCTCAGGAACTCAAAGTGGAAAACAATTTAGATTAAAAAGTAAAGGAATGCCCTATATGAGAGGTAGTGGAGTAGGAGACCTCTATGTACAAGTTAACACTGAAGTTCCTGTCTCTTTAAATAGAGAACAAAAAGAATTACTAGAAAAATTTAGAGAAATTGAAAACGAAAAATCAAATCCAAGTATTAAAAAATTCTTTCAAAAAGCTAAAAGTTTCTGGAAAAATTAATTTATGAGTTTAGAGCAAATAATTCCAGCAATTGCTTTAATTGCTGTTTTGTTCCTTGTTCTCCCAGCATTTCTTAGATCTAATTCAAAATTAAAACAGTTTTTAAAAAATCTATTTATTTGGGCTATAATTGTTTTGGCAGTTATGATAGTTTCATATCTTATCTTAAAATGAAAAAAATTAATTTAGCAATCAGTGGATGTATGGGAAGAATG
>CACILF010000040.1 GCA_902587435.1 uncultured Pelagibacteraceae bacterium
CTTTGAGCTATTGATCGAAGACTTAAATATTTTTCAGCTGAAGCTTCAATAAAAGGTGTAATTTCTCCAGTGAATTGACCTCGAGACAATGCTTTTGTTTTTTCGTATATTAAATTTAATTCATCATCAAGATAACCTTGATTTGAATAATCACTTAAAACTAATAGTTTTACAATTGTGGGCTCAAAAATTGCCCATAAAGAAAAAATTATAAAGGCTGGTATTGCACACCAGATCGCAAGATAATAACCATAAAATTGAGGTAATGCAGTTAATCTTTTTTTGGTAGATTGAATTGTGTATGCTTTTTTACGTCCAAAATAATAACTTGTGAAACCTAGAAGAACAATAAATGTAAACAATATTAAGTTCAAAGAATCTCCTTTATTGAAGACTTTACTCTTATTTTAAAAAAAAGGGGTCTAAAAAGACCCCCTTTTTAATCATTTGTTAACTGAGGAATAATTAATTACCCATAGCAACTAGTTTGGTAGCATTAGTTCTAGTTGTTTTATACAACTTAGAGTCTAATGGCACTAAACCAATGTCTGCTAGGTAACCACCTTTTCCAATAGCTTTCTTTGTTGTGAATTCTTTCACAAACTCATGTAAGCCTGGAATTACTCCAACGTGAGCTTTTTTCACGTAGAAGAATAAAGGTCTAGCAACAGCATAACTGTAGTCTTGAATAGACTTCAATGATGGTTGTCCACCATCAATACTTGCTGCTTGTAATTTATCTTTTGCAGCTAAGAAATAACTGAAACCAAAGAAACCAAACATATCTTTATCTTGAGTTAACTTTTGGATGATTAAACTATCATTTTCTCCAACTTCAATAGCAGCACCATCTTCTCTGTAAAGTTTTTGAGGTTTTTTGTATTTTTTATTTCCAGCTTCAAAACCAGCTTTATAAAGAGCTTTAGCTTCTTTAGTCATACCTTTTTTCATTACTAAAGAATTCCAAGCATCTCTAGTTCCTGATGTTCCTGGTGGGATCATCACTGAAATTTTTTGTTTTGGTAAACTAGAGTCAATTTGGTCCCAAGTTTTATAAATATTTGGAACTAATTTACCATCAACAACTGTATGAGCAGCTAGTGCTAAATACAAATGTTCTTTAGTAAAGTTTACTGGTTTTGCATCTTTGCTGTAAGCTAATGTAATACCATCGTTACCAATTACGATCTCAACGATTTCATTTACACCATTTTTCTTACATAGAGCTTTTTCTTTATCTTTCATAGCTCTTGATGCGTTTGTAATATCTGGATGTTGTTCACCTACACCAGCACAGAATAGTTTAGCTCCACCACCAGTACCAGTAGACTCGATTACAGGAGTTTTAAAACCTGTACCACCAAATCTTTCAGCAACAACTGTTGCATAAGGGAATACCGTAGAAGAACCAACTATCTTAATTTGATCTCTTGCTTGAGCAACAGTTGCAATTGAAAGTGCAACTAAAGAAGCAATTACTATAGTTAGTTTTTTCATTATCTTTAATCCTTTCGTTATTTATTAATTAAAAGATGACTGACTCGTATAAATTTATTGAATCTTTAATATTACAGAATTGTTACACTTTTGTTAAAAAGGTAACTTTTTAGTTGTATTTTTTTGATATAATTATCTGATCAATATCAGTTTCTAGGCCACCAATACATGAAACAGGGTTTACCTGTTCATTAAGAGCGAGTTCATTGCTTGGACGTAAAGTTATTTCTAGTTTTACTAAGTTTACTAATTCTTCTCTAATTTCTTCATCATATCTCCAGCTAGGCCATGAGCTTGGGGTTGAAAATATAGAGGTTAAATAACTTGTAGCCATAGTATATCTATAATTACTCAAATTCTCATTCCTCAATAAAAAATCTCTTACAGAATTAAAAATATTCCTACATCTAAAAGAATCTGAAAAATAATTTTCCTTCTTGAGATTTTTATTCATAGGAACAGAAACAATTAAATCAATTGAATTTTTAGAATACGAGGTAACTACGTCTGTATAAAATTCAGCTTCAGTAACTTCTAAATGATCTTTTATAGAAGGATATGAAGTTTTTAAATCTGCTTCTAATCTAAAAATTCCAATATCAAAAACTGTAAGTTGCTGATTTCTTAATAATGTTGTGATATCTTTAGAAAAAACACTTGTTGTTATAGAGCTTAACAAAAAAGCAAAAATCAAAATATTTTTGAATATTTTAACCATATAAAAAATTAATTAAAATATTAACATTAATCAAGTAAAGAATTGTTAAAAAAACCTTCTAAAACTATTATAATATAATACTTTTAAATTTAAGTTTTCGCTGGCAAATAAATTTGAATTTCAGTTCCTTGGTTTTCCTCACTTAGAATCTCATAGTGTCCACGATGTTGAGTAACTATATGTTTAACAATAGCTAATCCTAAACCAGTTCCACCAACCTTATTACTTTGTTCAAGATCTACTCTAAAAAATCTTTCTGTAATTCTAGAAATAAATCTTTGAGGAATGCCAACACCTTCGTCTTTAACACTGATCATAAAATTTTTTTCTAACAATTTACCATCGCTAATATTGCTTGATATAAAAATAGACTTGTTTTCATTTGAATACTTAATTGCATTATCTAAAAGATTAGAAAAAACAGTTTGTAATTTTTTTTTATCTCCAATAACAATTGTTGGATTTGCGAGAGATAAATTAATGTTTAATTTCTTTTTTTTTAAAATAATCTCAAAATTACTGATGATTGTTTTGAAAAGATCATTTATATCAACTAAAGTGCTTGGCCTTATATGTTCTTCTAATTCAATTCTTGTGAGTATTAAAAGATCATTAACTAAATTTTCCATTCTATTTGATTGATCAATGATTATTTTCATAAATTTTTTTTTAGCCTTTTCATCATCAGACGCTGGACCTTCAATAGTTTCTAAAGATCCTTTGATTGCCATTAAAGGTGTTCTTAATTCATGGCTTACATTGGCTACAAAATCAGTTTTAAATTTTTGTGCTTTTGTAATTTCAGTAAAATCTTTAAAAAATAACACAACAGAATCTGGTTCAGTAAATAAATGAGTTGGGCCAGGGATGATATAAATCTTATAAAATTGATATGATGGCAAGTCTATTTCAACATCAATATTTTTTGTTTTATTTTCAATTATAGCTTTTTCAATATTTTCTATTAATT
>CACILF010000041.1 GCA_902587435.1 uncultured Pelagibacteraceae bacterium
CTCCTCTGAAAATCATCTTCATAACTAAAATATAATTCAATTATTTTTTTTGGTTTATTAGAAATTATTTCTGGCCATTCAACTAAAGTAACCATTTCTGAATTATCTTCGAATATTCCGATATTGTATAGTTCTTTTGGATCTTTAATTTTAAACAAATCATAGTGATTTATAATAGTCTCATTAATTTTATATTCATTTACAATATTAAATGTTGGACTTGGAACTTCTGTTATTTTTAGTTTGTTTTTTTTTTGTAAATTATTAATTAGATGTTTAATAAAAGTTGTTTTGCCTACACCTATTTCGCCATAAAAAAAAATAGTGTCTCCCTTCTTAATAAAATTTGAAAATTTTTTAGAAATAGATTCTGTATTTTTTTCTAAACTAATATCAATCTTGCTACTTTTAGTAGCGATAGGCATCTGGTTTGTAAGGTCCATCAGGTGTTACACTGATATAGTCTGCCTGGTCTTTAGACATTTTTGTAAGTTTGGCACCTACTTTTTCTAAGTGTAATCTTGCAACTTTTTCATCCAAGTGTTTTGGTAAAACATAAACTTTCTTTTCATACTTATCTGAATTATTCCATAATTCTATCTGGGCAGTTACCTGATTAGTAAATGAAGCACTCATTACAAAACTTGGGTGGCCAGTAGCGCACCCTAAGTTAACTAGTCTTCCTTCTGCAAGTAATATTATTCTTTTTTTACTTGGCAAAGTTATCTCATGAACTTGAGGCTTAATTTCATCCCATTTATAATTTTTCAATGCTTCCACTTGAATTTCATTATCAAAGTGTCCAATATTACAAAGTATAGCTCTATCTTTCATTTCTCTCATATGGTCTGCTGTCACTATGTCTTTGTTTCCTGTAGCTGTAACAACAATATCTGCCTCTTTAATCATTTCGTCCATTAGCACAACTTCATAACCTTCCATTGCAGCTTGCAGAGCACATATTGGATCCGTTTCAGTAACCATAACTCTAGCTCCACTTTGTCTTAATGAGGCAGCACTTCCTTTTCCAACATCTCCAAATCCTGCAACAATTGCGACTTTTCCAGACATCATTACATCAGTAGCTCTTTTTATTCCATCAACTAAACTTTCTCTACAGCCATATAAATTATCAAATTTAGACTTTGTAACCGAGTCATTTACATTAATCGCTGGAACTAACAATGTTCCCTGTGCTTCCATTTTTTTAAGTGCTAGAACTCCAGTGGTTGTTTCTTCTGATAATCCCTTAATATCTTTTAATAAATCTTTATAATCTTTATGCATAAGCGCGGTTAAATCACCACCGTCATCAAGGATCATATTTGGTTTCCAGTCTTTCTTTCCCTCAATTGTTTGCTTTACACACCACCAATATTCCTCTTCTGTCTCACCCTTCCATGCAAACACTGGTATTCCTGCCTTTGCAATTGCTGCTGCTGCATGATCCTGAGTTGAAAAAATATTACATGAAGACCATCTTACTTCCGCTCCTAAATTTACAAGAGTTTCAATGAGAACTGCAGTTTGAATTGTCATGTGAAGACATCCTAAAATTCTTGCTCCTTTAAGAGGATTTTTTCCTTTATATTCTTTCCTTAATGCCATCAATCCTGGCATTTCGGTCTCTGCTAGGGAGATCTCTTTTCTACCGAATTCTGCTTGGGATATATCTTTAACTTTATAATCGCTCATGAAGAGGGCCTTTTAACAACTTTATAAAATTTTATCAACTAATAATGATTAAACTTTTGGAAAAATTATTTGGATAATTGCGCCTTTTTGACCCACATTATTCGAGGCAGAAATTTTACCATTATGCAACTCAACTAGATTTTTAACGATATTCAATCCTAATCCAGAATGTTCTCCAAATTTATTAGGCCGATTACTATAAAATCTTTTAAAAATTTTGGTTGTATCATTTTCTCTGAAGCCTTCTCCTTCATCAATGACACTTAAAATCACATTTTTTTCTTTTTTATCTTCTACAAGTTCGACTTTAATTGTTTGATTTTCTCTACTAAAAGAAATTGAATTATCCAGTAAATTTGCAATTATTTGTTCAATTCTATTTTCGATTCCTAAAATATTGTAATCCGCTGAGCCATTTGAATTTAACTTAATGTTAATTCCACTTTTTGAATTATGAATATTATTGAAATCGTCTACAACGGATGTTGCTATTAATTTTAAATCAATTTTCTTCATTTGCTCATTTGTTATCGCAACCTCATCTTTCAGCATTTGAGAGTAATCAGTAATCAATCTTTCAATTCTTTCAACATCATGCAAAAGTATATTGACTAATTTTTCTCTTTGAACTTTATCTGTAGTTTCAGAAATTATTTCAGAGGCACTTTTTAGGGAAGCAAGTGGATTTCTAATTTCATGAACTAAATCTGTTGAAAAATTCTCAGCAGCATTAATTCTGCTATTTAATTCATTAGTCATTTCATCTAAAGAGTTAGATAAAATTCCTATTTCATCATTTCTTTTTTTGACATTCTGGATGTTTATTTTTTGTTTATTTTTTTCTTTAATTGATTTTGTAAAATTGACTAGAGTTTTAATTGGTTTTAAAAAATATCTATTTAAAACTAATGAAAAAATTAAAATAACAATTGCAACAACTAACGCTGTTCTAAAAACAAATATTTTTCTTTCGTCGATTGCATTTCTAATATCATTGGCATTTTCACTGATTATTAAATAACCAATATTATTTTTTCCATCATTTACACTTTTAATTG
>CACILF010000042.1 GCA_902587435.1 uncultured Pelagibacteraceae bacterium
GCGTTGAATGTTCCTTCTGAAAATAATCTTCTAAAAGTATTGGGAAATCTAAATGCTACAAAAAAAGCATCAGCAATCGGTCCTGCTCCTAAGAAAATTGCAATAAGAATATCTCTTAAATAACCTGATAATCTACTTATTAAAGTAAAGAAACTAAATGTACCGGTTGACTTAATGAGGTTCATAAATCATATTAGTCTTAAATTTGCTCCATTTGTATATCTAATTACATAGAATGAAAAAAAAAAAAATTGAACATTATTCTGATAAAGAAGCTTTAGAATTTCATAATAGCAATAAATCGGGCAAGATTGAGATAATCTCGTCTAAACCTATGACTACAAAAAGAGATTTAGCTTTAGCTTATTCTCCCGGCGTAGCAGCTCCAGTTAAAGCAATATCAAAAGATCCTGATCTTGCATATGACTATACAACCAAGGGAAATTTGGTTGCGGTTATAAGCAATGGATCAGCTATTTTGGGGTTAGGAAACCTTGGAGCATTAGCATCAAAACCAGTCATGGAAGGAAAAGCTGTATTATTTAAAAGATTTGCAGATATAGATTCGATTGACCTTGAGATAGATTCAAGCAATCCAGATGAAATTATTTCATCTATAAAAAACTTTTCAAAAAGTTTTGGCGGTATAAACCTGGAAGATATTGCTGCCCCAAACTGTTTTATAATTGAAGAAAAGTTAAAAAAAATATTGGATATTCCAGTATTTCATGATGACCAACATGGAACTGCAATAATTACATGTGCAGCTTTAAAAAATGCAGTAGATATAGCAAAAAAAGATTTAAAAAAAATTAAGATAGTAATTAATGGAGCAGGAGCTTCAGCAATGGCTTGTGCGAATCTCTTTAAACATACGGGTATTCCAAAAAAAAATATAACTATGATAGATAGAAAAGGAGTTATTTACATAGGTAGAGATAATTTAAATGAATGGAAATCAGAACATGCAATAGAAACAAAGAATAGAACTCTTTTTGATGCAATAAAAAATGCCGATGTATTTTTAGGTTTGTCTTCGGCAGGTATATTAAAAAAAGAAATGGTAAAAAAAATGGCTAGACGTCCAATTATATTTGCTTGTGCAAATCCAGATCCTGAAATTACGCCTGAAGAAGTAGAGGAAATTAGAAGTGATGCAATTATAGCTACTGGCAGATCTGATTATCCAAATCAAGTTAATAATCTCATTGGTTTTCCATACATATTTAGAGGTGCCTTGGACGTGCGAGCTAAAACAATTAATGAAGAAATGAAAGTTGCAGCTGCATATGCAATAGCGTCACTAGCTAGAGAAAGAGTACCAGATGAAGTTGCTGCAGCGATGGGTGGTGAAAGACCAACTTATGGTAGAGATTATATAATCCCTTCAACATTTGACCCAAGACTAATTAGTGTAATCCCGGTTGCTGTAGCAAAAGCAGCGATGAAAAGTGGAGTTGCAAGAAAAAAGATTGAAAACTTTGATATATACTCAGATCAATTAAAACAAAGATTAGATCCTTCAGTAACAATTATGCAGGGAATAAATTCACAAATTAAAAAAAAACAAAAAAGAGTTGTTTTTGCTGATGGAGAAGATGAAAATACTTTAAAAGCTGCTATATCATTTAAAAAAAGTGGCTTAGGAATCCCAATTTTAGTTGCAAAAGAAAAAGTAGTAAAACAAAGGCTTAAAGATATTGGATATGGAGAAAATTTTGATATTAAAATTGTAAACTCAACTTTAAAAGATAAAAGAGAAAAGTATTCAAAATATATTTTTAAAAAATTACATAGAGAAAAAGGCTTGCTAGAAAGAGATTGTGATAGATTGGTAAGGAATGATAGAGTGGTATGGGGTTCATGTATGGTTGCGTGTGATGATGCAGATGCTATGGTAACTGGTAATACAAGAAGATATGGCCAATCTTTAGATAAAGTTTTAAAAGTTGTCGATTCAAGACCTGGTGAAATTATGTTTGGTCTCAATATGGTAGTAAATAAAGGTAGAACAGTATTTATTGGAGATACTACTGTTCATGAATATCCAACTTCAGCACAAATGGCCGAAATTGCTATATCAGCTTCAAGAGTAGTTAGACTTTTTGGATTTAATCCTAAAGTAGCTTTTTTATCTCATTCCACATTTGGACAACCAATAACCAGTAGAACAAAACATATAAGAGATGCTGTGGATATACTAAAACAAAAAAAAGTGGATTTTAAATTTGATGGAGATATGCAGCCAGATGTAGCTTTAAATGAGGAATATAAAGAACTTTATCCATTTTCTGAAATAGTTGGAAATGCGAATATCTTAATTATGCCTGGACAACATAGTGCAGCAATTTCTTATAAAATCATGAAAACTTTAGGCGGTGCAAAGGTTATTGGACCTTTGTTAATTGGTCTTGGAGAAGCTATAGAAATTGCACCATTAAGATCTTCAACTTCAGATATTTTAAATCTTGCTTCAGTTGCAGCTTACTCAGCTG
>CACILF010000043.1 GCA_902587435.1 uncultured Pelagibacteraceae bacterium
ATAATTTCCTCAGTAAAGTTTTTGAAATTCATCATAAACACAAAAAAGATCATCCATCAGGAACTGCATTAATGCTTGGAAAAGGTATAGCTGTTGGAAAAAATAAGGATTTTTATAAATTAATGGGGAAAAAATATTTAAACAAAAAATCTTTTCCTTATGGAAAAAAAATTAATTTTAATTCATTGAGAAGAGCTGAAGTTGTAGGCGAACATGAAGTAACTTTCTCAAGTGGCAAAGAAATAATTACGTTAAATCACGAAGCATTTGATAGAGCACTTTATTCAGAAGGAGCATTTACAGCTGCTAAGTGGCTATTGAATAAAAAGCCTGGCCTTTATTCAATGAGAGATGTTTTGAATTTTAAATGAATGAAGATCAAAGGTCTAAAATAATATTAAAAATATTAAATAAAATTTATCCAAAAACACCAAGTCCTCTTAAGCATACAAATAAATTTACTTTATTAGTTTCTGTATTGTTATCTGCTCAAACTACAGACGTTAATGTAAACAATGTTACTAAAAATATATATCCAAAATATAATAAGCCAGAACACTTTGTAAAATTGGGAAGAAACAGAATTCAAACATTAATTAAAAGTATTGGCATTTTTAGAGTTAAGGCTAAGAGCGTTTATTTATTATCTAAAATACTAATTAAAAAACATAATAGCAAAGTTCCAGAAACTTTTGAGGAACTTGAAAAACTTCCTGGTGTAGGACATAAAACTGCCAGTGTGGTAATGTCACAGGGATTTGGTCATCCTGCCTTTCCTGTAGATACTCATATTCATCGGTTAGCTCAAAGATGGGGTCTAACTAGTGGAAAAAATGTTATTCAAACTGAGAAAGATTTAAAGAGATTATTTCCTAAAAAATTTTGGAATAAACTACACCTACAAATAATTTATTATGGGAGAGAATATTGTAAAGCAAGAGAATGTTATGGTTTAACTTGTAAAATTTGTACTACTTGTTATCCTAAGAGAAAATCACCAATAAAAACAAGGAAAGCTTAATATGAAAATTTTAGGAATAGGAAATGCAATTGTAGATGTCATCTGTAAAGTTGATGACAATTTTATTTCTCAAAACAGTTTAACTAAAAGTACAATGAAATTAATTTTTGATGAAAATGAATTTAAAAAATTATTAACCAATCTGAAAATAGAAAAAACTGTTTCTGGCGGATCAGTAGCTAATTCAATAGTAGGTATATCTCAATTAGGTAATAAAGTAGGATTTATAGGCAAAGTATCAGATGATAATCTCGGAAGTAAATATGAAGAAGGGTTAAAAAAAGAAAATGTAGAATATTTTTACTCTAAGAAAAAAGAGGAATTGCCAACAGGAACTTGTTTAATTTTAGTTACACCAGACTCAGAAAGAACAATGTGTACATTCTTGGGGACTGCAGGAAAAATTAATGAAAGCGATGTTAGTTCCGATGCAATTAAAAAAAGTGAAATAATATTTTTAGAAGGTTATCTATGGGATGAAGGTGAACCTAAGAAAGCATTTGATAAAGCGATCAATAATGCAAACAAAGTAGCTATGTCATTATCTGATCAATTTTGTGTTGATAGACATAAGATTCACTTCTTGGATTTAGTTAAAAATAAATTAGATATTACATTTGCAAATGAACAAGAAATTACTTCATTGATTGACGCTAAAAACTTTGAAGATGTGATAAACTTTTCTAAACAACTTGGTAAACTAATAGTGCTTACCAGAGGCGAAAAAGGTGCAATCGCAATAAAAGGTGATGAAGTTGTAGAATGTGGGGTTCAGAAAAATCTTAAAGTTGTGGATTTAACTGGAGCTGGAGATCTTTTCGCCGCTGGATTTCTGCATGGTCATGTAAATAACTTGTCAATAAAAGACAGTTTAGAAAAAGGAACAGAAATGTCATCTAAAGTTATTCAACAAATTGGGGCAAGACTTTAAAAAATTATAGTTAATTTTATTTTTTTTTTCTTTTGAAACTTCCTTTTCCTTTTTTTGGCTTAACTACTCTTGGTTTAAATTTTTTTGAGAATAAATCTTTTGCAATAAAATTTCTTTTCTTTTTCATTTAATTGAATATCCGTCTTTTCTGCTTAGTAGAAAATTATCGTCATTAAAAGTTTCCTTAATTTTTTTTCTTAGTCTATAAATATGTGTTTCAACTGTATGTGTCTCAAGAGTTGAATTATGTCCCCAAACTTTTCTTTGAAGATTTTCTATATTTTGAGGGCCTTTTGAATTGTTTAAAAAAATAATAATTTGAATTTCTCTTTCAGTTAATTTCAAACTTTCTTTATTATTTCTAATTGTTCTTGAATTAATATCCATTGAATATTTTCCAATTAAAATATCTGATTGCTCGAAGTACTTTTGTTTTAATAAACATACATTGATTTTTTCAATAATTGAATAAATAGA
>CACILF010000044.1 GCA_902587435.1 uncultured Pelagibacteraceae bacterium
CTTTAAAATACCATCTTCCCGAGGCGACATAGCAAAATTAAGGTTTAATAATAAAGTAATTTATTTAACTGATGAAAGTTATAATTCTAACCCTCTTTCTTTAAAGTTTGCTGTTGAAAATTTTAATAATGAAAATCAAAGTAATAAATATTTAATATTAGGAGATATGCTGGAGCTTGGAAAATTTTCAAAAAAATTGCACAAAAAAATGTCTAAAATTATCAATAAAACTTCAATAAAAAAAGTTTATGTAATTGGAAAGGACATAAAAGAAACTTTTTATGCTATTGATAGAAAAAAAAGAGGTCGAATTTTAAGAGATAAAAATGAAATATATCATTTGATTAAAAACGATTTAAATAATAATGATCATTTAATGATAAAAGCTTCTAATTCTACTGGCCTTAATAGCGTTGCTTTAAATATAAAAAAAGGAAAAATTGATGCTTTATAGTCTATTTACAAACCTAGTAGATAGCTACCCTATCTTTAATGTTTTTAGATATTTAACAGTAAGAACTGGTTTATCAATGTTCACTTCAATGTTAATAGTTTTTTTAATTGGAAATCCAATAATTAATTATTTTTCAAGTAAAAAAATTCATAATCCAATTAGATCTGATGGTCCGTCTGATCATATTATAAAAAAAATTGGAACACCAACAATGGGTGGTGTGTTAATATTGATAGGAATTTTTTCAGGAGTATTATTGTGGTCTGATTTAACTAATCCTTACAATTGGTTTTTAATATTTATTGTAGGAGGCCTAGGTATATTAGGAGCATATGATGATTATAAGAAAATTAAGAGTGGTAATTCTGGTGGAGTTTCATTTAGATTTAAACTAACTTCACAAATTATAATAGCTTTAGTAGGAATTTATATACTTACTTATCACACAAATTCTGCTGAGTTAAAAAATCTTTATTTCCCATTTTTTAAAAATTTAGTAATTAATCTTGGTTGGTTTTTTATTCCATTTTATTTATTTATTATTGTTGGGTCTTCAAATGCTGTTAATTTAACAGATGGTTTAGATGGATTAGCTACTGTTCCAATAATATTGGTTGCATCTTGTTTTGCATTTATAAGTTATGTTACTGGAAATATAGTATTTTCAGAATATTTGCATATTCCTTACATTAAAGATGTTGGAGAAGCAGCTGTATTCTGTGGTTCAATTATAGGTGCATGCATTGGCTTTCTTTGGTTCAACGCACCACCAGCAAAAATATTTATGGGAGATACAGGTTCACTCGCTTTAGGTGGCTCTTTAGGAGCAGTAGGCATAATAACCAAACATGAAATTGTTTTAGCAATAACAGGAGGTTTGTTTGTTTTAGAGGCAGTTTCGGTAATAGTGCAAGTTATTTCATTTAAGTTAACAGGAAAACGAATTTTTAAAATGGCACCAATTCACCACCATTTTGAAAAAAAAGGATGGGCAGAATCAACTGTGGTTGTAAGATTTTGGATCATATCAATTATTTTAGCAATGATAGGATTGGCCACTCTTAAATTAAGATAATGTTTAATTTAAATGATAACCTAAAAAATAAAAAAATTCTTATTTATGGTTATGGTAAAAGTGGGCAGGCTTCATTTAAATATTTAAAAAAAAATAATAAAATTTCAATTTATGACGATAATAAAAAAGTTAATAAATCTTCCATTTCTTTTAAAAAGATAAGAATATCAGAATTTGATTATATAATTTTAAGCCCAGGGATTGATATAAATAAATGTAAACTAAAAAATTACATAAAAAAAAACAAAAAAAAAATAGTTACTGATCTTGATATTTTTCATTTGAATAATCCAAAAAATTTGAAAATTACTATTACAGGCACAAATGGGAAATCAACAACAGCAAAATTATTATTTAAAATTTTAAAAGATCAAAATAAAGATGTTAAACTGATTGGAAATATTGGCATACCAGTTTTATCTAGAAATAAAATAAAACCCACCACCATTTTTGTGATAGAGGCTTCTTCTTATCAAATTGATTATAGTCAATATTTTAAGACTGATTATGCATTTATATTAAATATTAGACCAGATCATTTGGAAAGGCATAAATCAATTCAAAATTATGCAAGTGCTAAATTCAAACTTATACTTAATCAAAATAAAAATTTTTATGCTTTTGTAGAAAATAATAAATATTTAAATCAACAAATAAAAAATCATAGAATTAAGTCTAAAATTGTAAAAATAAACACCAATTATAATAAGATTAAAAAATTAATTTCTAATAGTTATTTTGATAATATTAATAATTTAACAAATTTATCTT
>CACILF010000045.1 GCA_902587435.1 uncultured Pelagibacteraceae bacterium
ATATATTTAAAAATTAACTGATGAAGATGATTGGTATCTGGGTCTGTTGGATTAATTTTGCTAACCTTTTTTCTTATAATTGAAAACAAATTCTCAAAAGCAGGATACCATAGCAATAATGCTAAAAAATATGGCGAAATACTTTGATTATAATGATAAATTTTAATTAAAATACTGCCAATTATAAATGATATTAAATACGCGCCTGAATCTCCTAGATATAAATAATTGAAAAAATTAAGAATAAGCAAAAATAATATAGCAATAAGAGAAACGTAAACTATTTCATTTTCCAAACTAATTAATCCATTGTTTAGTAATACTTGTAAAATAATTAAAACAAGAAAGAAGTATCCAAGATTTAAGCCATTAGAACCATCAATAAAATTTGATCCATTGACTAGAATTAAAATACATACAGCTGTAAAAAAGAAACTAAAATAATTATTTAAAAATAATTCACGTAATAAATCTACTCTTATATCGCTTACTCTATATTCAAAAAAATTAAGAAAAAAACAAATAATCATAAATTGAATTAAAAGCCTTATTTTTGGAGAACTTAAAAAATTAGTATCTGAAACTATTCCAAGTAATAAAATTAAAAAAGAAAAGGCTGCTAATGTATAATTAAAAATTGAAAAATTTAATAATATATATAAAAAAAAAATTAATCCTCCAATAAGAGGAATTGATTCTGCACCAATAAGTTGTTGATGATTGTTATGAAATCTACTTTGTAAAAAACCAAATTTATTAGAAATAAATCTTAAAATGAAAAAAGTTACAAAAAGTAAAATAAAAGATTTTAAAATAAAAGTCATTTAGCTTTTTTAAGATAATTTAAAGATAAAATAAATGTTTTAATAATTGATTTAAATAAATTAAATTTTTCATAATGATGGTAAACTTTAATTGAATCTTTGATTTTTTGAATTATAGAATCTGATAGAGAATTTGGAGTATTTGACCAATTTGTAAGGTTTTTTTTTATTCCATAAAAAATTACTCCGGATTTGGCAATTTTAAGCCACAAAACATAATCTTCTTTCGTTTTTAAATTTGGAAATGGACTCTTTGTTTTTAAAACTTCTTTTTTTATAATCACTGTTGATAATCCAATATCGCAAGAATTCAATAGATCCTTATAACTTAGATCTCTTGCGATTCTAGTTGATATATAATTTTTATTAGAACTAATAATGCTATAGGAAGTATGGCTAGCAAGGTATTTATTTTTTTCCATTATTTTAATTTGAGTTGAAAGTTTATTACGTTTCCAAGTGTCATCACTGTCTAAAAAAGCAATATATTTGCCTTTAGCAAATTTAATTCCATTATTTCTAGAAATTCCAGCTCCACAATTATTTTTATTTTTAATGATTCTTATATTTTTAGTCCCAAAATTTTTTTTTAACTTTTTTATTTGGTTAGATTTATATTTTTTTGGATTATCATTAATAATTATTATTTCATAATTTTTATAAGATTGATTTGAAACAGATTTAATGGCTCTAATTAAGAAAGAAAAATTTTCATAAAAAGGTATTATTATGCTTACAAATTTTTTCATTGTTTAGAAAATATATTCAAAATTTCTTTTTCTAAAGAAATTGCAGTATTGTAGTTTGTAAATTTATATATCATAAACTTTGATTTTAAGATTTTTTTTTGTAACTTTTTAGGATTATTAAAAAAATCATCAATCCTTAATGAAATCTCATAAGGATCTTGATTGTAGATAAGTTGTCCATACTTACCCTTACCTAAGATTTCGGATATTCCTCCAGCTCCATTGTATGCTATTACAGGCACTCCATAATTAATAGAGTCTACCAAGCAATTTGGCAAACCTTCAAATAAAGCAGTATGAATTAATAAATCGGCATTTTTATAAATTTTATTTTTATTTTTAACGTAAGGTACTAAATGAATTTTTTTTTCTAGTTTATGATTTAATATAATTTTTTTTATTTGTTCTTTTTCTTCTCCTTCGCCATAAATATATAATTTAAAATTTTTAAATTTAACTTGGCTGATGGAATTAATTAATAATTCATAATTTTTTTGTTTAGTTAATCTTCCAACAGAAATTAATTTGTAAAACTTTTTATTTTTAAATTTTTTTTTTGGTAATTTTTTTGCAACTGAACCTGAATATATAACTTTTGATTTTAATCCAATTTTATCAAATTCTTTTTTTGAGGTTAATGAATTTGAATAAATACAATCT